>JAYPDO010000069.1:0-8832 GCA_038125285.1 Opitutia bacterium
GCTTTGGGAATTGAAGTCGTAAAAAATGCGGCTGCTTTGCTGTATCCCGCCATAATAGAGCCAACTTTGCGAATTGTTGTGGTAGAGGAAGGGGTAGTTTACATAGCTTGTCCAGATCCAGCCGAATTCCTGGTCCCACATCCAGAGGGAGCCTGGTTCCTGGCCATAAGGAACATAAAGCCAGCCCATCTGGGCATGATAAATCCAGGGCGTGCCGTAGGGCTCGGTCGGTGCATAGACAGGGCCAAACCAGTCGATGTTGTTCCAATTGCCGGGATCCCTGGAGCTATCAAAGCCTCCAATGGCGTTCGCCGCAAAAACCAGGAGAGTAATCATGGATACAGCCGCAAAATGTAACCCAGGAAGAGGAAGTTTAAGGACTTTCATGGACAGTGAATCATCCCATTTCGTAAGGGGATTTCTTACAGGAGCAAGTCCTTATGAGTTGTCCGGAGAAGTCATCTACATCATCCATCCGGATTTCTATACAAGTTCAGCGAAGCCTCATATTGATACTGCTGGCCACCGTGGTTGCGGGTGAAGCAGGAGTTCATGCCGCAAGGCAGCGGGTGACCGTCACCAGAGATGGTGAGGTTGAGGAAATAGACGACAGCCGACAAATTGCGACCTTGAAAATTCGGCATGGCAAACCGAATTTTCAAGGCAAGGCAGGATGGCTTGATGAAGCCTATGATTTTGCCTTCCAATCCCAAGCCTGGCGAAATCAAAGGTTGTGGCTATGGCGTCCGGGAATTGGAGCCAGCCTTCGATTCGGAAGCGATTGGACGGGATTTGACTGGCTTTGCCGTTTATAGCGTTTCTTGAAAGTCGTTTCCAAATCCTCGGATCCAAAACCTAAACACGGCCTAGGAAGGCCATGCTACGATATGCCACGAACCGGAAATTACTTCTGAGGGATGGATTATACCTCAGGCCAGGATGTCTTGGATCACGTGGCCAGCGACATCGGTGAGGCGGTAATCCCGGCCGTTGTGGCGGTAGGTGAGACGTTCGTGGTCAAGGCCCATGAGGTGCAGGACGGTGGCGTGGAGGTCGTTGACGGAGGTACGGTCCTCAATCGCCTTGTAGCCAAAGTCATCGGAACGGCCATATTGTACTCCCCCTTTGATTCCTCCTCCGGCGAACCACATTGTGAAGGCGTTGGGGTTGTGGTCGCGACCGGTGCCGTTGCCTTGGGAATCGGAGGTGCGGCCAAATTCACCGCCCCATACGACGAGGGTTTCCTCCAACATGCCCCGTTGTTTGAGGTCGGCAAGAAGTGCGCTGATCGGCTTGTCGACAGACCGGGCCGCCACAGTATGGTTGGCCTTGATGTCGTTGTGCCCGTCCCAGGGGACATCGGCGACCCCGCCCCCGCCCCCGTTAGTGCCGGCGAATACGTGGATAAAGCGGACGCCACGTTCAACCAGGCGGCGGGCAGTCAGCAACTGGCGGCCAACAAGCTCGGTGGCCTTGTCGTCCATTCCATATTCATTGCGGGTGGTATCGGTTTCTGAAGCCAGGTCAAAGGCCTTGGGAGCCGAGGTCTGCATACGGTAGGCCAGCTCATAGGCTTCCTGGCGGGCTTCGAGGTTGGAGGTCTGAAGACGACCGGAGGCATGGACTTGGTTAAGGAAGCTGATGGCGTCCAGCTGGGAGCGCTGCTGGGCATCGTTGAGCTCGTCGAGGCGTGCAAGGTTGTCGATGACCTTCTGGTTGCCTCCGTCGATGGTGGTGGCTTGGTAGACTTTGGGCAGGAAACCGGTGGACCAGATGGGGTCTTCCCCGCGGGGCTTCCGGGGCGCATGGAGTACGAAGGAGCCGGGCAAGGAATTGTTCGGTGTGCCAAGGCCGTACATCAGCCAACTGGCAATGCTGGGAAAGCCCTGGCGGAAGAATCCGGAGGTCAACTCCAACATGGCTGGCGTGTGGTTGTTGGAGCGGGAGAACATGGAGTAAATGAAGGCCATGTCATCGACGTGCTTCGAGAGATGCGGGAAAAGTTCGGAGACCCATGCTCCCGATTCCCCGTACTGCTTGAAACTGAAGGGCGAGGCGAGGCACTTGCCACTGGTGCTGAAGAACCCGGTTTGCGAATCCGCACCGGGAAGTGGTTTCCCATGCTGTTGGTTGAGAACGGGCTTGTAGTCGAAGGTATCGACCTGGGACGGGGCGCCTGTCATGTGCAGCCAGATGATGCTCTTGGCCTTGGCTGGATGGTGCCCAGTCCCAATGGAGAGCGGGTTGTTGCTGGCAAAAACGCCCTGCGTCGTAAAGATGCCTGCGGCCGCCCCGGCCTGGCCTAAAAATGCGCGTCGGGATGTGTAGGTTTTCATGGGTTTCCTTAATCGATGTAAACAAATTCGTTGCTGCAGATGAGCAGTTGGCAGAGGTCGACTTTGGCCTTGTCGGCAGCGGCTTTGTCGCCTTGGTACAAGTTGGCTTGCCGGTCGAGAAAGTCGCTAAGGTACTTCAGTTCTTCCGGCAGGGGTTCGCGGGAGAAGGTTTCCCAGTAGAGCCGGCGCACGAGGGCTTCATTGGAATCCGCGGTGACCCGTTTGGCCAGTTTGGCGCTCATCTGCCTCACAAATGTGGAGTTGAGCAAGGTAAGCGACTGGGGTGCCGAATTCGTCTCATTCCGCATCTCCTTGCCTTCGATGGCGGCAGGTGCGTCGAACAATTGGAGGAAGGGGATGAGTTTGCTGCGCTTGACGGTGAGGTAAACACTGCGACGTGGATCCGAGAGGTTCAAGGAGCCCGGGCCGAACATACGGGTGTCGAGTTCACCGCTCATCTGAAAGAGCCGGTCACGGATCACTTCCGCCTCGATACGCTGGCGGCGGCGGGTCCAGAGCAAGTTGTTTTCCGGATCCTGGGAGAGGCCGGCCATGCTGGTCGCAACGCCCTGGCGATAGACGGCGGAATTCAAGATGAGGCGATGGATCGCCTTCTGGCTCCAGTTGTTTTCAATCAGGGTAATGGCGAGCCAGTCCAACAATTCCGGGTGGGTCGGCGCGTCGCCGGTGGTGCCGAAGTTGCTTGCAGAGGAGACCAATCCTTTGCCCATGTGCTGTTTCCAAATGCGGTTGACGATGACCCGGGCGAGCAAGTTGCCCGCCCCCTTTTCCTCATCGGTAATCCATTGGGCAAACGCTAGCCGGGGTTCGGTCTTCGCGGGATCAGGGATCCAATGGGCATCATCCACATCAGGGCGCATCAACACGTCCATGAACCCTGGCTTGGCGGGCTCGAGTTTCACATCCGAATTCCCCCGCACAAGGTGATGGATCGTGTACCGGCCGTAGGTCGTCCCGTTTTTCTTGGCTTGGTAAATCTCGGTAAGATCGGGCTTGGGCTCCTTGGCCTTGCTGGCCGCGATGTCGGCCTTCAGTTTCTTCCATGTGGGCTCGTAGGGACCATACCACTTGGCAACGGCCACCAGGTCTTGATCCGTCAGTTCCGGCTTGTTAGCAAGGGCGAGGGTCTCGTTGCCAAGTCCGGGTTCCAAGCTGAACTTCATCCGGGGCTTGTTGTTCTTTGCATCGAGTTTGATAACGAGGTCGTTTACCCCTTTTTGGAGGAAGAGGTGGAGTACGTCGTCCTGCTTGTAGTCACCATTCTCCCGGGCAAACACAGATTTGCCATTTAGCCAGGCTTCGGTATTTCCGGAAACCTTCATGGCCAGGACGACCGGATAGTCTCGGGTGGAGTCGATACGGCGGTAGGCGTAGCCGTTGTCAGCATTGATGTCCTTGCCATCTTTCCAGTCCACGGCTTTCCATGTGTCTTCGAGCTTGCCGAAGTCCGTTTTCTCGAGGTCGACGACCTCCTTCGTTGCCAAGTACCGCCATGCTTGGGCGACAAACGGGGTATCGCTGTTGTTACGGATGTAATACTCCCGCACCTTCTTTGCTTCCTCGTCCGTACGGGTATCCTTGGCCAAAATCGAAGCAATGCCTTCAGGTAAGGTTACGCCCCCTTCCAGCCCCTCCATCGACTTTGGATAGTCCGACAATGCCCTCAACCTAAACTTGCCGATGGTGTGGCTGCTGCCGAAAGGCTGGTCCATAACAAACTTCAGGCCCACGGTTTCTTGGGACGTAATTGGCTTCTCCAGTTTGAAAACCGCGACATGGTCTTTGCCGGTGCCACCGGAGACCGCCCAACCTGAACCGGGATTGTCGTCAATCGCATGGGCAACCGGGTAGTTGACCTGGCTGAAATCGGCCATGGTATCGCTGAATTTGGCCGCTTCGCCGTTCACCTCGACCGAAAAAGTGCCAAGTACAAAGTTGCCGTTGTTGGCACGTCCAGGACCTTTCGCCGGTAAGCCCTCGTCCGCAAAGACTTCCAGCATGAACGCCGCAATTTGGGACACCGGGCCTACGCTGCCTTCCAAAGTGTAGGTCGAGGTCTGTGGACTGGCGCCAGACAGCCGGGTGATCCCCCCGCTGCCGGTTTGGATGGTTGCATTTCCAGTGGCTGTGGAGGTGCGCATCTCAATTGCATACTGCTTGAGGCCGCCCCGCTTGATCCTGGGGATTTCCGCCTCTTCCCAGGCTTTCTGTCCCTTGGCCAGCAGGCTTTCGTCGACCTCGTTCTTTAGCCAGGCCTGGTGCCATTCGGCCGCCTGTTTTTTCAAGTCGCCTTCCTCATAGGCCTTCAGCGCATCGACAACGGGTTGGTGCTTGCGGTCAAATTCCGCTTTTGCGGCCTTGTAGACCTCCGGCTTGAAATCGGTCCCGACCGTTTGGAAACCGGTTTTTTCGAAGGCCGAAATCATGCTGTAGTAGTCATCCGAAGTGACTGGGTCGAACTTATGGTCGTGGCAACGGGCACAAGCAACGGACAAGCCGAGCATTGCGGTCCCGACAGTGCTGATGAGGTCATCCAGTTGCTCGTAGCGGCTTCTTTCCCGCTCCTTCGCGGTCTGTTGGGAGGTAAAGGGACCTGCCGCAATAAAGCCTGTAGCCGCAAGATGGTCGTAGCTCTGGTCGTCGATCAAATCACCTGCCAACTGCATGCGCACGAATTCGTCATACGGCAAATCCCTGTTCAGGGCCTTGATGACAAAGTCCCGGTAGTGGAAAGCGCCATTGCGATCCTTGTCGAAAGCGTAGCCATTGCTCTCTGCGAAACGTGCCAGGTCGAGCCAGTGACGTGCCCAGCGCTCGCCGAAATGTGGGCTGGCCAGGGTCTTTTCCACCAGCTTGCCCCATGCCTCCGGATCCTTGTCCTCCACAAAGGCCTCCACCTCCACCTTGCCCGGGGCCAATCCTGTCAGCCCCATGTAAAGCCGCCGGGCCAATGTCGCCCGGGAGGCTTCAGGTGCGGGGGGGATTTTCTTCGCCTCCAGTTTGCGAAGCACGAATTGGTCAATCGGATTGGCAACCCAGGACCTGTCCTGTACATCGGGCGGAGACACCTTCCCCAATGGCTTGAGAGACCAGAAGGACCTCGCAGCGGCAACATCAATGGCTTCTTCATGGGCTTTGGGTGCCGTGCCAGTCCGCGGATCCGTGCAACCATCCTTGATCCAGGTCTCGAAGTCAGCGATTTGCTGGTCGGTGAGCTTCGCCTTTTTGGGGGGCATCTGCATGTCGATAATCTCGTGGCGGATCACTTGCATGAGCAGGCTCTTCCCCGGTTGGCCCGGAACCACGGCCGGCCCACTTTCGCCCCCCCGCAGCAAGCCCTCGCGCAAGTCGATGTAGAAGCCGCCCTTGAGCTTGCCCTCCGCAGCAGCTTTCACCGAATGGCAGCCATAGCATTTTTCGGCGAGCACAGGCCGGATCTTGGATTCAAAGAAGTCCAGCTTTTCGTCAGCCCGTCCCAACACCACAAGGCACAAAAAGAAAACGGAAAATTTGAGGTTATTCATGATTAGGATGTTAGGACCATGAATAGTCGATGTGCCGAAATTCTGTCCACACACTGCGACTACTAACATCCTCAATCCCGAGGTTCGATCGATATAAACAGTGGTTAAAATCTTTTATATCGGAATATTCCTCCTCTATGTCGGATTAGAGTTTCCATCTTGCGAGAAAATCTTTCTAGTTTACAGGAAACCACCATGCCCACAGGGAAAAAACCATCCAAAGCCAGGCCCGGCAAAGCGGATGCTTTGAGCGAGCATCTGAGCAAGCGTTTGAAACAGCTACGCTCCGAAAAAGGATGGTCGCTCGACCAATTGGCCTCCGCCTGTGGGGTCAGCCGTTCCATGTTAAGCCAAATTGAGCGGGGTACTGCCAATCCCACCCTGACAGTGACAATTCGGATAGCGGAATCCTTCGGGATGGGACTGGCGGAGTTTGTGGAGTCCCCAGAAGCCTCCAGGAGCATTGATGTCGTGCGGGCCAATGACCCGATGCACCATTACCGGTCGGACAAGGATTGCCGCATTCGAACCCTCTCCCCCCTCCACCTGGGAAAGGACGTGGAATTTTATGAAATCAGCCTGAGTCCAGGCGGGACACTGTGGAGTTCCCCCCACTTCGCCGGGGCAAGGGAATTCCTAACCGTGAGCAAGGGTCGCGTCCATGTCGAATCAGGGGCGGATTCCCAAACCTTGGCCCGGGGCGACTCTGCGAATTATCCTGCCGATGTCCCCCACCAAATTTCCAACGCCGGCCGCAGCGAGGCGATGGTATTCCTGGTCGTGATTTATCACTAGTCCCCTTCCCCAACCACAACTTTTCCCAAAAACCCACAACCTGCCAATGAACCGACTCCCATTCCTACTCCTGATCCTTTCCATCCTCACCCTTCCCATCCAAGGGGAAAGCCAACGCGAGAAGCGCCATGCCTCGATCCGGAAGAGGCTCGAAGAGACCTCCAACCTGAGCTTCCCTTACTTCGCCCCGTCCGTTCATATCCGCTACCAGCACCCTTCGAAGGAGCAGCCCTACCTGGCCTACTACAACGAGATCCAAGTCAAGGAAACCTTCAAACATACCTACTTCTGCATGATCGGTTTCGACGTCGGATATTTCGGGATCCAAGACCATGGTACCGGGCCGCTTGCCATCTTTTCCGTTTGGGACAAGGGCGGGGGTAACAATGACAGCCGCTCCGTGGACGAGGCCGACCGGACTCAAGTCCTCTTCTCCAATGACAAGGCCAAAAGCAGCCGGTTCGGCGGCGAAGGTTCAGGGGCGAAAACCATGATGCCCTACGCATGGAAGACGGACACGACCTACTCCTTCCTCGTCTCCCTGGAGCCCCAGGAATCCGGAACGATTTACACGGCATGGATCTCGGAAAAGGGCAAAACCTGGGAGAAAATCGCCTCCTACAAGACGGTGGTGACCAAGAAGGAATTGAAAAGCTTTTACTCCTTCATCGAGGACTATGCCCGAACTGGGGAAACCGGCCAGCACCGCCGCCTGGCTTACTATCCGTTCCAAGCGGCCATGGACAGCAAGGGTCTTTGGCAACCCATCCAAGACGGCTCCGGCACCATCGCAGACGATGTCATCCAAAACGGTCATTCCGGCGTCCGGGACAACCGGATGTACAGCCAATCCGGGGCTGACACTGCCGACTATGGAAGTATGCCCAAGGACTTCCGTGTGGAGAGAGCCGGTATGCCAAAGGATTTCCCCTGTTTGCCCGGGGATTTCCGGAGGGGCGGCCTATAACCGCCCCAATATACGGCGGTTGCGGACCGCCGCTCCTTTGGTCACGCAAGGATCTCCTTCACGACATGGCCGTGGACATCCGTGAGGCGGCGGTCGATGCCATTCTGGCGGAAGGTGAGGCGTTCATGGTCGATGCCTAGGAGGTGGAGGACGGTGGCGTGAAAGTCGTAGCAGTAGGTCTTGCCTTCGGCTGCTTGGTATCCCCAGTCGTCGCTTTGGCCGTAGGCTGTGCCGGGCTTTATTCCAGCACCGGCTAGCCAGGTGACGAAGGTGCCGCCATTGTGGTCCCGGCCTTCGCCGCCCTGGGCGAAAGGAGTGCGGCCGAACTCGGTCGTCCAGATGAGGAGGGTGTCTTCGAAGAGGCCACGTTGTTTGAGGTCGCGAAGTAGCGCAGCGATGGGTTGGTCCACACTAGCGCACATGGGCGGGAGTTCCTTGGAAATGCTGCCGTGGTTGTCCCAGTTGTTCTTGGCACCTTGTGGGCCGCTCCAGACTTGCACGAAACGGGTACCACGCTCGACAAGGCGCCGGGCGAGGAGGCAGCGGCGGCCGAATTCCTGGGTGACTTTGTTGTCGAGGCCGTAAGCCTTGCGAGTGGTTTCCGTTTCCTTGGAAAGATCAAAAACTTCCGGGGCGGCGAGCTGCATCTTGGCGGCCAGTTCGTAGGAACGGATGCGGGATTCGAGACGGGAATCCTCCGGCCTTTGTGCGGCGTGCCGTTGGTTGATTTTGGAAAGGAGTTCGAGGCCGGCTTGGTCGGCGGCCTTGGTGGCGAATGCGAACTTCTTGTTGGCAAAGAGGTCGGGGACGGGATCGGGGGAAGCTGCGTCGATAACGGTGCCTTGGTGGATGGCGGGGAGGAAACCGGAGGAAAATGGGCCGCGCTGGTTGTAGGGCAAGCCCTGGGCATCGGGCAGGACGACGAAGGTGGGCAAGTTGTCGGAAAGGCTGCCGAGGCCATAGGAGATCCATGCGCCCATACAGGGGAAACCGGGGAGGAGGAACCCGGAATTCATCATGTACGTCCCGGGGCCATGGACATTGGTCTTCGAGACCATGGACATGAGGAAGGCCATTTCGTCGACCAGCTTAGCTTGCTCGGGGAACAGGCTGCTGACCCAACGCCCGGATTCGCCATGTTGCTTGAACTCGAAGGGACTTTTCATGATCGCGCCGGGCATGGCGGTGA
>JAYPDO010000069.1:8842-16149 GCA_038125285.1 Opitutia bacterium
TTCGAGTTCGGGCTTGTAGTCGAAAAGGTCCATGGGGCTGGCACCGCCCGTCATGAAGAGCTGGATGATGCGCTTGGCCTTGGGAGGATGATGGAGGCCTCCATGGGGGGCTGCGATGGCCTCTTTCGCCAACATCTGCTGGAGTGCGATTGCCCCGAACCCGCCACCGGCAGCGCGGAGGAAGTCGCGGCGGGTAGGAACGCCGAACCCCAGGATTCGGCCATCAATCGACGAAGTGGAATTCATTGCTGTTAAGGAGGATGCGACAGAGGGCGGCCAGGCCGTGTTGGCGGGCGTATTCTTGGAAACTGGCCAATTCGGCATCGCCGGGCTCCCGTTGCCAGAATAATTGGACGGTCTGGGCAATTGGGTCAGGTTCCTTTTCCAGGCGTCCAGCAATCCATCCGGAGGCGGTCAGGACGAAGTTGTTGTTGTAAAGCGACAGGGATTGGAGGGCGGAGACGGAAAAGGTGCGTTTGGGGGTAAGGAGCCCCATGTCCGGGAAGTCGAGGGCATCCATAAACGGGTCGGGGATCCCGCGCCAGACTACACGGTAAATGCTCCGGCGGTTGGCACCAGGGGAGTTCCAGTCGTAGGCTTGGTAATCAAGGGAAGGCGTTTCCTGCGGGCCAGGGGATTTCTTGAATTGCTCGATCCCCGGCCCGCCCATTTCCCAGTCGATACGGCCAGAGATTTGCAAAGCCGAGTCCCGAAAGGATTCGGCGTCAAGGCGGCGGCGGTTTGCGTGGGAAAGATAGGGGTTGGAGGCATCTTGGAGGGCATCCCCCGGAATACTGGATTGCTGCCATGTTTCACTGGTGAGGATGAGCCGGTGGAGTTCTTTCAATGAACCTTTGGCCTCGTCACGGAACCAAACTGCAAGCCAGTCGAGAAGTTCTGGATGGGTCGGCATGCTGCCCATACGTCCGAAGTCGTTGGGGGTATCGCAAAGGCCGCGACCAAAGTGGTAATGCCAGACGCGGTTAACGATGCTGCGCCAAGTAAGGGGATTGTCGGGATGGGCTAACCAATCCGCTAAAGCCGACCGACGGGAAGCTTCCTCCTTGGGGTTGGGAAGTTGGAAACGGCCCTCCAAACGTGGAATGGCCAAAAGTGCCCCCGGACCGACTTCGCGAAGGGGTTGGTGGATGTCTCCTCGGCGCAAGAGATGGACGGTTTTTGGGGGTTGGGCTTCGGCATGTTCCTGGGTACCCACCCAGTTGGCAGAAACCCCGTAGACGACTTCAGGAGCCGGTAGTTTTTGGAGTTCGGCCTTGGCCCAACTTTCAAGGGCGATGCCCGCAATGGCCACTTTTTCGGCTTCAGAGCGGCTTTCGGGAGAATTCTTTAACGCCTCGACAACCTCCGCTGGCAAAACGCCTACCAACCCTCCCCCGGCATCCGTTGCCGACAAACGGAACCGGCCCATGTAATGCTCGGGAGGGAAAGTCGTCTTGAGGGTCACGACCAACTTCCCCCCGGCCGAGATGTCGGCTGTTTCGGCGAGTTCGAAAACGATGAAGTGGGATTGGTTGACCTTGGGGTAGATCGCCCAACCGGATTTCAGGTCATTGTCGATCGCCTGGGAAGAAGTCCATGCTTCCTGGTCGAAGTCGGCCGATGCCTTGGCAATTTTCAGGTCGATGCCGGTTTCCCCGCCTTTGGGGAACCATTTCAATTTAGCGTCCGAGAGGTGGAAATTCCCGTTGTTTGCCCTCCCTGGGCCACCTTTGGGGAGCCGGTCGTCCTGGAGTGCTTCGACCCGGATGGCGGTGAGCTTTTCCAAAGGGACGGAGCTGGTCACGACATAGGCTTCGGTAGCTTCCATTTTGCCGCTTGCAAAGATGGAGCCGTCCTCCTGCCGGGTGAGGGTCGCGCCCCCTTCGGAGAGGAACACTTCCGGAGCGAGGATACTCCATGCCGCCGGGGATTTATCCTGCTTCGTTTCCCAGTCCCGGACGATCCCGCCGTAGCTTGGTTTGAGAAGGACTTTGGGATCCTTGGCCAGCACTTGCCCCAACTCCTTCCTGCGGGCGGCAACCTCACTACTGGCATCGTACTCAATGTCCCCCTTTCCAATCCCGGCGAAGACGGCCTGGAGGGAGTAGTAATCCTCCTGGCTCACTGGGTCGAACTTATGCTCGTGGCAACGAGCACAATTCGCCGTTGTGCTGGCGAAGGCGGCCATGGTCTGGGTAACCATGTCGTCGCGGTCAAGGTAAGCGAAGGTGACGGGGGCGGTGGCCGCGCGGCTTTGCTCGAATGGCCCAGCGGCGATAAACCCCAACCCTGCGGTCAGTCTGGGTTCCTCCGGAAAGAAAAAATCCGGTGCCAACTGCTCACGGATAAAGCGCGCCCAGGGGACATCCTCGTTCAGACGCCCGACCACATAATCCCGGAAACGCCAGGCATTGGGGCGCTTGATGTCGTGTTCACAACCGTGGGAGTCGGCGAAATGGATGACGTCGAGCCAATGCCTCGCCCAACGTTCCCCGTATCGTGGGGAGGACAGGAGCTTGTCGACCAGCTTTGGCCAGGCGTCGGGAGCTGGGTCGTTATCAAATGCTGCGGCTTCCTCTGGCGTCGGCAAAATCCCATGGAGGTCGAAGTACAGCCTGCGCGCCAATGTCCGACGATCCGCACGGGGGGAAGGCTGGAGACCTTTTTCCTCCAGTTTCGCCCGGACAAACGCATCCACCGGATTCCCTTCGCCGGGTGCTTTCAGTTTTAACAAAGGCTTGAGCGACCACCAATCGAGCGGATCCGGCCTTTCCCCATCCAGGACGCGAGGATCCGGGGCACCCCGCATCACCCACTCCTCCAGGATCGCGACCTCGCCATCCGGCAACTTCTCCTTTGGAGGCATCCGGAAATCCTTGTCCTGCCAACGGACTGCCCTGACCAGCAAGCTCTCCCCAGGATTACCCGGAACCAATGCAGGACCGGAATCCCCGCCTTTCTCCCAACCGGATTTCGAGTCCAGCACCAACCCGCCCTTGATTTTCTCGCCATGGGAATGGCATTGGAAGCACCTTTCCCTGAGCACTGGCTGGACCTTGGTTGCGAAGAAATCATCCGCATCAAGAGAGGATGTTACCAAGATCCAACAAAACAAGGGAAAGGCGCGCATATGGAATACCGTTTATTCAGGGGATTCTCGCTTATTACCAGTACCATTTCTTGGAGGGGCGATCCAATGTCACCAAGTTTAATTCCCAACTTTGGGACAACAAAAGATGAATAAAAGGGAGTTTCCAAAAATGATTTTGCCCCCATCATTTTGTCAGATTTCCAATCGGGGCAGAATTATGGCCGAGGCATGATGCGCACTGCAACCCTGTAGCAAGGCTCCCAACAGTGGACTATCTGAAAAACAAAGCCAAGGAAGGCAGCGAGCGGGACTTCGATCAATTGCTGGACAGTTTGTAAGAGCACGAACCACCGGATTGGAACCGGCTGGATTGATTATTTCCAAGACTGGAAGTTTCAAATGGAGGAAGGGCGGAGCGTCAGAGAAAACCTCTGTCCTACCCACCTTCCAAATGCATTAAACACGGCCTGTAATGCCATGCTGAACCCTTGTTCCCCACGACACGGCAAAGATTGACAGAGTCGACGACAAAGATGTGGAAATCTTGGGCAACCCTGCCATTTTCCAAAATCCATGGAACCTTATCTGCATCCCCGAGACGCCATTATGCAAACGATGGAACGTATCTATCGTTACCGCATGACCACAACTTCCGGCGGCAACATCTCCATCCTTGACAGCGACCACAACATTTGGATCACCCCGGCCAGGGTGGACAAAGGTGCCCTGACGCGGGACGACATCGTGTCTGTCGACCCGGAGTGGAATGTCCAAGGACGCCACAACCCCTCTTCCGAATTCCCGTTTCACCGGGCCATCTACAGTGTCAGGGAAGACATCAGGGCAGTCGTCCATGCCCACCCTGTGGCTTTGGTCGCTTTCAGCATTTGTGGAAAAACCCCGGATACCCGGATATTCCACCAAGCCCACTCCGTCTGTGGCCAGACAGGATTCGCGCCCTACGCCCTCCCCGGGAGCCAAGACCTGGGAAACCGGATTGCGGAAGCCTTTGCCTCGGGTTGTGAAAGCGTGATCCTGGAGAACCACGGCGTTGTGGTCGGGGGACGGGACCTGGCCCAAGCCTTCCAACGGTTTGAAGCCTTTGAATTTGCGGCCAAAACCCTGGTCAAAGCCCGTCAACTGGGCAAAATCCACAACCTGACGGAAAACGAACTCCAACAAGCCCGCGACCGCGGCACCCCGCTGGGCAGTTTCACCCCCACTGCGCCAAAACCTGCCGAACTGGAACTCCGCCGGGAACTGGTACGTTTTATCCACCGGGGTTGCCGGCAACGATTGTTAATCAGCACGGAAGGCAGTTTTTCTGCACGGCTAGGGGAAGACGACTTCCTCATCACCCCGACCCGGGAAGACCGGGAACTTCTTAGCGAAGGGGACATGGTACGGGTGGAAAACGGCAATGCTGAATCCGGGAAAGAGGCCAGCCGCGCAACCGCAGCCCACCGCGCCATCTACCAAAAGCATCCCCACGTCCGCTCCATCGCCTTCGCCCACCCTGTCAATGCCACGGCCTTTAGCGTCACGGACGCCCCTTTTGATGCCCGCACCATCCCCGAAAGCTACGTCTTCCTACGCGATGTCGAGCGGGTTCCCTACGGCATCCAATATTTGGCCGACGGTAGCTTGGCGGATCATATTTCCGAAGCCTCCCCGGCCGCCATCCTGGCCAATGACGGCGTCGTCGTCACCGGCACCAGCGTTCTGGACACCTTCGACCGCCTCGAAGTCCTCGAATCCACCGCTGAAGCCATCATCAACGCCCGGGCGATCGGCGAAGTCGCAGCAATGCCGGAGAGGGTTATCCAGGAACTGCGGGTGGCCTTCAAATTGCCGTCTTGATCGACTGCCCCTTGGTAACGATGCCAAGCATGGAAAACGCAGTCCGTGAGAATAGAAAAAGTTGCAAATTGCTGCGGGCCGATAATCCTATGCGGCGGAAATGGGGCCGTAGCTCAGTTGGTAGAGCGCCACGTTCGCAATGTGGAGGTCGCCGGTTCGACCCCGGTCGGCTCCACCAAATCCGTAAGAAATGACGGATAATGGAGGGGCGGACGTTGGTCGCCCAAAAAAAAGGTACGGCGACCGAAGGTCTTCGCAAAAATTGGGATTACTCGGAGCTGGTGATGTTGAGGCGTATGAACTGGTTTCCCGGGGAGTCGGGGTCAGACTGAACACCACTTGGATTCCCTAGGAGTGCGGCGAAACGACGCCACTTTGCTTCAGGGGGAAGGTCTGCCTGACACAAGGCTTTGACATGCCACAGCACTCCAAAAGGGTCAGGAGCGGAAGCTGAGGCAGAGTTGGAGGAGGTAGGCTTCCGACAGGTCGAGGGTGGCCTGGCTAAACAAATCCTCCACAACACACTCTGCCTTCCTGAAGGCTCGGCAAACTGGGGAACTGCATAATCCGGACACGATCCCAACAAGAAGCTCCAAGAAATGCGGGCTTTACGGTACCACTTCCCCAAGCCCCTGGATCGCCTTGAAGACCTCCTCCGCATTCTGGCCGTTCGAAGTGTTCAAATCAACCACTGGCCGCCATAGTTAAGAAGGTTTGGTGACGCCAGGTTTCCAGAAGGGTTGGTTACCGCTGTTCGTCAGGAAGGAAGGGGCAAGTCCACCTCGACGTCGGCATCATAATCCACCCCGTCGATGCCAAAGCCGAAGAGGCGGAGGAATTCGGACTGGTAGGCGTCAAAATCGGCAAACTCGGACAATGTGTCGGTATTGATCCTTATCCAGTTACCAGCGACCGCTTGCTGGATGTCGGGCAGCATCTCGTAGTCATCCAGCCGGATTCGACCCTCTTCGTCCGGCGGGGGCGGGGCATCGGAGGTGAGGAAATCCCGGTATAGCCGATCCATTTGCTCGATGCAGCCTTCGTGGTTCCCGGCCGCCTTCATAATTTTGAAAAGGATGGAAATGTAGAGCGGGACGACCGGGATGGCCGAACTGGCCTGGGTGACCACGGCTTTGTTGACGCTGACATGGGCCGTACCGCAAAGACCCGATAGCTTTTCCGTAATTGCCTTGGCCGCGCGGCCTAGGTCTTTCTTGGCGGTGCCGATCGTGCCGTTGGTATAAATCGGCCAAGTCACTTCGGGGCCAATGTAGGAATAGGCAATGGTCTGGACGCCTTCCTCCAGGACCCCGGCCTCGGCAAGGGCTTCCATCCAGAGTTCCCAGTCCTCCCCTCCCATGACCTTGATGGTGCCGGAGATTTCTTCGTCGGAGGCAGGTTCGAGTGACACGATGTCAACGTTCTGCTTGTCCGTGTTGAGGTTTTTGTTCTCAAAGGGTTGTCCGATGGGCTTGAGGGTGGCCTTGTAGGTCTCGCCGGTCTTGGGATCCGTCCGCCTGGGTGATGCGAGGCTGTAGATCACTTGGTCGACCTTCCCGCCCGGAAGAGTGGCCTTGATCGCCTGGATGGTCTCCTGCTTAACCTCGTCGGAAAAGGCGTCACCATTGACGGTGGCCACCGGGATTCCGGCCTTTTTCACCTCGTCATGGAAAGCCACGTTGTTGTACCACCCCGGGGAAGCCGTCCGCCCCTTGTCCGAAGGCTTCTCAAATGCCACGCCAACTGTCCCCGCCCCGCAACCAAAGGACGCCGCAATCCGGGAAGCCAGGCCATAGCCCGTGGAGCATCCGACCACCAACACGTTCTTGGGGCCGTTTTCAATCGCCCCTTTCCCGTTCACATACCGGATCTGCTGCCGGACGTTTTCGGCACAACCTTCGGGGTGTGCGGTGAGGCAAATAAAGGAACGGATTCTGGGTTGGACGACCATAGGTTTCTAAAATTCAAGGAACCCTTTTGTAAAGTTCCCCCCGGTTGGCAATGCCCTTCAACCATTATCAGCCATTTGCACCAACATGCCTTTGGAACCATTCGGCAAAGTGAACGCGCCCCCGGCTTGTAGCCCCAGGATACGGGATCCCAGTGGGGATTGGAGGGTAATTACAGTAACCAGGGCGTTGTCGGCCTCCACCTCGATCCCGCCGCCGACCGGGGAAAGGAAAAACCATTCCCTGCCACCACCAAGTTCACATTCGACCAGGCTTCCGGCAGCTACCTTTGCCAGTTTAACCGGTAAATCCTCCAGGAAGGTTTTCATGGTTTGAACCGCTTGGCCAAGTGATCGCGCTTGTCCGGCCTGCCCCGCCGCCAGATAGGATGCTTCCAAGCCTTGGGT
>JAYPDO010000069.1:16159-19743 GCA_038125285.1 Opitutia bacterium
GGACTCTTCATCCGTCGCCATCTCGGCCGCCTGACGGGACGCCGCCATTGCAGTGGCAAGTTGGGACTCCAATTCTCGGATTATTGCATGGATGACTTCGGTACGGTTCATTCCCCGATGCAGTAAAGGTACTCTTCGCGGACGTGGTCATTCTGGATGGCGACGCGTTGGTAAAGGCGGTTGCCGCAGATGACCGGGGTCGCAAAGGCTTCGTCGGCGAGTTTGGTTTGGTGGAGGAGTTCGAAGGCCTTCAGGCTTGCAGCAAAGACGAAAAATTCACCGTACTCGTTGATAGCGTAAAGGCGGTCATCGAGGAGGGTCAGGGAAGCGGAGAAGACACCGCCGAGACGGCCTTTCCAGAGGGTTTCACCGGTGTCGGATTTCCAGCATTGGGCAATGCCGCCGTCCGTGACTGCGTATAAGTGGCCTTCCTTTACGACCATGGAGGGGACGTACACACGGATGTTGTTCTCCCATGCAACTTTGCCGGAACCGTCGGCCAGGTAGGCGGCGACATGGTTCTTGGGGTATCCGCCGGTGGAGTAGATGTGTTTGCCGTCCGTGGGGGTAGTGGTAACGCATTCGGTGGTGGCGCCTTCGGTCTCCCAAATGACCTTGCCAGTGTAGGGGTCGAGGCTGGTGACGAGGTCACAACCGGTCATGATGAGTTGGTCCTTGCCGAAGAGGTGGTGGATGACCGGCGATGGGTAATTTGGGGTTTTCGGGCGTTTGTGGCTCCAAGCGACTTCGCCAGTCTTGGCGGATAGTGCGATAATAACCCCGCCGAGCTTGTTGTCGGCGGTGACTATGACGAAGCCTTTGTAGGGCAGAGGAGTCGAACCGTAGCCTTGGTGGATGACGTAATCGGTAAGCTTCGTTTGCCAGGCGACCTTGCCGTCGGCCACATTGAGGGCGGTCGTGTAGGCGGCACCATCGTGAACGAAGTTGCAGTAGACCCGTTCCCCGTCACAGGCCAGGGAGCCATTGGCATGGGAGGCTTTTTTGTTCTTTTTGTCGAGTTTGCCCTTGTGGACTTCGATCCCCCAAACGTGTTTACCGGACTTGCGGTCAAGGGCGATGGCGGCCTGGCTTTGCTTTTCCTCGTTTGAAGTGAGGAGGAAAATCTTGTCCCCGGCGACAATGGGGGTTCCGTGGCCTTTACCTTCGATCTTGGCCTTCCATAGGAGGTGCTTGGAGACGTCGATCTTGGAAGGGAGGGTTTGTCCGGGTTTGGCGATGCCATCGTGGTTCGGCCCGCGCCACCAAGGCCAGTCATCCTCGGCTGCCTTCGGGGTGGGGACGGATTGGAGTTGGGTAATCAATTCCTCGTTTTGTTGGGCGCAGGCTTGGCCAAGGAAGAAAGTGAGGATGTAGAGGATGAGGAGTGGCTTGGATTTCATAATGCCGCCCACTTTCTTGGCTCTTCAAAAGCTGTCGAGCCAATCCTTCCTTGTCAAAGTGGGCAGGTTCCCAAGGATGCCGCGAGATTATGGAATTCACCGGGGCAATATTCGATTGGGACGGGGTCGTGGTCGACTCCGCCGCACAACATGAACGAAGCTGGGAAATGCTGGCCGAGAAAGAAGGCAAGCCCTTGCCGGAAGATCACTTTGTGAAGGGTTTCGGGAAGATCAACAAGTGGATCATCCCCAACCTCTTGGGCTGGACGGACGACCCGTCGGAAGTGGATCGCCTGGATCGGCGCAAGGAAGAGTTGTTCCGGGAGATTATACGGGAGACCGGCTTGGTCGAACTGCCAGGGGCGCGGGACTTGTTGTTGGCGTTAAAGGCGGCGGGCATCCCGGCCATAGTGGGTTCCTCGACCCCCAGGAAGAACTTGGAAGTGGCGATCGAGGTGTTGGGGCTGGACGGGCTTTTCCAGGAATTAGTCTCGTCCAATGATGTAACCAAAGGGAAGCCCGACCCAGAAGTCTTCCTGAAGGCGGCTGGCAAGCTCAGGAAGGCACCGGGCGAATGCATCGTCTTCGAGGACAGCTTACACGGCATCCAAGCCGGGTTAGACGGAGGGATGAAAGTAGTCGCCGTCGCCACAACCCATCCCGAACCCGAACTTTCCCATGCCCACAAAGTCGTCCACCGGCTGACCGACCTGGACATCGACTCCCTCCGTAAACTTTTCTGACCCGCCTCCAATTCCCATGAACCCTCTCCGCTGGAAACTCCATTGGCAAATCCTTGCCTCCCTCGCCCTGGCCATTGTGGTCGGCTCCCTCATCAACCAATCCTCCCCATCCTGGGCAGGGCAAGCCAACGAGGGCATAGGCTTCTTTGGCAAACTCTTCCTGAATGCGCTCAAGATGGTCGTCGTACCGTTGGTAGCCAGCTCGATTGTACTCGGTGTGATCAACATCGGTGCGGACAAGGATTTTGGGCGCTTGGGGACGAAGACACTGGTGTTCTACGTCCTCTCTAGCTTCCTGGCTATCGTGGTCGGTTTGCTAATCGTCAACGCAATCAAACCGGGGGACGTCGACCCAACGATCCGGGAAAAGATGCTGGCCCAAGCAGGGGGTGCTGAACAGGAAAAGATCGCAGGAGCCATCGAAAACGCCGAACAAGGCAGCCGCGGCCTGTTCGACATCTTCATTCGCATGATCCCGACCAACATCGTCCAAGCCGGGGCGGAAGGGGATCTATTGGGCATCATCTTCTTCAGCATCCTGTTCGGGTTTTTCACATCGCGTCTCCCCGATGGCATGAGGGGCATACAGCTAGGTTTCTGGGAGAGTTTCAACACAGTCATGATCCGGCTCACCCAGTTCATAATCAGCTTCGCCCCCATCGGGGTTTTCGGGTTGGTTTGCCCAACGATCTCGGAAACCGGCTGGGAGCTGTTCGCAGTCATGGTGAAGTTCGCGGGCACCGTCCTTCTCGCCCTGGGTACACATTTCTTCCTCACCCTCCCCATCATGCTCAAGGTGATCGGGAAGATCCCCAATCCCATCCGCCACTACCAGGCCATGTCCCCTGCCCTCCTGACCGCCTTCTCCACCGCCTCTTCCTCCAGCACCCTCCCGCTCACCATGCAGTGCGTGCAGGAAAACGCCGGGGTCTCCAAAAAGGTCTCCGGTTTCACATTGCCCCTCGGCGCCACCGTCAACATGGACGGCACCGCCCTTTACGAATGCGTAGTGGTCATTTTCCTCGCCCAACTCTTCGGTATCCCCATGGACTTCACCACCCAGTTCCAAGTCGTCCTCCTCGCCCTCCTCACCTCCATCGGAGTGGCCGGCATCCCCTCCGCCAGCCTTGTAGCCATTATCATCATCCTCAACTCCACAGGGTTCGAAAAAGAATACATCCCCATCGGTATCGGCATCGTCATGGTCGTCGACCGAATCCTCGACATGCTCCGCACCGCCGTCAATGTATTCGGCGACAGCTGCTGCGCCGTCGTCATCGCCAAAACCGAAGGTGAGCCAGGCATCCTGGAGTAAACCGCTGACAGAGATAACCGCAAAGAAACGAGACACGCTTAGAATATACACAAGCTACACCTCCACTCCCCCTTTCGCATCTTTCGCAGTTGATTCAATTGCCACCCCCAAAACATGGACTTCCGC
>JAYPDO010000069.1:19753-20889 GCA_038125285.1 Opitutia bacterium
CGCTTAGAATATACACACGCTACACCTCCACTCCCCCTTTCGCATCTTTAGCATCTTTCGCAGTTGATCAATTGCCACCCCCAAAACATGGACTTCCGGCTCCACACCGACTACGCCCCCAGCGGCGACCAACCCACCGCCATCGCTGCGCTCACCCAATCCATCGCCGCCGGAAACCGCTACCAGACCCTCCTCGGCGTCACCGGCTCCGGGAAGACGTTCACGATGGCCAACGCCATCCAAAACCTCCAGCGGCCCACCCTCATCATCTCCCACAACAAGACCCTCGCCGCCCAGCTCTTCTCCGAGTTCAAAGCCTTCTTCCCTGACAACGCCGTCGAATACTTCGTCAGCTACTACGACTACTACCAACCCGAAGCCTACATCCCCCAGACCGACACCTACATCGAGAAAGACTCCTCCATCAACGACGAGATCGAGCGCCACCGCATCGCCGCCACCAGCTCCCTCATCAGCCGCCGCGACGTCATCGTCGTGGCCAGCGTCTCCTGCATCTACGGCCTCGGCTCCCCCGAAGACTTCCTCGCCATGAAGATCCACCTCGCCCCCGGCCAGGAAATCCCCCGCGACCACCTCCTCGAAAAACTCGTCGACAACCTCTACTCCCGCAACGACCTCGACCTCTCCCGGGGCAACTTCCGCGTCCGTGGCGAAATCGTCGACATCTTCCCCGCCTACATGGAGTCCGCAATCCGCATCGAGTTCTGGGGCGACGAAATCGAAAATGTCCTGGAACTCGACCCCCTCACCGGCCAGACCGGCGCCTCCCTCTCACAATTCGACCTCTACCCCGCCAACCAATTCATCACCCAACGCCACAAACTCGAAAAAGCCCTCGGCGACATCCGCTCGGAACTCGAAGCCCAAGTCGCACACTTCGAAAAAAACAACCTCCTCCTCGAAGCCCAACGCATCCGCATGCGCACCGAGTACGACCTCGAAATGCTCGGCGAAATGGGCTTTTGCTCCGGCATCGAAAACTACTCCCGCCACCTCTCCGGACGCCAAGCCGGCGACCGCCCCTTCTGCCTCATCGACTTCTTCCCCGAAGACTTCCTACTCATCATTGACGAATCCCATGTCACCCTCCCCCAAATCGGCGCCATGTACAAAGG
>JAYPDO010000070.1:0-20828 GCA_038125285.1 Opitutia bacterium
ACCTTAGGCTGCATTGGTAACGGGAACAATGGCATCAACTGGATGAGGAATTTCCTTAATGACCCGAGGGTACAAATCGTGGCGGTTTGTGATGTGAACAAACGTTCCAAGGGGTATTGGGCCGACCGTGAGGGGGGCTACGAATTCGCCCGCGACATCGTCAACGAGCGCTATGCGGAGGAGAAGGAAAAGGATCCCAACACTTTCAAGACGGTGGATACCTATTCCGACTACCGTTGCCTTCTTGCACGGAAGGACATCGACGCGGTGCAGGTTGCCACGCCGGACCATTGGCATGCCCTTCATGTCATCGAGGCAGCCAGGGCAGGGAAGCATATTTATGGACAAAAGCCGCTGTCCCTGACCATCAAGGAAGGGCGGTTGATGTCCGATGCGGTCAAAAGGGCAGGGGTTACATTCCAGACCGGAAGCCAGCAGCGGTCCATGATCCACTTCCGGAAAGGGTTGGAGCTGGTCAAAAACGGTTTTATCGGGAAGGTCCACACGATCAAGGTCGGCCTCCCCGGAGGGCATCCGGATTACTCGAAGCATGGCGAGGAAAAGAAAGAAACGCCAGTTCCCGAAGGGCTGGACTACAACCTCTGGCTCGGGCCCGCGCCGGAAGCCTACTATTGCCCTGCCCGCTTGCATGTGAACTGGCGTTGGATCTTGGCCTACTCCGGAGGCCAGATTACAGACTGGGGGGCGCACCATATCGACATCGCCCAATGGGCAATGGACAAAACCAAGACTGGGCCAGTGAAGTTTACCAACCTCAAGGGCTTGTATCCCCCAAGGAAGGAACTCTATAACACCGCGGGAGACTACAATTGGGAATGCACCTACGATTGCGGGCTGAAATTGCAGATCGGGACGGCCCAGAGGGGAGGCGTCACATTCTATGGGGAGGACGGCAAGTGGGTACATACCAACCGGGGCCGCCTGGAAGCCAATCCCAAGGAACTATTGAGGGAAAAGATTACGGACGGCATGGTGCGGGTCTTTGAAAGCAACAACCATGTGCAGAACTTTGTGGACTGCGTCTTCAGCGGGGAGGAGCCTATCGCGCCAATCGAGGATGCCCACCGGACGATCTCCATCGCCCATGTCGCAAACATCGGCATGATGCTGGAAAGGGAAACCCTGGACTGGGATCCGGCCAAGGAGGACTTTGTGGACGACAGGGCCGCTTCGAAGCACTTGTCCAGGCCGTACCGTGATCCATGGAAATTGGCGTGAGAAGACACGGACAAACAGGGACTTGCACCGACATGCAAGGACACTCTGACTCCCTCGGACAGGTAGCGGCTGCCAAGTTGTCCCTGAACGTCCGTGTTCTTCTGTGATAGTCTGTGTTTCCCGCCATCCAGTCATGAACCTCGTCTACAAAACTTGCTCCCTCGCCCTGAGGAATATTTGGGGAATTCTCTACCGGACGGACTGGCATGGCTTGCGGCACATTCCGGAGGACGGGCCGCTGTTAGTGGTCTGCAACCACACGAGCTTCTTCGACCCACCCCTCCTCGGGGCGGTGAATGTGCGAGATTTCCATTTCTTGGCCAGGGAGACTTTGCTCGGCAACCCGGTGGCCAAATGGCTCCTGCCAAGGCTCAACACCATTCCGGTCGACCGGGATGGGGGGAAGGACGCCAAGGCGGTCAGCAAAGTTTTGAAAGTGCTGTCGAAAGGGGAAGCGGTGGTAGTCTATCCGGAAGGCACTCGAAGCCCGGACGGGGAAATCCATCCGGCTAAGGCGGGGATCGGCCTCATTGCTTGTCGGTCCAGGGCGAATATCCTCCCAATGCGGATCGTGGGAGCTTACGACATTTACAGCCGACACCGAAAAATACCGTCAATCCGGGGGAAGTTGGACGTCATCTTCGGCCCGGTACTGACCCCTGCTGATTATGATCCGGGGAGGAAGTCCGAAAACCGTTTCCAGGAGGCGATCGACCGGGCAATGGAGGCGGTGGCTAGGCTGGAAGTGCCTTATTAACGTTAGATCTTGGTGTCGAGCGACTTGAATTCCTAATAAATTTGACAGGCAAGAGTGCCTGTCTCACCCCTGGGTCATTGGCCAATAGTCAGGGGTGTGATCAGGATCTGTTTTTGGAACTGGTCGAAAAGGCGCGTTTGTTGATGACGGTTTGGTCATAGCCCGCGTTCTCGATGAAGTTTACCCGGCCGACTTGGTGGTTGCACAGGAGATTGGCGGGATCGCCGGTGGGAAAGGTCGGGTAAATGCCGTCGATGACACCGAACTGGCTTTAAAGGTTTACGGTGGAGCCGTTGGGGAAGAAGACGTTGCGGAAGTCGATGGTCGTGGCCTGCATTTAGATTTCCTAGGCTGGGGCGGAGAACTGGAGCCCGGTTACCCTTTGCATTCGGGCAACGGCGCAAGGTCGGGAGCCACAAACTTAGCCTTTGCGTCCCGATGCATCCGGCGCTCCGGGGTGTAAAACAGCCGGAGGATGTGCTTTTGCAACAGGTGGGGATGGGTATCGCAAAAGGCATCGGCATCGGGCGTTGGGAAAATTTCCCCGTAGGCGTCCATGGTCGCCTTGAGGATTTGCAGGAAGGCATGGGTCGTCGTCTCGTTGTAGCCTTGCATAGGGCCTTCTGGGACATTGTGTGCGGCATTATAGCGACGGATGCCTTCCCTAAATTTAGCGAGGGCCACATCAAACGGATCCCGAACCAGGTGCAGGTATGCCACCTTGACATGTGACCGGTGGGTCCATTCTTCGTGAGGCAAGCTGCAATCCTCGAACTTGCAGAGCAATTCCATGTCATCCATTGTTAACCATCCGTATCCCCAATAGCCTCTACTGGGCAACTTTCCAGGGCTTCCTGGCACTCTTCCAGTTCATCCTGAGAACCGGGCTGGGAATAGACGTAAGAGTAGCCCTTTTCTTCCTGGCGGGTGAAATTGGAAGGAGCCAGTTCGCGGCAAAGGTCGCAGTCGATACACTGGTGATCGACATAAAAACGCCCGTGCATATTTTCTGGCCATTTCTCTTCCTCTTGTGCCATGATAGTTTAGGATTAGTGAAAAACCCCAATCACGCACCTAGTCAAGCAAGCAACCCTCACCCACCCCAATCTTGCCTCCTGTACAACTTTCCCCAGTTCCAACTCCGAACCCCATCACCAAAGACCGCTTCGCCCTGGCATGATATACGACCGCCCCTACATGCGGGATGCCCAACCAGCGTCCCAGAGCGTCATCAAAATCCTTTTGGTGGCCAACATCGCGGTATTCGCCTTCCAGGTAATCCTGGGAAAACACTTCCCGACGGAATTTTTCGCAATCGGGACAGACGGGTGGGCGACGAAGCCCTGGACACTGGTCACATACAGTTTCTTGCACCAAACGGGCACCTTCCCGGGGCACTTGCTCTGCAATCTGCTGGGCATCTTTTTCATGGGCAGGATCATTGAGCAGAGCCTGACCCCCAAACAACTCCTTACCCTTTACTTTGGATCCGTATTGGCCGGTTCCATCTTATGGTTAGGCTGTAATGCAACCATCCCGGGCGGGGCACTCATGGGGGCTTCTGCAGGCGTATTGGGCTTCCTGATCTACTTTTGCCTGACCCGCCCAAACCAGCCGATCACCTTCCTGCTCTTCTTTGTCATCCCCCTCACGGTGAAGCCCAAATGGCTGGGATGGACCATCTTCCTAATCGAGTTGTATTGCCTGTTCGCGCTGGAGCTTGGTAGGGTCGCAGGGGAACACATAGGCCATTCCGCCCACCTTGGGGGGATGCTCGGAGCCGTCCTTTTTTACCGCTTTGCCATGGGCTACAAACTGTCCTTTTCCGACTTCGGGAACCTCGCCACCCCCTTCAGCCGCCAGGCACCCGTGAAAAACAGGCGGGCACGCCCGCTCCAGCCGACTGGCTACACCGTCAACACCCATGGCTCCAAGGATCATTTGCAAAAGGAAGTGGACCGGATCCTCGACAAAATCAACGACCATGGCTTCGGATCTCTCACAATGGAGGAAAAACGGACTCTGGACCAGGCAAAGGACGTATTGAAGCGATAACACCTCGGGAACCCCTAACGCCCGCACCCCAGGAACCTATAATTAGGTTGTTGCGCTGAACCCGTAAGTACTATTTTTCCTTTACAAACCAATTACAAAACCAGCCAGGCCACTAGAGGGCAAGCATACCCACCATCCAAAAAGCCAGTTTCACGGGCATACCCGACCTTCCGAACATGATGAAACCTCCTAGAAACCTCCCCCTCAAACTTGCGCTTTCCCTCGGCCTCTTCAGCATCCTCTCAGTTTTCATTCCACCCCATACCGGTTCCGCCCAAAAAGGGGACGAAGGGGAAAACACAACGTCGGAACGCCTCTCCCCCACCCCGAAAATGGCCGGCGAGACCAAGTGGGTCTCCCAGGCGCTCCAACGCTACCACTACCTCAACCAGTCCATATCCGACGTCGATTTCAAGGAGTTCATACGCTTCTACATGGAGCGCTGGGATGGTTATCACATGTATTTCCTCAAGTCCGACTTGGAGAACTTCGAAGTCCGCTTTGCACTGAGCATGCACACCTACCTCCAAGACGGCAGCCTCCTCCCGGCATACAAAATCTTCGAGCAATACCGCAAACGCGCCAAACAACGCCTCGATTGGGTCTTCGACCGCCTGGACAAACCTTTCGACCTCACGACTTTCAGAACTTACGAACCCGACCGCTCAGAACTCGACTGGCCTCTGGACCAGGCCAACGCCGACGCAGTATGGGAAGACCGCCTGACATACGAAGTCCTCAACGAAGTCCTCTCCGAAGAAGCCGCAAGAGCCAAACGCAAAGAGGAAGAGGCCAAGGAAGGGAAAGACAAGGAGACCAAAGAAGAAGGGAAAAAGGAAGAAAAGCCAGAAGTCGCGCTCAAACCCGGAGAACCCGACCCCGAGATTCTCAAGGAATCCGTCAATGTCATCCGCCGCCGTTTCGAACGTTGGGAAAAAACCCTCGGTGAATACGAGTCCTGGAACGTACAGGAAACTTTCCTAACCGCCCTCACCAACATGTTCGACCCCCATTCCACGTTCATGTCCATAGATTCCCTTGAGGACTTCAACGTACAGATCAACAACTCCTTTGTCGGTATCGGTGCCGTACTCCAGGACGAGGACGGCTTTTGCGTGATCAAACGCCTCCTGCCAGGGGGGCCAGCAGAGGGTAGCGAGCAACTCAAGCCGGATGACAAAATCGTCAGTGTCGCCCAGGGGGACGACGATTTCGTGGACGTCATCGACATGAAGCTCCGCAAAATCGTCAAGCTCATCAAAGGTCCCAAAAATACAAAGGTCCGGTTGGAAATCGTACCGGTAGGCGCAGATCCTAGCGACCGGAAAGTCGTTTCCCTGATCCGGGATGAAATCAAGCTGACCGCAAATCTTGCCAGGGCGGAAATCATCGAAGTGCCCCAGGACGACAAAACCATCCTCGTCGGCCGCCTAGACCTCCCCTCCTTCTATGGTGGCGGCGCAGGCAGCAATTCCACCAGCGGCGACATCCAAGAACTAATCGGCAAGCTCAAAGACGCTGGCGTCCAAGGGATGATCCTTGACCTTCGCCACAACGGGGGAGGCCTCCTGAGCGAAGCCGTCAAACTCTCTGGCCTTTTCATCCCCACCGGCCCGGTCGTCCAGGTCAAAGATACGACCGGAAGAGTCAAAAAACACGTCGACCGCGATCCCAGCACAGCCTGGGATGGCCCCCTCCTGGTACTGGTCTCAAGGTACAGCGCATCCGCCTCCGAAATCGTGGCCGGGGCACTCCAGGACCACCACAGGGCAATCATTGTCGGGGAAAAATCCACCCACGGCAAAGGAACGGTGCAAGCCATCTTCCAAGTTGACCAACCTTTCATGTTCGACTTTGGAAACCCAAAACGCAGTGCGGCCAAGATCACCATCCAGAAATTCTACCTGCCCAGTGGCCGGTCAACCCAAAACAAAGGCGTCCCCTCCGACATCGTCTTCCCCTCCGCTAACGAATTCCTCCCCATCGGCGAGTCCGACCTCCCAAAAGCCCTCGCATGGGACGAAATCCCGGAAATCCCGCTGGAAGAAGACCCGAAGAGCGAACCGGATAAAAACGCCAAGCCCAACAAGGACTTAATGGCCGCACTGGACAATTACGCGAAGGAGCATCTGGATAAGCTCGACGAATTCAAATACCTGAAGGAAACCATCGCCTGGTACAAAGAGCGCCGCGAACAAAAGACCTATTCCTTAAACCTGGAGACCCGCAGGGCAAAAGCCAAACGGGACAAAGACCACCAGGACGACCTCGACAAACGCCTCAAGTCCCTAGCCAAAAACAAATATCCCGCCAAGGAAATCCTCCTGGACATCACCATCGCCCAAGGGGAAGAACCCAAAGACTTGAACAAATACGACGAGGACGACCCGAATTTTGACATCCACCTGCGCGAAAGCCTCCGTCTCATGGCAAAATGGATTGACCTGCGAACTGGGGAAAAGACCTCCAGTGTCGTAAATAACAAACAAGACGGCAAAAAAGAAATCTGAACCCTGGTTCCGGACTGATGGACAAACCAACCCGCAGGAAATTCCTCAAGGGAGCAGGCGGGGTGTCCATCGCCCTTCCGTTAATGGAGTCCCTCCCGGGTCTCCAAGGCGCTGCGGCCAAACCGGGGAAGCCCGTAAAACGGTTTATTTGCCTCTCCAACAATTACGGGATCTATGCCAACGCCTTTTTCCCGGAAGAAGCAGGCCGGGGTTATGAACTTTCAGAAACCCTGCGTCCCTTGGAGAGGCACAAAGAGGATTTCACCGTTTTTTCCAACCTGGACCATGGGAACACAGGAGGGCATGCCGGGGTTCCCGTCCTCCTGAGTGGTGTCCGCCCCCCACTCGCGGCCAACTTTCCTGAGGGCAACATCAGCCTGGACCAGAAGATCGCGGAACATGTGGGTGCCCAGACCCGCTTCCCTTCCCTCACCGTCAAAGTCAATGAGGCCAACCTCATCAGCTTTACCAGGACAGGCGTACAAGTGCCCGCCCTGGACCTACGGCAAACGTACCGTGCCCTTTTCCTGGAAGACTCCCCGGATTCCAAATCCGCCAAAGCCGGTGAATTCCAACGCCACGGCAGCATCCTGGATGTCGTCCTGGAGGAAGCCAAAGACCTGGAGGGAAAACTGGGGAAACAGGACCGGGAGAAATTTGGTGAATACCTGGACTCCGTCCGCACCCTGGAGCAAAAGATCTCCCAGCAAGAGCCTTGGCTCTCCAAACCCAAGCCCGCCACAGACCAAAAGGAACCCCAACAAGGCAAAGGCACGGAACATAACCTTCATGCCATGATGGGACTCATCAAACTGGCGATCCAGACCGATTCCACCCGCGCCATCACCCTTTCCTCAGGCTTTGTCAGCGGAGATTTCGGCCTATCGGGGGGCTACCATGGCTTTTCCCACCACGGGGAACGGGAAAAGGAAGTCGCCGCGCTCAAGCTGATCGAGAACAACATGATGCGCCAGATGGCCTACCTCATGGACCTGCTCAAAGCCGAGGAAGACCCGCTCAACGGAGGGAACCTCCTCGACCACACCATGATCCTTTTCGGATGCGGCATGGCGACCGGTACCCACTCCACCAAAAACCTCCCGCTCATCCTGGCAGGGGGAGGCTTCCGCCATGGTGAGCATAAGGTCTACCCGGAGGAAAAAGGCCAGCGAGTCCCCGCCTCCAACCTCCTCCTTTCCATGCTCCAGAATTCCGGGGTCGAAGCCGACCGTTTCGGGGCAAGTACCGGCACCCTCACTGGCCTGGAATGGAAAGTCCGATAAAGGCACCGCTAACTTGGTTGCCGGTCGTGGCCTTGGCAACCTCCTTGGAATCCTCACCGGATCCTGCCCTCCAAAGGCTCCAGCCCTTCCTGGAACAATACTGCGTACAGTGCCACGGCCCGGAGAAACAAAAAAACGACATCCGCCTGGACACCCTAGGCACCGACCTTTCCGACCATGCCACACTGGAAACCTGGCAAGGCATCCTGGACCAACTCAACCTCGGCGAAATGCCCCCTGAGGAGAAACCGCAGCCAGGGAAGGAAACCCTGGAAAATGTCGTCACCACCATTACCCCAAGGCTCCTGGACGCATACGCAAAATTGAAAAGCACCGGTGCCAGGGCAGTCATCCGCCGCCTCAACCGGGGAGAACTCCGCAATACCCTTCGCGACCTGCTTTACCTCCAAGGGGCGGCATATAAACCAGGGGAGGCCGCAAAGCTCGTGGATAACAACGGCAACGGAAAGGTCGAAAGAAAAGGGAGCGACCCTGTACGCCAATTCCCAGAGGACGAGGAAGAACAGGGCTTTACCAACATCGGAGACCGCCTTGTCATGTCCGACTTCCTGCTCAAGCTCATCATCGGGGCAGCGGAGGAATCCCTGGCCGCCGCCACCCACTCGGAGCCCGAGCCGGATACTACCCCCAGAACCTTCAGCGGCCACCTGGTAACCGGGAAGCAATACGGCCAACAAGCCATTGAAACCGTATCCAGGGAATACAACCCCGGGTTCGACCTCCTTACGCAAGGTTACCAACGCTATGGCCGCCTCAGCCCTGATGGTCTCCGAGGAGGAGTGAAGACCGCTGCAAACTACCGGATCACCATCGAAGCCTCCGCCCACAATCCTGAGTCCCCTTGGCCAGAATTGGTGAAATTAAACCCGGGGTCTCCCTTTCAACTTTCGTTGAACATCGCGGACACGCAGAACGGCGGCATCTCGGGACCCACTTCCACCATGATCAAGGCTTGGGACATCCCGCCGGACGGCAAAAAGCGATCCTTCACCTTCGAATCCTGGGTGGATGCCACCTGGACGCCCTGGGTCGGCTGGGAAAACGGCCCCTACAACCGGGCTTTCCGTGCCGAAACCATCCTCCAAAAATATTACCCTGGTAAATTCTTCCCTAGACCGGACAAAAAGGAGGACAAGGTAGCCCACGAAGAATGGCCTGTCGAAATGGCAAGGCTGCTCACGAAAGACGGCTATGCCGGGTCCCACATCCGGGTCTACAGAATCACCTTGGAGCCGCTCATCCATGAATGGCCGCCCAAAAGCCACACTGCCCTTTACGGGGACGGCCAGCAGGACAAGGAAACCATTACCACACTCCTCCAGGAGTTTGCCAGCCGTGCTTACAGGGAGCCCGTTGCCAAAAAGGAAGTCCGGCGGTACGTGGATCTTGTCCAATCCCTCCTCGGGGACACCAAACCGAAGTTTAAAGGGGGCTTACAAGACCTGGGATTCAAAGCATACAAAGGCAAATGGACGAACCTCCCGGACTTTGAAAAACTGGAGCCCGCAAAGGAAGGCGTTTTGCCCGGTGGATTGGTGGATATCAACGCCCCGGGTTGGCAGGAGTATTACAGCATCCTCTTCACCGGGACAATCCTTGCACAGGTTGACGGGACATACGAATTTGAAATCGCCTCGGATGACGGTTGCAGGCTCCTGGTGGACGGGAATGCAGTAGTCGGGCATGACGGGCTGCACGGTGCCGAGCGCAGGACAGGGAAAGTGCAATTAAGGGAAGGTCGCCACAAAATCCGGATCGAATACCTGGCTTACGGGCAACCCAACAACCTCCAGGTAGCCTGGAAAGGGCCCGGTTTCAGCATGAGCCCCCTCTCCGCATCCGTCCAGATGGCAACGGCTGATCCCTTGGAGGGCAAATTCATCCAGGCCATGCAAGCGGGCTACACAGCCATCCTCTGCTCCCCAAGGTTCCTCTACCTCCGGGAGAGCGAAGGGAGCCCCAATCCCTACGAAACTGCCAGCCGACTCTCCTACTTCCTCTGGTCATCCATGCCAGACAACAGGCTTTTCAGTTTGGCAAAAGAAGGGAAGCTACGGGACAAGGAAGTCCTCCGCCAGGAAGTAGAAAGGATGCTCGGCGACCCGAAAGCCCGCGCCTTCGAACACAACTTTACCATGGCATGGCTCCGCCTGGACAAACTGGGCAAAATGCCGCCGGAGCGGGGCGGGCCATTTCGGTTTTACCATGACCGGAGGATGGAGCCCATGTTCATGGACCAAGCGGTGGCGTACGTAGCGGATGTCCTGGCGAGAAACCTGCCAGTGCATGAATTCATCGACTCGGACTACACCTACATGAACCACGCAATCGCCCAATGGACCTACCAGCGTGACGACATCAACGGGGACTCCCTGAAACGCGTCAAACTGGACGATCCAAGGCGAGGTGGAATCCTGACCATGCCAGGCGTGATGACCGCCACTGCCAACGGCGTGGACACCACTCCGGTCGTCCGCGGGGTCTGGTTCCTAGAAAACATCCTCGGTACGCCTCCTTCCCCACCACCTCCGGATGTCGAGCCGCTCTCCCCAGACCTGAGGGGTGCCAAAACGATTCGGGAACAACTCGAACTCCACCGAAAATCAGAAGCCTGCAATGGTTGCCACCGGAAAATCGACCCCCTTGGCTTCCCCTTCGAAAATTTCAACCCAGTAGGCCAATGGCGCGACCAATACCCGACCAAGCCGCGCCTTGCAATCGACCCTTCGACAACCTTGCCGGACGGGAAGGCCATCGAAAATATCGTCGGTTTCAAAAAATCCCTGCTTGCAAGGGAAGACGAGATTGCACGTTGCCTCGTAAAAAAAATGCTCACCTACGCAACCGGGCGGATGATGGAACCTGTGGACCGGGGGGAAATTGACCGCATTACCCGGGAGCTGGGCAAGGGCGGTTACCGCTTCAGGGATTTGGTACACTTGGTCGCGACAAGTCCTGTGTTCCTGGGCGAGTGAACCAGGAAAAAGTTATTCCTCCCCTTCCTTGTCCTTGCCGAGGATTTCGCGGATGATGCGATCCTTCTCTTCGCGCTGGTTGCGCTCGAAGACTTCTTGGCGGGAGAGGAATTGGCCGGCCTTAAGGAAACCGGACCGCATCTTGACGAGGGCGATGTTCTGGAGTTGGCGGACGCGTTCGCGGGTGATGCCAAAATGTTCCCCTACTTCTTCCAGGGTAAGGGGGCGTTGGCCATTGAACCCGAAACGCAGGCGGATGATATCGGCCTCCCGCTCGTCCAGCTTCTCGAGCTGAGACTTGAGGTCGTCGATCATGTCCTTTTCTGCATAGGCCTGGGAAGGTGATTGGGCCGATTCGTCGCCTATGATTTCGCTAAGATCCTTATTTTGACTGTCTCCTACCGGCTCGTCGAGGGAGGACGGCCGAAGGGCGAGGACTTTCAGCTCGGATACCTTCGAGGAGGAGATCCCGAGTTCCGCGCCAAGTTCTTCGTCGGTCGGTTCACGGCCAAGCTCCTCAGTCATTTGGTTGGCGGTTCGCTTGAGCCGGGCGATCTTGTCGACCAAATGGACGGGGAGGCGGATGGTCTTGCTTTGGTTGGCAAGGGCGCGCTTGATGGATTGTTTGATCCACCATGCGCCGTAAGTGCTGAGTTTGCCCCCTTTGCTGGGATCGAACCTTTCGACAGCCTTGATGAGGCCGAGGTTGCCTTCACTGATGAGATCGAGGAGAGGGAGGCCAAGGCGGGAATAGTCCTGTGCGATTTTGACGACAAGGCGGAGGTTCGCGCGGATGAGGGTTTCCTTGGCTTCCAGGTCGCCAGCTTTGATTTTCGCTGCCAGCTCGATTTCTTCTTGCGGCGTGACGCGGTCAAACCGGCCGATTTCGCGCAAGTATATGTCGAGCGCAGAAGCAGTCTCGGACGAGGAGTAATAGGCATTCTGGTTGGAAGCAGCCATACCTAGAACTTTTCGCAGAGGGAAACTGCCTTGAGCATGCCCCTGGCTTTGTTTATGGTCTCCATATATTCGTTGGCAGGGACGGAATCTGCGACGATCCCGGCACCGGATTGGATAAATATGCAGCCATCTTTAAGAAGTGCGGTGCGGATGCCAATACAGGAATCGTGATTTCCGTCATACCCGAAATACCCGAGGGCGCCGGAGTAGCTCCCGCGGGTGCTGCCTTCGAGTTCGGAGATGATCTGCATCGCCCGGACTTTGGGCGCACCACTGACTGTGCCAGCAGGGAAGGTGGCACGAAGGAGGTCGAAGGAATTGTGCTTTGGGTCAATTTTCCCCATGACCTGGGAGACGATGTGCATGACGTGGGAATAACGCTCGATGACCATGTATTCAGGCACATGAATGCTGCCGAACTTGCAGACGCGGCCAATATCATTGCGGGCGAGGTCGACGAGCATGAGGTGTTCGGCGCGTTCCTTTTCGTCAGCCAGGAGGTCTTTTTCCAACTCCAGGTCTTCTTTTGGCGTCTTTCCACGTGGGCGGGTTCCGGCGATAGGCCGGATTTCCACCTGTTCCCCTGTCAGGCGCACATGGACTTCGGGGGATGCGCCGACAAGCGAGAAGGCTTCTGTCTCTAGGAGGAACATGTAGGGGGAAGGGTTGATGACGCGAAGGGCGCGATAAAGGTCGAGCGGTTTGTGGGAGAAGGGACGGTCGAAGCGTTGGGAGAGGACGACCTGGATAATGTCGCCGGCACAAACGTATTCCTTACAGGTGTCGACAGCATTCTCGAAGTCGGGCTGGGTAAAGTTGCCGGGGGGGACGGAGATTTCGCCGGGCTCCTCCAGGGTCGCCGGACTCAGGGAACTGGGCTTGCGAAGGATATCAACGATTTTCCCGATGTCTTGCGTGGCGGAGGCATAGGCGACAGCAGGGTCGTCCCCGATATGGGCGGCAATACAAATCCGGAGCGTCTGGCGGGCTCGGTCGAAGATGACAAACTGGTCCGTGAACTGGAAATAGATAAGGGGCATGCCGAGTCTGTCCAAACTAGCGACGGGGACAGTAGGCTCGATCCGGTGTACGTATTCGTAGCCGACATACCCGACCGCACCCCCCATGAAAGGCGGCATCCCGGGCAGGGAGACCGGTTGGCAGCGGGAAATCTCATCCTCAATGAGGGAAAGCGGGTCTTCCGGGGTCGGGAGGGTTTCCGTGGTGCCGCCTAAGTGCTCGACGGTGGTTTCTTTCTCCCACGCGGTGACAATTTTCCTGGGGTTGAAACCGATGAAGGTGTACCGGCCCAGGTGTTCACCCCCCTCGATGGACTCGAAAAGGAAGCAGGGCTTCTGGGTGCAGAGCTTGGCGTAGGCGGAAACCGGGGTCTCGAAATCGGCCATCAGGTCGGCATATACGGGCACGATGTTGCCCAGGCCGGCCAATTCCAAAAATTCCTTTTCTGGCGGATAAATGTTCATTCGACAGTTACGGATTTGGCCAAGTTGCGCGGTTTGTCGACATCACATCCACGTTCAAGGGCAATATAGTAGCTCAAAAGCTGTACGGGGATGGAGTTGAGGATGGGTTGGACAGCCTCGTGGGAATCCGGAATCGTGATGATGTCGTCAGCCAAGTCGGCAGGGAAATCCGTACTTTCCGTGGTGATTGCGATAACCGGGCCTTTGCGGGAGCGGACTTCCTGGAGGTTGGCCAGGGTTTTGTGGTACATCTCGTCGTTATTGATGAAAAAGAGGCTCGGGCATTTCTCGCAAATCAGGGCGATCGGGCCGTGTTTCATCTCCGCAGCTGGGTAGCCTTCGGCGTGGATGTAGGAAATTTCCTTAAGCTTCAAGGCACCTTCCAGGGCGATGGGGAACATCATTTGCCGACCCAGGAAGAGGAAATCTTCCGACTGGGCATACTTTTTGGCGATGGCCTGTATTTTCGGGGCGGCGGCGAGGATTTTTTCCACTTGGGCAGGCACGCCTTTGAAGGCGGAGATCAATTCCAGCCCGTCCCGGAAACTCAGGTCACGGAGCCGCCCGAGGTACAGGGAAACCATAGCCGCAACTAGGAGTTGGGATGTAAAAGCCTTGGTCGAGGCGACCCCGATTTCTGGGCCGGCATACTGGAAAATCCCCCCGTCGGTCTCACGGGCGATGGTGGAGCCCACGACGTTACAAATGGCCAGGGTACGGAAACCTTTCCGCCGGGCTTCCCGGAGGGCGGCCAAAGTGTCAATCGTCTCCCCCGACTGGCTGATGACAAAGACAAGCGTCCCCTTGTCCAAGGGGGGGTTCCGGTAGCGGAATTCGGATGCGTACTCCACCTCCACCGGAATCCTCGCGAACCGTTCGATCAAATATTCGGCGACCAAACAAGCATGCCAAGCCGTCCCGCAGGCACAAAAAAGGATACGGTCGATCTGCCGGAACTCGGCGGCGTTGAGGTTAAGGCCACCGAATTTTGCAGTCCCTTCGTTTTCGTCCAAGCGGCCGCGCATGGCATTTTCCAAAGCGGCGGGCTGCTCGTAGATTTCCTTCTCCATGTAGTGGGCGTACTTGCCCAGCTCGGACTCCTGGATCTCCCAGTCCACCCTCTGGACCACCGCCTCCACACCTTCCTGGCCGATGGTGGAAAGCTCGAACCGGTCAGGCGTAAGACGTACGATCTCGGAATCGTTCAGGTAAACGACCTTCTTGGTATGGTGGGCAAATGCGGCGACATCGCTGGCCAGGAGCATCTCGTCCTCCCCCACCCCGACGATGAGCGGCGAACCTTTGCGCGCCCCGACAATTTCCCTGGGGTTGTCGATGCAAACCACGGCGATCCCGTAAGTCCCCTCGACATGCAGGAGGCTCTTACGCACGCTCTCGGAGAACCGGCCCGCACCTTCCGGCTCCTTCCCGTAGTGGTAGGCGATCAGGTTGACCAACGCCTCGGAGTCCGTCGTGGAGGAAAAGGTATAGCCCTTGCCCTCCAGGAACTTGCAGATCCCCCGGTAATTCTCGATAACCCCGTTGTGGACCAAGGCGATCTTGCCGTCGCTGCTCAAGTGAGGATGGGTATTGGCCTCGCTCACGCTCCCATGGGTCGCCCACCGGGTGTGGCTGATCCCGAGGGTACCCCCCAACTTCTGTTTCCCGATGGCTTTGGCCAAATTGGCGACCCGTCCAACCCTCCGGACATGCAGGAAACCCGGCCCATCCAAGATTGCGAGGCCTGCGGAATCATAGCCCCGGTATTCAAGCCTTTGCAAGCCGTCCAACAAGATCCCCACAGCGTTTTGCTTGCCTAAATATCCTACTATGCCACACATGGAGCGCCTACCCTCAACAAAACCCTCCAGCCTGCCAAGCCTTAACCAAAACAACCAAGAGTCATGAAGAAAAGAGTCATTGCCATCATCATGGGAGGCGGACGGGGAACCCGCCTTTCCCCCCTGACCAAAGCCCGCTGCAAGCCCGCCGTCCCGCTTGGAGGCAAGTACCGTCTCGTCGATATACCCATCTCCAACTGCCTGAACTCCGGCGTCAACGAAATCTACCTCCTTACCCAATTCAACACCGCCTCCCTCCACAAGCACATCCAGGGCGCCTATAAATTTGACAGTTTCGGCGGCGGCTTTGTGGATATCCTCTCCGCAGAGCAAAAAGAAACGGGCGGGAATTGGTACCAAGGCACGGCAGACGCCGTCCGCCAGAACCTTATCCACTTCCATGCCAAGGACAACGACCTGTTCCTCATCCTCTCCGGAGACCAGCTCTACCGCATGGACTTCGAGGGCGTCATCGCCCAGCACCTCCGGACCCAGGCGGACGTCACCATCGCCGCAACCCCGGTCAGTACCCTTCTGGCCCCAGATTTCGGCCTTATGCGCGTCAACGACGACCTGGCCATCTCCGAATTCGTCGAAAAACCGCAGGAAGAGGAAGTCATCCAATCCCTTACCCTGAGCGACACACTCCTTGATGGCCTCGACCGCCCAGCCGACGCCCAGTACTGCCTTGCCTCGATGGGGATCTACGTCTTTAATGCAAGGTGCCTGATGGATGCCCTGGAAGACCAGTCCGAGACCAACGACTTCGGCAAGGAAATCATACCCCACCTGCTCGAACGCTCCAAGATGTACAGCTATATCTACGACGGTTACTGGGAAGACATCGGAACCGTCCACGCTTTCTTCGAGGCCAATCTCAAGCTCACCGACCCCGTGCCGCCTTTCGACTTCTTCGACGAGGACAACCCGATCTACGGGCTCAACTCCTACCTCCCTGCCTCCAAGCTCATCGGTTGCCAGACGGAAAACATCATCATCGGCGAAGGCTGTAAGCTAGACAGGGTTACCGCCAAACGCTGCGTCATCGGAGACCGAGCCAAGATTGGCCATAACACCCTACTGGAAAACGTGATCATGATGGGCAGTGACAAGGTAGAGCCCGAAGACATTTCCGACGACCCCGAAGTCCCCAACATCGGCATCGGGGCCAACTGTACCATCCGTAACGCCATCATCGACAAAAATGCCCGCATCGGCGACAACGTCGTGATAGACCCGGCGGACAAAAACCACAACTACTCCAAAAACGGGATCGTCATCAAGGACGGCATCGCCGTTGTCATCAAAGGCACCACCATACCGAACGGGTTTAAGTTCTAGGCGGGCAAGGCCTTGGTTGCCGAAACTAACAGATCCCAAGCACTCATCTTGAAAGACCTGTAAAAGGGCTTGCCCTGCTCTTTCCGTGGCGGCCTGCCCCAACGACCGGGAGTTCCGCCCACTCCGTGGTGTAGCGGGGGGTGCAGTTTTCACGGCGCATCTTCCAGGTTTGGTGCACACCCCGGGATGCGGGGAAGATGGAGCGTAGGCCGAAACTGGCCTGGAGTTGGTCGATGGCCTCGTTGAGCTTGGCGCGTTTTTCAACATCTGCCCCTGTGAATAGCTGGGGCTGGCGTAGGGAACGGGGTTCCAGGCCAAGGAGGAGGACGCCCGCCTTTTTGTACGCGTAGCCTTCGCGGAAGACCTGTTTGAGAAGGCGCTGGGCGGCGGAGTTGATGGCCAGGAGATCATCGGTCGGTTCAGAGAGGGTACAGCTGCGGGAATCGTGGTATTGGGGGACGTCTTTGTGCGGGTTTGTCCCCACAAAAACCTGGAGCCCGGTGGCCTGTGTCCCCTCCCCGCGCATGCGCCGGACAGCAGTCATGACATAGCTGGTAAGGGCTTCCTCCATGTCACAATACTGGGTAACCGGATGGCCGAAGGAGCGGGAAGCGCACATGTTTTGGCGCTTTTGCAGGATTTCCTTCCCCCAGCATGGCCATCCCTGGAGTTCCCGCATGGTACGCTCCAGTTGGACACCGCCAATCCGCCGGATGATGGCGGGATCCGCCTTCACCAGGCATTCGGCGGTACGGATACCGATGGAACATAGTTTGAGGCCGATCCGGCGACCGATGCCCCAGATATCCGTGACCACGACGTCCGGGAACATGTAGGGATCCGCCACCAGGCACCCTGCGGCGGTCTTCTTGGCCATGCGGTTGGCCAGCTTCGCCAAGGTCTTGGTCGGAGCCAGGCCGATGGAGACGGGAATGCCTGTCCATTGGTGGACTGTCCGGCGCAGTTCGTGCCCGTAGGCCAGAGGATCCGGCATACCGTCCAGGAAGAGGAAGGATTCGTCGATGGAGTAGACTTCGATATCCGGGGCGAAACGGCGGAGCACATGGGTCACCCGGCGGGAAAGGTCGCCGTACAGCTCGTAATTCGAGGAAAACAAGCGGACTTGGCCGCGCCGGCAAAGGTCTTTGATTTTGAAAAAAGGCTCCCCCATCTTGATCCCCAAGGCTTTGGCCTCGTTGGAACGGGCAACGGCACAACCGTCATTATTGGAGAGGACGACGACAGGCACGCCTTCGAGGGAGGGGTTGAAGACGCGCTCGCAGGAGGCGTAGAAGTTGTTGCAGTCGACCAGGGCGAGCATGGCGGGCAATTGGGGTTGGGGGGTGAGGGAAATGGGGTCTTTTTAGAGAGGATGGATCACGTTGGTCACGACTCCCCAGATGTGGACACTGTCTTCCTCGTTGAAGAGGATTGGGGCGTAGCGGGGGTTTTCGGCTTCCAGTTGCATGCGGCCATTGCTCTTGGCCAGCCGTTTGACGGTCAGCTCCCCATTGACCGCCGCGATGACGACCCTGCCCTCCTTCGCTTCCAGGCTCCGGTCGACGACCAGCAAATCGCCGTCATGGATGCCCGCCCCAATCATGGAGTCGCCACTGGCCCGGACAAAGAAAGTGGCCGCAGGTTGGTGGACCAGGTGCGTATTGAGGTCCAACGCCCCTTCCAGGTAGTCGTCCGCCGGGGAAGGGAAACCTGCGGAAACCCCACAAGCATACAGCGGGATGGCGTATTCCCGGTATTTTACGAATTTCAAAACCCGGTCGACCGTGCTGGCGGGCAAGCGGACAGGGCGGGTCGGTTCCCCGTACTGGCCTTGCCCCGCCGGACGACCGGCTCCTTTCCTTTTGCCTCCCCTTGCCATCTTTAGATTTTTGAATAGTGTTCAAAAATCAAGTGGCGTGTCAAGGCAGTAGGGGGCTACAAGGTTTTGCTGCCGGGAGGCCGCTTGGCGATGTCTATGGCACCGGGGCTATCCAAGTCTTTGCGGCGCACGGCGATAAGGCCATCCCAGGAATAGGTGGTTTCCAAGTTGGTCTCCGCAATGACGAAATAATCCATTTCCTTGAAGAATTCGAGGCATTGGTTGTGGATGCCGTTGATGTCGGAGTGGCCGAACTTAAAGCCGCGGTGGGTCGAGACGAAAGCGTAGTCGATCGTTTTATTTTCGAAGGCCTTGCGGGCACCTTGGAGCATCCGGTGTTCAAAGCCCTGGATGTCGGCATGGAGCATGTGAAGGCGGGCGATCCCCTTTTGTTCCAGGATGTCATCGACGCAAAACGTGGGCGTGCCGTTGGGCGGGACTGAGGACTCCGTGTCGATGAGGGCTTGAATGAAGTCCCCTTTCATGCCGTTGAGGGAAAGGTTGTTCTTGCCGAAAATAAGGTGTTCGGAAGCAGGTTCGACAAGGAAATTGACCGCCTTGGGTACTTCCTTCTGGAACCACATGCTGTAGAAGCCCCAATAGGCACCTAGTTCCAACATGGTGGCACCTTCTGGCATGAATTTGAGGACTTCCTGGAAGACACGCTCCTCCTCTGGTTCGTGGACGCCCCGGTTGAGCTGGAGCTGGAGGGAGACTTGTTTGCCATGGTAGGAGCCGGGGACGATACGCAGGCCGTTGTGCATGACTTGCTCCTCGCCGTGCACGAACCCGGCATCCTCCACCCGGGGGATAAAGTGGTTATCCGGGCAGGAAAGGACATTATCGATCCGGAATTTCCAGTGCTTTTCATCCTTTGTCTTGTCCAACTGGGCCACTCTAATCTTTTCGAGGACGGAACCGACCACCGGTAGTTTTTTCACAATTTGGCTGGCGGAACGGAGGAGGCTCATGGCTGGGCGGTTTGGGCGGCGTTATTGTCTGTTCGGGTCATGGGTATCTCAATGGAGCCAAGCCCCCAGGATTGGGTGAAAGGCCGTTGGCTCCCAGGTTTGGGTGCCCTTTCGACATCGAAGGAGAAGCAGTCCTCACAACGGTCAAAATAACGGACGTTATGGATCCCAAGGTCGACATTGAGGAAGTAAGTGCCCACGGCAAGATGGGAGGCATCCATGCGAACCGAGAACGTGTTTTTGCCTTTTTTCAAAGGGAGGGCATCATCAGTATTGAAGCTGCCCAGGGAGGAGTAGGCGACTTTCTGGCCAAGGCTGTCTTTAGTCAGGACATTGAAGAAAGAAGGAGTGTCCATCCCGCTTTCGATGGTAAAAGAGATGTCGAAGAACAAGCCGCCTTCTTTGGTTTCGACAGTATCAAGGCGGCCTTGTACCAAAGTCGGGGAGCCATCGGCCTGGAGCTTGCGGTCGAGCTGCATGGTGGGCTGGGCTTCCTCCAGGTATTTGCGGACGGCTTCCTGGGGCTTGGAGTCGAAGTCCAGCTGGCCTTGCTTTAGGAAAAGGCAGCGGGAACAAAGGGAAAGGATGGTGCCCATGTTATGGCTTACGAAGATGACGGTGCGGCCACTTCCTGAGATATCGTCCATCTTGTTGAGGCACTTTTTTTGGAATTGGTTGTCGCCGACGGCGAGGACTTCGTCCACCAGGAGGATGTCCGTCTCCAAATGAGCCGCTACGGAGAAGGCCAAGCGGACGTACATGCCGCTGGAGTAGCGTTTGACCGGGGTTTCCAGGAATTTCTCGACCCCTGCAAAATCGACGATCTCGTCAAACTTTGCCTGGATTTCATGGCGGTGCATACCAAGGATGGCACCGTTAAGGAAGATGTTTTCCCGGCCGGAAAGCTCCGGGTGGAAACCCGTGCCGACTTCCAGCAAGCTACCGACTTTGCCATCCAACGTGATGCAGCCACGGGTCGGGGAAGTAATGCGGCTGAGGAGCTTGAGCAAGGTGGACTTCCCCGCCCCATTACGCCCGATCAGTCCAATGACTTCCCCTTCCTTTACCTCGAAAGATATATCCTGGAGACTCCAGAACTCTTCGTATTTCGGCTTTTTTCCACCACCGGAAAACCAACTGCGGATCCCCTTGGCCAAATCTTCCCGCAACGTCGAGTAGCCGAAGGCGGCATCTTTCCGGGTACCAGGCTTGATGCGGTAGCTCTTGGCGAGGTTCTCGACTCTGATCATACCTTAGGTCTTTCCAGGCCGGCGGGACTGACCCGGGTTACTAAGGGTTTTGCCGCTCCCACTCGTCGAAGTCGAAGCGGAAATTGGCCTGGAGGTTTAAATTCCGGTCAACCGGGAAGGTGATGGTTTTGAGGAGGAGGTTTTCCGCGGAAAGGCCGATTGCGGCAGTGTCGCCACTCCAGCCCTCGAAGATATACCAAGAGCTGTGGGTGAAGGTGGAGGCGGTGGAGTCCAGTTCATAACGTCCGCCACCTTCGACATG
>JAYPDO010000071.1:0-20640 GCA_038125285.1 Opitutia bacterium
GTGGTAGACGTCGCCTTCCACCAACTCGGTGACCACGCCGACCGGTACGGTCTTCATGTGCTGCTTCACGACCAAGACCGCCATCTACACCCTCGCCCGCACCTTTGCCGGGGAGGAACTCCTGGTTTGGATCGGCGGGGCGATGGCGATCTTCCCCATCTTTTATGCTGTGATCGAGAACGACCTGCGCCGGGTCCTTGGCTATTCGATGATCAACCAGCTTGGGTATATGGTGGTCGGGATTGGGATCGGTACATCCATGTCACTGAACGGCACCTGCGCCCACGTATTTGCCCACGTCCTCTATAAATCCCTCCTCTTCATGTCCATGGGAGCCGTGCTTTATCGCACAGGACGGATCAATGGTTCGGACTTGGGCGGCCTTTACAAAACGATGCCTTGGACCGCCGCGTTTTGTATCATCGGGGCAGCCTCCATCTCGGCCTTCCCCTTGTTTTCCGGCTTTGTCAGCAAGGCCCTGGTCATGTCCGCTGCCGCCCAGGAAGGGCATTATTTGATCTGGTTCCTTTTGCTTTTCGCTGCGGCCGGGGTATTCCACCACGCTGGGATCAAAATCCCCTTCTTCGCCTTTTACCACCACGATACCACCGCCCCTGAACTCCGTCTCCCCATGTCGGGCATAAAGGGCAAGGAAGCCCCCTTGAACATGCTCTGCGCTATGGGGATCGGCGCCATCTTCTGCATCGGTATCGGCTGTGCGTACCCCTACCTCTACCGCTTGTTGCCCTTTGGCGTGGACTACCATCCCTACACCACCGCACACGTCATCACCCAGTTGCAGCTCCTGTGCTATTCCGCCCTGGCCTTTGCTGGGCTCCAGATGGTCAAACTTTACCCTCCCGAACTCCGCTCCACCAACCTTGACAGCGACTGGTTCCTGAGGAAGGGCCTTGGAATGGGTTACAAGGTGTTGGACTGGTTCCTCAATAGCATCAATAAAGTGGCCAAGGCCAACATTGTTGGGAAGTTAGTCCCCGCTTTTGGCAATTTCCTCCTCCGGTTTCCCCCGGCCATCATGACATGGCTCCAGACCCCGCAATGGGGCATCTTTGCCGGACGGAACCTCCCCCTCCGCGACCTCCGCAAAAAGCTCTACAAAGACGCACAAACCGGGGTGTTCCCGGTCGGGATCGGTGCATTGGCGGCGGTAGTCGTTTTCGGCATCCTGTTTTTCGCCAAGTAAACCCTTGGCGATAATTGCACCTTTAAATTTCCTGGGTAGCACTACGTCATTTTCGGATTGCTTGCTATTTATCGTTACGTAACGTTTTATAGCGTGAAACGTGAAGCCATACTTGCCGCCCTCCGCCGGCTGGGGGAACTCTCGAAGGCAGAGGGGATCAAGCTAGAAGTCTCCATCTACGGAGGCACCGCGTTCATGCTGGCATATAATTCCCGTGCCATGACCCGGGACGTGGACGCACTATTGAAGCCAAAGGAGGAAGGGGAGAGATTGGTGCAAATCGTGGCCGAGGAGATGGGGTTGGAGAAAGAATGGTTGAACTCAAATGTACAGTTATTCCTTTCCCCGAAAATAGAGTCCAAGCGTAGGTTGGCATGGATCGAAGATGAAACCAATTTGATCATCCACGTCCCTACAGCCAAATACCTCCTGGCCATGAAGGCCATTGCTTGTAGGCGGACCCTGGGTGATTATCCTGGCGATATGGAGGACTTGGCATTCCTGATCAAAAAAATGGAAATTCGGTCTGTTGCACAAATCCAAGAAGCGATAGATGTTTTTTATCCAGATGACGTCATTCCAGAGGATGACCACTTCAGGCTACAAAGATTGATTGACCAAAATGAAAAGGAACGAGTGGACTAAGCCAAAGACGGTCGCGCAAATTTGCCAATTTGCCATGGCTGGAGAGGATTGGGGAAGGAATGTCCGGGACTGGCAGCATGTGGTCCGGAATTTCCACAGCCGTCCGGAAATTTTGAAAAGTGTGGAGGAAGCGCCACCGATCATGAGGGATCACCTCAATGATGATGGACTTTGCGACGCCTATTTGGCCGCGTATGTGGAGTGGTTGTGTGACCGTGCCTGTGTAGAAGCACCTGAGTGGGTTCATGATCCAAGGCGAATAGTTGCAAAGCCTTGGTTTGATTACGAGCCGATGTGGAAGGCCTGCTTTGTCGAAGCACCTGGTGCATTCCGTCGGCGGGGGGTGTTCACCAAGCCCGAGAACGTCATCACTATCCGCCCTGGCCGTCCCAGCAACCTCTACAAACCCGAAATCAAGAAGCAGAAAAACGCCGAGCGGCAGCGGCGTTACCGCCAGCGGGTGAAGGAGAAGTTGGCCAAGTTGAAGGAGCTGGAGGGAGGCGATTAAGGCTTAAACTCCGGGAAGAAGGGGTTGTGGAGCTTTTCCTGGCCGACGGTGGAAAGGGGGCCATGGCCTGGGCAAATCGGGGTTTCGTCCGGGAGGGTGAGGATTTTTTTGCGGTTGTTCTCCAGGGCGTCCTGGTAATTGTGGCGACCGCCTCCCATGGAACCCGCAAACATGGCGTCGCCTACCATGGCGATTGGAAAGGATTGGCCTTGTAGATGGAGGAGATACGTGACGCCTGCGGGGGAGTGGCCGCTGGTTTTAAGGGCGGTGATGCGGAAACCTGGTGCCGGGGAATGTTCCCAACCCTCTTCAATTCCTAGGGCACCGTCGACGAGTTCGTCTTTGTGGATCAATGCGGGCGGGTTGCCTGTGGCGTTGCTTACGGCAAGGAGTTCGGCGATGTGATCCGGATGGTAATGGGTGAGGCAAATGCCCGCGAGGGTAAGATTGTGGTCGCGGAGGTGTTGCAGGATGGGTACAGCATCCGTACCAGTGTCGAAGAGCAGGGCTTGGGAAGTGCCTGGGATTTGGTAGAGGTAGGCATTGACAAGCATGTCCCCGTAGCTGGACGTAAAGGGGGTTAGGCAAGGGACTTGAGGGATGTCCGGATACCAGGACTTGTTCGCCGAGTCTACCAGTGCATCCGGATGGAGTTGGAGGTGGGGGGCGACTTTCCGGAGGGCTGCCTCATCCGGTTCGCCCCTGCGGAGTTGTTGGATTTGTTGGCGGTCCAGGCCGGTTTTTTCCGCCAATGTGCCTGTGTCGATCCCTAGCCCGAATTGGGCTTTGCCCAGGATGTCTTCAAAAAAGTCTTCGAGTGAAAGGGGCATGGGGGGAGGTTCTCGGCTCTTGGTTCCTCGTTCTTGGTTTGGGTGCTTGGGTATTTCGAGATTTTCTCAGGCGGCACCGGCATTTTGTTTCCCGAAGTGTTCCGATTGTTCTTCGGCATGGTAGGAGGAACGGACGAGGGGGCCGGATTCGACGACTTCAAAGCCGATGTCGAGGCAGTGCTGCTTCCATTGAGCGAATTCCTCCGGGGTGACCCATCGGTCAATGGGGGCGTGCTTTGCGGAAGGCTGGAGGTACTGACCGAGCGTCAGGATGTTTGTCCCGGCGTCCCGAAGGTCTTTGAACGCTTTGTAAAGCTCTTCCGGCTTTTCCCCGATGCCCAGCATGAGGCCGGATTTTGTGGTGAAACCCCTGTCCGAGGCATGCTTAAGTATCTTGAAGGTATGCTCGTAGTTAGAAGTGCGGCGGACGGGCTTTTGGAGCCGTTCGACGGTTTCGAGGTTGTGGTTGAAAATGTCGGGGGCTGCGTCCAAGACGATATCGAGAAGGTCGGTTTTGCCACGGAAATCCGGAGTGAGGACTTCAATGGATGTCCCCGGGCATCGGTTGCGGACAGCGCGGATGGTCCTGGCCCAGACTTCAGCGCCGCCGTCCTGGAGGTCATCCCGGGCAACGGAGGTGATAACGCAATGCTTCAGGTTCATCCTGGCCACGGCCTCCGCGACCCTGGCCGGTTCGCCGAGGTCGTATTCTTGGGGTTTCCCGGAGGTGACTGCGCAAAACGTACAGGCGCGGGTACAAATGTTGCCAAGGATCATCAGGGTTGCGGTTCCTCGGGACCAGCACTCTCCCATATTCGGGCATTGGGCACTATGGCAAACGGTATGCAGGTTGTTCTCGTCCACCATGTTGCGGACTTTTTGGTAGGTCGGGCTGGTCGGGAGTTTGGCACGGAGCCAGGAGGGTTTGCGGGATTGCATGGAAATTTCCTGCCAGAAAACCCGTTGGATTTCAAGACAGGGAATTGCTCCGTTCTTTTAATATTTCTAATAAAACCCTTTCGCAAAACTCATGGATGTGCGAACTTGTTGGCACCCACCTTGCTAACCCCCACCCCCCCATTCCTATGAAAATCCTCCACAAATGCATGCCCCTGCTGTTGGCCTTTGCAATGCAAGCCCATGGTAGCCCCGTTGCCAGTCCGATCCTCATCCTTGCCAACCCGAACCTCCAATTCCAATTCGTCCTCCAGGAAGTCCACCTCCCCAAACATCCAGTCCTGCGCCAAGTATACCTACGAGCGATCCGTGAACAATACGACTCGGATCCGGCCTTGCAGGGTAAATTACGGGATGCCAAGAAGAAGGCCCGGGCCATAACCGTACACATTTACGGCGCACCGCAGGACGGATGGATCTACCGCTACTGGGAAGTCGAGAAGCTGGTAATGCAAAACGACCTGGGAATCCGTTGGTGGATGACCCCAATGGAGGCCGACCCCGCTTCGTTTGTAGAGCATTGACGGACTGCCCCAAGTCAAGTTTGCCTCAAGCCCCCTATTTGGCATTGTATTCAGGGTTGGGCTTGGGGAGTTTGGCTTCCTGTGCTGTGAGCCCTGCTAACAATTCTTCTTCCAGTTCCTTGGCTTTGTCAGGCATTGTCCCGAACAGATCCTTGGTTTCGCCCAGGTCTTCGGCCAGATTGTAGAGTTCTGTCGGGCCGGCCCAAAACTTGATGAGTTTCCAGTCCCCTTTACGGATGATGGAGTAGGGGCCTGGGTTGTGCCGGTAGTGGGGGAAATGCCAGAAGAGGGACTCGCGGCCAAGGCAGCATTCCCCTTTGGAACGGAAGCGGGACATGAGCGATACGCCGTCGATCGGGCGGTCGATTGGGTTGCTCCGGCCCGCGGCTTCCATGATGGTCGGGAAGATGTCGATGGAGCTGACCGGGGTTGCTGAAACAATGCTTGCCGGGACATGCCCTGGCCAACGGGCGAGGAAGGGGACACGGATCCCGCCTTCGTAGGCATAGCCTTTGCCGGATCGGAGGGGATCGTTGTTGGTCGGGTTGCCGCCATTGTCCAGGCCGCCGTTGTCACTGGTGAAGATCACGAGGGTATCCTTGGCCAGGCCGAGTTCGTCCAGGGTGCGGAGGATTTGGCCAGTGGAATCGTCCACTGATTCGACCATGGCGGCGTATTTGTCGTTCCCTTGGTTTTTGCCTGTTTTGGAGTATTTTAGGCGGACATCGTTGATCGCCTGGATGGGGGTGTGGACGGCGTAATGGGCGACTTGGATGAAGAAGGGCTTGTCCTTCCATTTGCGGATGAGGGCTTCCGCTTCATCCCCTTCGCGGTGGGTCAGGAATTCTCCCTCCTTGCGGCCAGGGAGATTATAAATGCCTGAGCGCAGGGTTTCGTGGCGGCCTTTGGGTTGGTTGAACGGGTCTAAGTAGGAAGGGGGTTGGCCGTAATCGCAGCCTCCGAAGTTTTCGTCATAGCCTTGCTTCTCAGGATACCAATCCGGGTCGCCAAGGTGCCATTTCCCGATGTAGGCCGTTTTGTAACCGGATTCTTTCAACGCTTCTGCAATAGTGATTTCTTCATGTGCCATCCAGTACGGGTTCGGCGGGCAAAGGAGGGCGCGGTTTTTTCCCCCGACATATTCCGTCGGATTTTTCTCCGGAGTCCCGATGTTCCCCCGTTGAAAACGGGAGCGGATCCAGTCGGTCACGCCGACCCGGTGTGGATAGCGCCCGGTTTGCACGGCAGCGCGGGTAGGGGAGCAGACGGCACAAGCGGCATAACCACTAGTGAAGCGCATCCCTTCTTTGGCGAGCCGGTCGACATTTGGGGTTCTGTAGAAGTCAGAACCTTGGCAGGACAGGTCCATCCACCCTAGGTCATCCACCAGGATGAGGACAATGTTGGGTTGGCGGGCCTGCGCCTGGAAGGCCAGGAAAAGAAGAAGTAGGAAGAGGATACGGTGCATGGTGCTTCTCTTTGGAATATCACTCCAGACACAACACTTTGCCTTTTTCGGTTGTGATGTAGATCTTGCCGTTGGCAGCGGCCATGCCGTCCCAGGTGGGGAGTTCGTTGAGGGTGATGCTGGAGAGTGGTTTGCCGGTGTTTTTGTCTATGGCCATGAGGATGGCGCCTTGTTTGCCTTGGAGCGCTTCATCTTGGGCGTTGAGTTCGGCTTGTACTGTTTCGTCGCGGTCCATGATGCGTTGGAAGGTGTCCTCTTCGTCGATGTTGTCCGGGGGGCCGGCCAGGAAAATGGTGTCTTTGGCAAGCACCATGGAGCGGGCGAGGACGGGGATGTCTTCCGCCCATTTATGGTCTACGCCGCCGGCCTTGCCGCCTTTGCCCCCGGCTTTTCCGGGCGCCCCCGTGAATTGAATGGCTTGTTCGAACTTCCCGTCCACTGGAATGATGTCCCCGGCCTTGCCCTTGTTGTTATTGCCCGATTGGTCGGCGACTTTGCCTTTGTTGAAAGTGCAAGCGAGGACAAGGCCAGGAGCTTTTTCGACTTTGCCAGGATTTTCCATGCTTTGCTTGATTTGGGCAGGAGTGTAGTCCCCGTGGTGGAGGCGGACTTCGTCGATCGTGCCGGTGAAGTGGAAGGGGGATTGGTAGTCGCCCACGGCGGATTGGGAATCCATGCCGAACTCCATTTCCTGGAGCGGTTCGGACGCGATAAAGGGGACGTCCTTGGTTTCGGCGGCGATTTCACCATTGATATAGAGTTGGAGGTTCTTGTCTTTGTCCAGCACCCCGCAGAGGTGTGCCCACTGGCCGACGATCCCTTTTGGTGAAAATGCCGTATAGAGCTTGTTGTTGGTGCGGAGGAGGAAAGCCGGCCTTCCGTGCTGGAGGATCATAGCAAAGCCGTTTGCCGGCCCGCCTCGGGAGATGATGACGCCGTTGGGCTTTTCTGCCTTTGCCCAGCACTCGATGGAGATGGGCTTGCCTGTCGGGTCGATTCCCTTCGCCACCGGAAATTGCACTGCAGATCCCAAGTCTGTGTTCTTATTGCCACCACGGCGTGCGGTTTTGTCGGGGACTGTGGTTTCGTCGATCCCTGATGAGAAGTCTTTTCCCGCGGAGAAGAGTTGGTGCTCCATGGTGGTAGTCCATTTATAATACTGAGCTTTGCGGCCGAAGCCGTAGACATTCTCGCCATCGCAGGCTAGGATTCGCCCCGCCGGGGTGAATTTGCCGGCTTGATAGTAACCGTTGTGGCCACCAGCGAAGCTTTTTCCATAGACCCAGTAGCCCCGGTGGAACCAGTCCCCGTCCAGGAAACCGAGAGGGGAGAAGAGGTGGCGGCCTTCCCCGGATTGGACGGAGCCTTGGGTCGGGGCGTCCCCGGAATGGGGGCCGATGAACATGCGGTTGCCCTCCAAGTCGAACCTTTGTGAACGCATGTAGACCGACTCGCCGTCGCTGGAGAGGATGTCGGAGAGGCCGACGCCCATTTGGAGGGTCTGGAGGCGGTCCTGGAGGTTTTTGCCGTCGTTGGAAGGGTCAGTTTGGTCGATGGTCTTGGTGGCCAGGACTTTGCCGGTGTGCGGGTCCAGTTTGTAGAAACGCAGACCGGTATCCAGGAAGTTGGAGCGGCCGGCCACCGCATAGGCCTCGCCTGCCTGGACGAGGATGCTGCCGTGGACGGGCCAGAGGGATTCGAGTTGCTCGAAGGCCATGGTGCGGAGGTCGTGGGGGGCGGCTTGGAATTTCCATGCGAGTTCGCCGGTTTCGGAGTGGAGGCAGTACACATAACCGTCACAGGAGCCGAAAAGGACGGCGTTTTCGTGGATGGTCGGAGGGGAGTCGATCCTGCCTCCGACGATGAAGCTCCAGGCTTTTTTGCCGGTGTTGGCGTCCAGGGCATGGAGGGTGTGGGCATCGACTTGGGCGATGAAGAGTTTGCCATTCGCTGCGGTGATCGCGCTAAGCCTTCCTTTCAGGTCGGTTTCCCACGCGGTGGAAAGTTCCGGCTGGATTTGTGTTGAGGTGAAGGATTCCCTGGCCGAAGTGCCCCGGTAGGTCGGCCAGTCAGACGGGTTTTGGGTTTTGCCAGAGGAGGTGAGCCCAAAGGCCGGTCCCTTGGTGAGGCGGGTTTCCGGTGAGGTTTCCTCGGGGAACTTCCTGGAGGACTTCGGGGCAAGGGCGTTGAGGCCATAGAGCTTGGCTTCCGGGTAGCAGGCGCAGTTGTGGGGGGCGGAATAGGTCAGGCCGTTGCTGGGCATGACCCCATAGAGGCAACCGCCGCGCACCCAGTGGTTGATGGTCCAGTCATCCTTCTTGTAATTGACAAACTCAATGCCGGTACGGGAGGGCAGGAGGTAGTTTTCTGTCGCCTTGGCAATGTAGCAGCGGTGGTGGAACCAGTAGGTGTCCACATTGGGGGGGAACTCCTTTTTGACTTCCCCGGTCACGATGTCGCGGCCAGTCCAGACGCCGGAGTCCTTACCGCTGGTGAGGGGAGCCGACCAAACCAGGCCGCCCGCGACGAGGAGGTCTTCGGGGGATTCATAGCCGCCGCGTTCATGGTCGGTTTGCCAGTGCTGCTTCCCAGTCTTGGCGTCGAAGCAGGTCATCTTACGGTCTCCGCCGGCGACGAGGACCCGATCCCCATACACGACGATTTTGACCCCGAAGTTGAACTGGATGGCAGACTTTCTTCCGACTGGGCCGCTTTCCCAGGTGGATTTGCCATTTTCCAGGCCGAGGCAGACGAGTCTGTCCCCGTTGTGGTAGTAGAGGCCCTCCGACCCTGCGGTGAGGGAAAGGGGGGCGGCTTTGGTTTCCTTTACCCAAAGTTTTTTTCCGGAGGCTTGGTCGAAGGCCATGATGATCCGGGGCTCTTCGTTCCAGGTAAATTCTTTCCGGACCCTGGCTTGGTCGCCCGTGTTGAACTTGGGGGCGTAGTTGGCCAGTTCAGAGACGCCTTTGTTGACCAGTAAGAAGACTTTTCCCCCGCTCACCAGGACTTCTTCCGTGCCGTCGGTACCTTTGAAGGTGAGTTGGGTTTCTCCGGTGGCCGCGTCGAGCTTGGATACCGGGGCGGTGATCCCGAGGGTTGCGAACACTTCGTCCCCGATGGCCACAAGGCGGCGTGCGAGCTGGGTCGGTCCACTTTTCAAGGGCCAGAGGTGGCTGTGCCATTTCGGGATGGGTTGTTTCCAAAGCACGGTGCCATTGAAGGCGTCGCGAGCGATGAGCGTCCATTTGGCCGGCATTTGGATGGAGATTCGGGAGCCTTCGTCCATGACGTAGATGATGCGGCCGTTGGCGGATACGAGGGCGCTCATGCTGGCCATCCGGTCATGGTGGCGGGACCAGCGCGGGCTCCCGATCCATTGCAAATGTTTGGGTGGTGCGACGACGGAGTCCTTGGCCACTGCGTTACCGTCCGCATCGTGCAAGTAATGGGTCCATTCGTCGATGTTGGAGGGGCGGTCCTTTTTGATTTTGCGCCAGCCATCCCCATTTGGAAGGAGGGCGATTCCGTTAGGCGCAAGGACACGGAGCATTTCCCCTTCAGGGATGCCGAGGGTGTCGTCCGCCACGATGAGGTTCACAAAATTGTCTACGTAGGGGAGGGTTTTTCCTGTGAGCAGGTCCGCGCACACCTCCCCGTAGCCTGTCTTTGAAGCGATGTCAGCACGCACTTTGCCCAATTTCCCTTCCTCCCGGACCAGTGCCTGGATTTGGTAACTACCGTTCACTTTGAGTCCGGCGGTGCGCGTGCCATCCCCTTTGCCCAGATGGACGACAAAACCGCCTTTCACGCCGCTATCCGCGACCAGTTTGGCTGGTTTTTCAACGGGGAAGGCTACCGTGGTGAGAAGTAAACAACTAACAAGTGGTGGGAGCAGGGAATTCATGGGTTAGCCTTTCAAATTGCGGTGGATCCGGTTTTTCATATCGCGATCTATCCCCAGGGCAAGACAAAGCGTGAATTTCCAGACAAAGGGCATTGTCAATCCCCCCGGTTCCGGTTCGAATCCCAGGTCATGCCGTACCAACACCCCGTCTGCGAAACCCTCCCTTTGCCCGACAACCAGGCGTCCTTCCTTGTCTCAGGAAACGAGAAACTCCGCTGGCACTTCGACCCGAAATACGAACGTCCTTTCTTTTACCCTTTCAATGGCCCCAGCGGGCAAAGCCTGACCCGGATGGGTCATCCTGGCGCCCCAAACCATGACCACCATCGCTCCGTCTGGTTCGCACACAACAGCGTGGAGGGCGAAAACTTCTGGGCAAACAACACCAAAGCCCGGATCCGGCAAAAGATGTGGCTCAATTACCAGGACGGGGAGAAGGAAGCGGTGATGGCCGTGCGGCTTGGATGGTTCGGGGGCGATGGCCGAGAGCTGTTGGAGCAGGATTTGGTGGCCGCGTTGTCCCCTGGCCCGTTGGACGGGGAGTCGTTCCTGGATTTGCAAAGTACTTTCCGGGCAACGTTGGATAAGGTGAAGCTCGGTTCGACCAACTTCGGCTTCCTGGCCGTCCGGGTGGCCAAAAACATCTCCGCCCATTTCGGTGGGGGGAAACTGACCAATAGCCACGGCATGGAAGGGGAGCCGGATATTTTTGGCCAATCGGCGCAATGGATGGATTACTCGGGGCCTGTGCCATCATACAAAGAAGGTGCCAATCCCGGCCTGCGGACGGAAGGGATCACCTACTTCGACCATCCCGGCAACCCCCGGCACCCAGTCCATTGGCATGTGCGGGTGGATGGTTGGATGGGTGCGTCCTTCAACATGCACGAACCCCTGGTTCTCAATAAAGGCAAGCCCCTCGTCCTTCGCTATCTGCTCCATGCCCACAACGGGGACATCGACATGGATCGTGCCAGGGACATCTTCGCCGCCTTCTCCCACAAGCCTGGATACGAAGTTACCCCCGCCAAGGAGATTCCCCACCAGCAATTCAAGGTCACCCGCACCAACTAAGCCTCAGCCTCCTCACGCACCATGCCCAAACGTTTCAAAGTTGTCATCACCGACATGCTCAACGACCCCCTCGAATGCGAACAGGAGATCCTGGGCGACATCGCGGACGTCATTGCCCTGGACGCATCCAGCCAAGCCGAACTGGACGGCAAGGTCGAGGACGCGGATGCCATCATGGTTTACCACTACCTCGTCCACCCAAGGGAACGGATCGAATCCCTCCGCAATTGCAAAGCCATCGTCCGTCCCGGTGTCGGGTATGACAACATCGACATCGTGGCGGCGGCCGAAAGGGGCATCCCGGTTTGCAATGTCCCGGATTATGGGACGGAGGAAGTCGCGGACTCCGCGATTGGCATGGCGCTGACCCTCGCCCGGGGCACCCATTTCCTCAACAGCCGCCTCCAGCGCGGCCTGGGGAATTGGAATGTCGGCCAGGCTGTCCCCATCCATCGCTTGCGTGGCCGTGTCTTCGGGATCGTCGGTTGCGGGCGGATCGGGTCCGCCGTGGCTGTCCGGGCCAAGGCCTTCGGGTTAGATGTGGCGTTTTATGACCCCTACGTCCCGGACGGCATGGACAAGGCGCTCGGGATCCGCCGGGTCGACCATTTCCACGAACTCCTGGATTGTGCCCACATTCTGAGTTTCCACTGCCCGTTGACCGATGAAACCCGCAACATGGCCGGGGCAAAGGAAATCGCCCGGATGCAGCACACGAGCTTCCTCGTCAATACAGCCCGCGGGGGCATCGTGGACACTGAGGCCGTAGTCGATGCGTTAGCGCACGGGACAATCCGTGGGGCAGGGATCGATGTCCTGGAGACGGAGCCGCCGGATGAAAATTCCAAAGTCCTCCAAGCCTGGCGCGATCCTGGCCACCCTGCCCACGACCGTTTGGTCCTAAACCCCCACACTGCCTTTTACTGTGAAGAAGGGGCGACCGAGTTTCGGACCAAAGGCTCGCGGGAAGTCCGGCGGGCCTTGCTGGGCGAACCTTTGCGGAACCAAGTGAACTGAGCGAAACGGGACGCCTGCCTACTCCTCGCCGATATACTGCCGGAACCACGCCGCATTGGGATGGCGGGGAAAGGCCGTCAAGATCCGCCGGGCCGATTTCCTCGCTTCGGCAAATTCCCCCAACTGCTCCAAGCAATCCATCTCGTTCCGCATCGAAGGGTAGTACCAAGGGTTTCTCCTCAGATGGCTTTGTACGACGTGGAGGGCGGATTCCATGTCCATCTTTTTCCGGTGCAGATGGTAGGCCAGGAACCAGGCGTCCTCGTCCCAAGGCAAATATTCCAACGCTTTGGACGTCCACATCAGGGCATTGTCCGTTTCCCCCCGTTGGTGGGCATGGATTCCCTGGATCCTGTAAAAATCCCCAACCAGGAGGCGTTGCCCGGTCTGCACACAAACCAAGCAGAAGGTGATGCCCGTGACCACTAGGCAAGGCCTCCAAGGGGCAGGAACCTCCTTGGCCTCCCTGTCCCTTTGCTCCATTCCCAAGAGGAGGCCAAGCAAGATCCAGCCCAAGGACAATGTCCCCGGCATCCTTGCGGGGAAGTCGAAGGCCATCGTCGCCGAATATATGGCAAATGCCGTTACCAGCCCCAAGGTGACGACCGAGCCCGCCCAATCCCCAGACGATACCCTGGCAAAAAGCGACCGGTAGGCACCCAATGCTGCCCGCCCGACCAGCCAGAAATAGGCGAATACCCCCAGGATTCCTGTCTCCACCCACAATTGCAGGTAGTCGTTGTGGGCGCGACGGGTTTGTTTGAAAACCGGGCCGGAGACAGACTCGTCGAACATAGCCTGGCTCTTGCCGATGTGCTTTGGGAAATGGATCCGGAACTGCCCTGGCCCTAATCCGAAAAGGAGGGTCTCTTGGTTTGCCATCTCTATCGTGTCCTCCCAGATGTCTGTCCTTCCATTGGAGTCTTTATTGAAAATCGAACGGAACTCCTCCACGAAACGGTCGGGTTGGAGCGGGTCGTTGGGGCCCGGGGGTTCGTCCCCAAAGCCGGTCGCCCACAACGGGGAGAGTTGGATGGCCAGGTACAAGGCCAGCAAGAAGCCCCCTGTCCCGATGTACCCCCATTTTGCCAGCCTCTTCACCTCCGGGTTGGTTGCCAGAGTCGAACAAACCGCCTGCCACATTCCAAACCCCACCAAGCAACCTGCGGCCAAGCCGACCCATGCCGCACGGCCTTTGGAGATGACGAGGTATTGGACGCACACCGCCCCCGCTATGGCCAACGGGACGATCAGGTAGGCATGTCCGGGCCTCCAGCGCAAGATGAGGATCCCGGCCAAGACGGCAAAGGCGGGGAGGACGACCACCAAGTATTCCGCGGCCAAATTCTGGGAATAGAAAGTGGCCCCGATCTGGGCATAGTGCGGCAAGTCCCTTGCCCAATCATAAATGTCCTGGATCTCGGGGATGTTTGAACTCCAATGGTCCTGGAATTGCACCAACCCGGCCCAGCCCGCCACCATACAAGCCGGGATCCACCCCGTGATGGCGAAAACCGCAGCCTTTGTGTTCCATTGCCTCCCCGCAATGGTTAGCATCACTAACATCGGCAGTACATAGGCTTCCAGTAACGTCAGCCAACCGCGCTCCTTGTCCAGGGAATAGAAATTACTGCCAACGCATGCCAGCAGGAGCAACAGCCAGGGCTTCCACACCCCCGGGGGAAGGTTCCAGCACTTTGTACCGTTGGAAAGTTCCAGGGTGGCCAGGAGCAACCCTAGTACTGCCGTCCAGAGCCAGGCCACGAACTTCAGGTTTTCATTGATCGCGATATATCCGGTCGAACCCTCCGCCCATTTTCCCGCCGCCACCTCCAAGTATGCCAACGGGATTACCGTCCCAATGAGGATGATCCAAGCAACCCAAGGCCAATCCCGTATGCCGAAATTCTTCATTCTCCAAAAATCCTCTTCTCCGGTCTATTCTTTTACCGTTACCAGTCAAGCGACCCTCGGGGACTTGACGGTTAAGGTAAATCCTGAAAAACAACCCGTGCTTATGAAAACACCGATCCTTACGTCCTTCCTCGCCCTTCTGCTTGTTGCTAATATGCACGCGGCGGACAAAATTCCCATCCTCCTGGTCGACGGCCAGAACAACCACAATTGGAAAGCAACCACCCCTGTCCTCAAAGCTGGGCTGGAAGAAACCGGCCGCTTCTCGGTCGATGTCACCACCACCCCCGACAAGGGATCGAAGGATGGCTGGGACGAATGGAACCCCGACTTTTCCAAGTACGACGCCGTCTTATCCAATTACAATGGCCAAGCTTGGCCGGAAGCCGTACGCAAGAAACTCGAAGCCTACGTCTCCGCTGGGGGCGGGTTGGTCATTGTCCACGCCGCCAACAACAGCTTTTCCGATTGGCTGGAGTACAACAAGATGATCGGCGTTGGCGGCTGGGGAGGCCGCACGGAGAAAAACGGCCCTTACCTTCGTCTCCGGTACGGGAAATTCATCAAGGACTACACGGAAGGCCGTGGTGGCAGCCACGGGCCGCAGCATGAATTCGTCGTCACTACCCGCAATACCGAACACCCGATTATGAAAGGGATGCCTACCAAATGGCTCCACGCAAAGGACGAACTCTACGACTCCCTCCGCGGGCCCGCCGAAAACGTCACTGTCCTGGCCACCGCATTCAGCCCCAAGAGCAAGGAAAACGAACCCATGATCATGACCATCGAATACGGCAAAGGCCGGGTATTCCACACCCCCATGGGCCACGCCGATTACTCCATGAAATGCGTCGGTTTCCTCGCCTACTTAGCCCGCGGTTCCGAATGGGCGGCCACCGGAAAAGTGACCTTCCCTGTCCCCGAAAAATTCCCCTCCGAAGACGCAGTGCTCCCCCACGACCCGACGGCCAAGGAGTAACCCCAAAGCCAAATTCTTGTGAACTTAGGGTTCTTCAAGCCAATGCATTAATGCTGGAGTGAGGTTCTATATCCAATTCTACCCCTGAATGCTACGGATAGAGGTCCGAATTGCTAAGGTGTTTCGAAGTTCAATGGCTCCCGAGTTCAAAAACTTAGGAAATTGGATCCTCCTGTTTTGAGTGTGTGTTTCCTACTTCCTAGAAATACAAACGTTCTTCGGGTTGGTAAAGCCTAATCCAGAAATGGGTATCCCTACCCTGCAGCCTCTTTACGGCCTGAGGTTTTCTGGGAACTGTGCGGAGAGGTTTTCTTGCGTCGGGATTTGTTGGGCGATGGAGACTTCGTGGTTGGCCTGGGCGATGGCGCGGTCGATGGCGGCTTCGAGTTGGTCAAGGTTGACGCCTTCCCAGGACTTGGGGTTGGCGAGGGTGTCGAGGACGGCCTTGTTGTTGCCCAGTTCGCGCCATTTGCCTTCGTTGGCGAGGCGGGTAAGTTCGGGGTTGTTGAGGACGTCGTGGGCCACGGGGCTGCGGAGGAGTTGCTTGGCTTCGGGGCTTTGCAGGAAGAGGCTTCGGGCGCGGGCGTTGCGGGACAAGAAGGTAAGTTTGGAGCCGATGCGGAAGGTCTGGGTGTCGATCGGTTCGATGTTTTTGACCATGTCCTTGATCGGGGTTTGCTGGAGTACGGCCAAGGTGTTGCCAATGTATTCGACCCACCTTGGCATTTCCGTGGGAACGCTTTCGGTCTGGATGGCGGAAGGGTTGGTGGCAGTGGGTGTGGGCTCGCTGGTCTTATAGGCCTCGATGTAGGCGTGGGCATATTTGCTGCCAATGGCGAAGAGGGCGACGATGGCGAGGTTGGTCGTCACTCCGATGGTCGCCCCTGCCGCCCCGTAGAGGAATTGGTTGGGGCCGTCGATGTCCCGTGTTTTCCTGAGGAAGCAGTAGGAGATTCCGAGCAGGAGAAGGTAGCTGAAGAGGAAGGTGTAGAAAAAGGACACCAGCTCCAGGGCGACTTTGGGCACGGGGAGGAAGTTCCCGGCCAGGCTGGCCATCGACCCCCTGAAGATGAATGCGGCATAGCTGGTTCCACCAAGCAGTAGCAGGGAAGCCATTTTGCGGGGGAAGCCTTGGGTCCAGCCGGACCATAGGCCTTGTAGCAAATATAGCGCGATGACACCGAGCACGATAAGCCCGGGCGTAGTCATCCAATTTGCAGTGATCAGTAATTCAAATGCAGTATTGTCCATCGAGGTTTTGTTGTCTGTCTGTTGTGACGCCTGTTTCTCACGCAGGCAGTCCTCACCGCCCTAATTAGATGCAGGTGGGCGGGATTTGTTCAAAATTGGTTCGGTTCCCATATATCGGGTCTGCTGGGAGCGGGGGCTCTGGTTGGCAAGTTTTCTCTCGCCATCTTCCTGGGCAGCTGGAGTATGGCGCGCTTTTTTTGACCCATGGACAACCAGGACCAACCGGAAATCGACCAGTCCCACGACCAGCACGCTGTACGGATGCAGAAGCTTGAGACACTGCGGGAAGCGGGTGCCGACCCGTTTTACTCTAATTGCGCCCAGACCCATACTTCCGAACAGGCCAAGTCTTGGTACGGGGAGCAGGGTGTGGAGGAGACAGAGGAAGCCGTTTCCGTGGCAGGCCGGATCGTGACTTTCCGGGTCATGGGCAAGGCGACGTTCCTGAAGGTGCAGGACCGGGACGGGCAGATGCAGTGCTATGTGAAGCGGGACGACATCGGGGTCGAGGAGTACCAGGTATTCAAGAAGTTGGACCTGGGGGACATCATCGGTGTGACCGGTCCGTTGTTCATTACTAAGACCGGGGAGATCACTGTCCGGGCGCAAAACTACACTTTGGTATCCAAGGCTTTGCGGCCTTTGCCGGAGAAGTGGCATGGCCTGACCCATAGCGACCAGATCTACCGCCAGCGGTACTTGGACCTGATCGTCAATTCCGAGTCCCGTACCCGTTTCCAGCAACGCAGCGCGATTATCCGGGAGATCCGCAGCTTCCTTTGGGCGCGGGATTTCACCGAGGTGGAGACGCCCATGATGCAGGCAGTGGCAGGGGGTGCGGCGGCGCGGCCTTTTCAGACCCATTTCAATGCGCTCGATTGCGATTTCTACCTTCGTATCGCCTTGGAGCTTTACTTGAAGCGGCTCTTGGTCGGCGGGATGGACAGGGTGTTCGAGTTGGGTCGGGTTTTCCGCAATGAGGGTCTTTCCCGGCGCCACAACCCGGAGTTCACCATGCTGGAGGCTTACCAGGCTTACTCCGACTTCCGGGGGATGATGGAGTTGACACAGGGTCTGATCCAGAGGTCTGCCGAGACGGTTCTAGGGAAGCTCCAGGTCGCCCGCCCCGAAGGGGACGAGATCGACCTTTCCGGCACTTGGCGGGAATCGACCTACAAGCAGCTCATCCTCGACGCGACCCAAGACGCCGACTGGTTCTCCCGGACAAAGGAGGAGAAGTTGGCCGCCACGGGCAAACTAGGGATTGAGGTGGATCCAGGGCTGGAGGACTTCGAGGTCACCAACGATATCTTTGAAAAACTGGTGGAACCGACCCTCATCCAACCGACTTTTGTGACGCATATCCCTGTCGAGCTTTGCCCGTTGGCCAAGTTGAACAAGGATGACCCGACGACCCTCGATGTCTTCGAGCTTTGCATCAACGGCCAGGAAATAGCTCCGGCGTACAGCGAGCAAAACGACCCCTTGCTCCAGCGGAAAATGTTCGAGGACCAGGTGGGCGAGGAAGTGCAAAACCTGGACAACGACTTCCTGTTGGCCCTGGAACATGGTATGCCGCCGGCCGGGGGGATGGGCTTGGGGATCGACCGCTTGGTGATCTTCCTGACCAGTGCCCAGAACATTCGCGACACCATCCTTTTCCCGTCTTTACGCCCGGCTTGATGACCCTTATGGCCAAGCAGCTTTGAACGATTGGCGCAAGGTTCCAAAAAGGATCGCTAATTCCCATGCCCTGGCCTCTCTACCTTGCCCTCAAGCAGCTTTTCCCGACCGGGCGTTGGTTCTCCTTCTATTCGGCCATCTCGATCCTCGGTGTCATGCTCGGAGTGATGGTGCTGCTCATCGTCCAGACGGTTATGAACGGATTCGGGGACAAGATCCGCGAAAACATCGTTGCGCGTGACGCCGACATCCGGATCCAGGGCGACATCCTTTACCAATGGAAACCTCTGCTGGAGGAGTTGGCGGCGAGGAAGGAAATCAAGGCCGCCACCCCTTTTGCCGAAGGCGTGGTGATGGTAAAGCGTGGTAACATTCCCTTCATGCCCTATTTCCGAGGAGTCGACGTCGGGCTTGAAGGAGGGGTTTATCCTTTGGCTGAGTTTTTGAAAAATGTGGCCGATGCGGAGGGGAAGGCTCCAGTGCATGATGAAACTGGGAAATTGGACGGGTTCCAATCCTTCTCCATGCAGTGTTCCTTGGACGACCTGGATGACGAAACCATCATACTTGGGCGAGACCTGGCGGCCAATTTAAATGCTTTCAGGGGGGACACGATCGAGGTGTTTACCCCTCTGATGTTGGAAAAAGCAAAGAGGGACGAGGTATTGTTGCCCCGCGAGTTCGAGGTCGCCGGGGCTTTCCAGTCGGGATGGTATGAGGTGGATAGCAACACGGCCATCGTGACCCTCCGCGCGATGCAGGAGCTTTACGGCCTTGGGCGGGGAGTACATGGATTGGCGCTCAAGTTGGAAAAAGGGCACAACGCCGAGAAAGTCGCTCGGGAGCTGGAAGGGGTGTTCAAGGAAAGGCACTTGCCCTTCCATGCGGTCAGTTGGCTCAAAAAGAACGAGAGTTTCCTCTTCTTCTTGGGGATGGAGAAGTGGGTCATGTTCTTTATCATGATCTTCATTATCCTTGTGGCGTCCTTTTCCATCGCGGTAACCCTATCCGTCTCGGTACTCCGGAAGACCCGCGAGATTGGGCTGCTTTGCTCCATCGGGGCCCGGCAAGCCCAGATTGCCCAGACATTCTGCCTCCAGAGCGTGGCGATCGGGGTGATTGGCGTGGGTATGGGGATTGTCGGTGCGTTGTTGGCTCTTTACTACCGGAACCGGATTGTGGGGATGTTCCTATCCATTTTCCATGCCCAGGACGCGTTCTACGAGTTGTACGGCTTCGAGGGGATCCCCGCATCCTACTCAGTGCAGGACTTTGTCCTTGTTTCCATTTTCACGATGGTGCTGACCACGATGGCCGGCTTGCTTCCGGCGATCCGGGCGTCACGTCTCAAACCTGCGGAGGCCTTGCGAAGTGAGTGAAGCGGGGAGGATTGTGCTGGAGGCACGGGGGATCGAAAAAGGGTTCCTGGCACCAGATGGTTCGCGTATCGATGTGTTGAAGGGAGTCGACCTTGAGGTCAGGGCAGGGGAGAGCTTAAGTTTGCAAGGTCAGTCTGGAAGCGGGAAGTCCACTTTCCTGAACGTCATTTCCTGGTTGGACAGGCCAGATACTGGAACAGTGTCCTGGGATGGGCGGGAGGTTTCCCGTTTACAAGACAAGGAAATTGCCCGCTGCCGGGCGGAGTCCTTGGGATTTGTTTTCCAGTCTTATTACTTGATGCCTGAGCTGAACGTGCTGGAGAATGTCCTGATGGCCGCCCGTATGGTCGGGAAAGTTAGCCCCGTGGAAACCGGCAGGGCGCAAACCCTCCTTGCGAAAGTCGGGCTGCAGGACAGGATTTACCAACTCCCAGGCAAGCTATCCGGCGGGGAACGGCAGAGGGTCGCCATCGCACGATCACTGATGAACCGCCCCGCCCTCCTAATGGCAGACGAACCTACCGGCAACCTCGACGAAAAAACCGCCGAAGTTGTTATGGGCCTCTTGTTGGAACTTTGCAGGGACGAATCCGCCAGTCTTATCCTTGTGACCCACAACCCAGAGTTCGCAAGCCGCACCGGGCGCCAACTCCATTTGACAGGCGGGCAGTTTTCCGACCAATTCTGACCTTTCCTTCTTTTGTAGCCATGAGCGTTGAAAAGATACTGAAATGCGCCGTCGTTGGGGTGGGCTACCTCGGCGAGCACCACGCGCGGTTTTACCATGAGCTTCCCCACTGCGAGCTGGTCGGGGTATTCGACACCGACAATGCCCGGGCGCAGGAGATTGCAAACCGCCACGAGTGCAAAGTTTTCGGTTCGCTGGAAGAAATCGGGCAGGAATGCGAAGCGGCCTCCATTGTCGTCCCGACGAATTTCCACAAAGAAGTAGCCGTACCCCTCCTCGAAGCTGGCTGCCATTTGCTGGTCGAGAAGCCGATTTGCAACAGCCTGCGGGAAGCTGAGGCGATCCTGGATGCGGCCAACAAAGGGAACTGCATCGTTCAGGTCGGTCATGTGGAGCATTACAACCCGGTGATGCATTACTTGGAAACCAAGGTGGCCGCCCCGCGCTACATTATGGCGGACCGCTTGGCTCCCTTCAACCCTGAGCGGGGCATCGAGGTGGGTGTAGTCCTGGATCTGATGATCCACGACATCGGGATCATCCTCCAGCTCGTGCGCTCAGAAGTCACGGACATACGCTCTGTCGGCGTTTCCGTCATGACCGGAAGGGAAG
>JAYPDO010000072.1:0-20438 GCA_038125285.1 Opitutia bacterium
ATCCTGGGTGAATTGCTGTTGTCCAAAGCAATGGTTTGGCCATCTGAAGCGACACTTACCAAGTATGTGCGGACATTGTTCGGATTATCGATATTCTTAAAATTGTTATCCAGGCAACGGTCATGCAGGTAAACATGCTTGGTACGTGAACTGCCTGGTTGGAACTGCCCGTCAAAGTCAGGATCCAGGTTCCGCGCATAGGAACTGAATGCAATGAAGCGACCGTCTTCGCTGATCGAAGGTGCGAATGAGGCACCATCCGCTTCTATCGTATAAAAAATGTCATCCTGCGTAAGGATCCTTTCGGAAATCCTGACCGTGGAAAGGGTATCCAGGTCATGGACAAATATATCCGCAAACCCGCCAAAATCCTTGGAAACCAAATTGGTAGCAAGGGAAGAAAAGGCAACAAACCGGCCATCCGCACTGATGGCCGGATCCTGGCTGTTGCGGTTGGACTGCTGTCCTTGGAAGTTGATACTTACCAACTGGACTTGCCCGGTGTCCCGGTGGCGGACAAAAATATCATATAACCCGTTCGTGTCGTTGGGTACAAGATTGGAGGCAATCGAACGAAAGGCTACCAACGAACCGTCCCCACTAGTTGAAGGAGAATCGCTATGGTCATTGGAAGCGGATAACTGGTTCCCGTTTGCATCGCTGATTTCACTCACCGGACGTAAGGTTGGGGGATTGTTATCGATAATCTGGATATGGGCAGTTACTGTGTCTACAAAGGTATTATCGATGGGGTTCAAATCCTGAAGGAAGGGACTGTTAGTAGAGTCGATTTCCGCACCAAAGAAATAGTTCCCGGCATAATTTGTCGGGACTACCATGTCTGTAGTCACAGTAACGGTCTCAGTTGGATCCAGAAAGCTGTCCCGCCAGGACTGGCCATTGATCCCATCCCCGAGAACCGCGATGCGCTTTAACTCAAAGTCATCGAAAAATGGATTGTACTGCGCCGGAGAACCAGCACTAGAGACCAAGTTTGTATATCGATCCCAGACGGCATCCGAGGACAAGCGATAATCAATATTTACGACGCGTAGTGGATGGAGGGGCCTGGTCTGGCGTACGGGGCCGGCAGTCGGATCAGCATTACCAAACATATCGCCGTTCCGGTAAGTTACCGTAGCCGTCAGGATATCCCCAGACTGGTAAGTGCCGGCAGCAAAATCAATGGCAAGAATTTCCAAGTTGATTTCGACATCAATGTAAACCGGCCAGTCGGAAGCGGAGCCCAGGATACTGGCTGTAGGGTCTGTCGGCGGGGCATCGTAGAATGTAAGGGTCACGGTATAGCCTCCCCGTCCCGGGAGGTTGTGGAGGGAGCCGTCATTGGGTATATTCCAGACGAAGGGACCGATGGTCGCTTGCCCAGCTTGTTGTCCCATGGGGCCAGGGCCATTCAGCGCAGCGACGTATCCGCTTCCGATGATGTAGCCCCAACGTCCCGCACCGTTGAAGGAATCCCCAGCCGGTTCGTCGTACCAGTTCGTTCCACTAACAATGACATCGTACCATGCCTCCGGGCTGGGGCCGGTGATCGTGACTTGGTTGGTGCGGACAGCCTGGGTGATGAGGTAGGTGCCATTGGTCCAGTTAAATTGGGTCATGTTCCCCAACTGGGCGGAAAGGGATCCGGAACAGGCCAATAAAACGGCCAGGAGGGGCAGGAACCGTGGGAGATTGAAGCGCATTTTCATTTTGGGGGCGGTGTGCGGATCAAGTGGGAATCAGGGGATTTCTATGAATACGAAGCGGGTAAAGAGGCTCCGTTCACCGTCCGGGGAGAGGATCTTGGCCTCGATGTGGTCATCGTAGATGCTGAGGGAATGGAGAACGCCGTCACCCAATCGGCGGGTTGTCCAGACGCCGTAGGAAGAGGCGGTGGTGGTCTGGATTTCAAAATTGACCTTGGAAGCGAGGCTACGGTTCCAGGGATGGATGACGGTTATGGTTTTGTACCCTGGGTTTTCCGCAGGAAGGAGGCCGCCGAGCGTATCCTCGATGGCCATCGTGGGCCTTGGCAACTGGGTCGGGTCGAGGGGGTTGGTGTTGGTGGCATACTCCAGGAAGTTGACGATCCCGTCGTTGTCAGCGTCGGCAGTCGGCTGTGCAAGAGCCTGTGGTATCGCAACCAATGCCGCCCAATCCGCGAAGGCCAGGGCGGTGGATTTTTCGATCGGCGTGCTGGAAAGGGCAAAGTCAAGGACAACATTGGGGCTTGTGCCGCGGAATTGGACGCCTGGGTCATTGATGCCAAGTTTAGCATAAAACTCTGAGCCTGTGTTCAAAACCTGGTTGGCAATGGTGTCTTCCCAAGCATAAACCGTGTAATCGCCTGATGGGAGGTCGGAGACAGTGTAGACGCCGCTCTTGGCCACCACAACTGGGGTTTGTGTTTTGGTAGTGAATTCCTCGATCTGGACGAGGAGGCTGGCCGCAGGGACGCTGGTTGTGGTGATGCTGCCGGTGAGGCGCAGAAGGATGGAATCGGGGTCAGTCGGGTCGCTCCCGTTGATCAGGCCGTTGCGTTCACGGCCATCCCCAAAGGTATCCTTGTCGGTATCGAAAATAGTGGGAACCGTGTGGTCTTCGGAGGTGATTGCATTTTCGCCGTCAGCCACATCCACTTTGCCGTCGTTGTCCTGATCCCAACCAAGGTAAGCCCCGTTGGAGAGCAGGTACATATTGGGGGTAGGTTTATTGAGGGTAGGTTTGAGACCGTCCTTGCCAAGGTACTCGTCGAGGTCGTCAAGCAAGTCCTTGTCCACATCTTTGCGGAGGGTGACATTGGCGACAGGGTCGGCTTTGTTGCCAAGGAAGGAATTGGAGAGGATGATGAGGTTGGCGGTCGGCGTGATGGCGGTATCGACTTTGTAGATGCCGTCGTTGGCAGGATCGCCATCGACGGTCACAGAGAACCAGTCCCCTGGGCCGAAGAACGAAAGGTCGGTCGTGGTGGACTGTACGGTGTTGCCGGTAATGATGATGTCTGTACCAGAGATATGGGACGGGATGTTGGCATTGAGGGCATAGGTGACTTCAAAGCCGTCGTCTATGCCGTCGAGGTCCGTATCGTAGCCGTCTGGCTCGCCATCTGAGCCGACGGAGCGACTGGCAGTAGGGGTAGGGGCTGTCCAAACATCTTCAACCCAACTGAATGTCCAGTCCCCGGCAAAGACGACCGTACGGATGAGCGAATAGTCAAAGGTGGCGCCAATCCCGTCGAATCCGAGGAACTCTTCCAGGTGGCTCAGGCCATCGCCATCCGGGTCGAGGGCAGCATCGGTCGCATCTGCTGGATCCAGGCCAACCAGGATTTCATATCCGTCAGTAATGCCATCGGAGTCGGAGTCCGCGACATCGGGTACAGAATTGGTACCTTCGGCAAGGTTGCCAACCTCCTGCTCATAGAAGTCGGTGATGCCGTCCCCGTCCTTGTCTTGTTCGGGCAGGTCGATGGTACCGTTTTCCATCTCGATCCGGTAGTATATATTTGATACGCCGTTGAGGTAGTGCTCCACGGAGGCCAGCTCCTGTCCGGATACGGTGTTGACAGTAAGGTCGATGCTATCGACCAGCGTTACCCCGTCGGAATCTAAGGTAATGTCAAACCCACCGCCCAAGTTCGGGGTAATGGTGACGGCTTGGTTGTTCCATGTTCCAAACCCGGCTTCCACGGGTAGGGTCTGGAGGTACCGGAACGGGCCGGCCTGGGAATGGGTCGAAACCAGGATGCGGTAGGATTTACCTGCGATGCTGTTCCAATAAACCCGGTTGCTGGATCCGGTTTTTTCGATCTTGGAGATGCTGGGTTCTGGCAGGGTAAGAAGGATGTTGATATTGTTCAGGTGGTTGATCGGAAGACCGTTCTCCATAAAAGGCAGCGGGGTATCCAACTCGGGGTCTTCGTCCGTATTGGCATAACGGCCCCAGGGTTCAGCGTTTTTATCAAAAATACGGTCACCCTGGCCACGGATGGTAATGTATGATCCGGCCAACTCATCCGACCCCAAGGCTTCAGCCGTCTTGATTTGGAAGGCATCCACTTCAGCGATGGTGTACGTGCCGCTGTTGGAGGGGGAGACATTGCTTCCGGAGACTTCGATGGTCTGGCCGACCCGGAACTCTTGGAAGATCGGGTCTGTCGAGGTGATGGTAAACTGGCCGACATCAAAGGAGATGTTGCTATGGGAGGTTTCCACACCCACATCCAGGTAGGCTTCCAAGAAGTATTCCTTTTCGGAAGGAAGGTTGAGGACTTCGTAGGCACTGGGTTCACCAAGGTCGATCTCAACAGTGGAGGCCACGCGGTCAACGGATACCTCTTGGAGGACGCCATTGGAGTCAATGACGACCTCTTCCACGGAAATTTCTCGGGAGGGGGTGATGACTTCCTTAACGGTGAAGCGGTGTTCGTTGGGACCAGCGTCATCGGGGCCATGGAGGTCTACATCGATCATGTCGCCGGGCTGGACGCTGGGAAGGAATCCTCCGGCGGAGAGGATCCGGCTCCCGATATTGACAAAGGAGATGTCGTTTGTCCTGCTAGGTTCCGGGGCAACCTCCTCTGTAATGATGAGGATCACGTCCCCTACTTGGGATCCTTGGTAGGTAATCTCACCGGTCAGGGATGCAGGGATGGAGTTGATGTCCTTGGGGTTGCTGCCGCCGAAATAGCCGACTGCTTCCACATCGTCTAGGTAACCATCGCCGTCCGTATCCGAGGAAACCGGCTTGGTATCGTCCCCGGTATCGCCAGGTTGGCCTCGGGCGATGCCGTCTTTACCCAAATATTCACGGGTGTTGGAAAGATTGTCCCCGTCCGTGTCGAAAGCAAGGGAAGCCTCGAAACCGGAATTATTGGTCAGGAAGGTGTCGGTAATGCCATCGTCAATCTGATCTTGGGTCAGGACAGGCTCAATTTCGATCATGGCACTGGAGGTATTCAGGGAATTGACGGTGTACTTGCCATCGTTTGCACCTGTCCCCGAGAGGACGAATTCTTTGCCGTAGGTAAAGCTGGAGAGATCCGTCTGGCCAGATTCGAATATCGTTACGCGGCGACCCTGGTTTTCAGGGATGAGGGGCTCTTGGAACTCGATCTTTTCCACGGTGGGGGGAACTTCGTCGGAAACCGTGAACAGGCCGTCGTTGAGGGCCGAATCAAAAACAGCGATCTTCTGGCCTTTCCGGAATCCGGAGAAATCGACCTTCGTCAGCTTGAGCCGTGCAATGGGGTAATCCTCGTCTGTAAAGTAGTTGTTGAATATGCGGACGAGCTTGGGCGGCCTTGGGAAAACCCAAAGTGGCGCAGGGGCACCTAACGGCCATTGCCATGCCGGGACATTGTAGTAGCCTGGGAGAGGTCCCCAGAAGTAGTAAACGATGCCGTCCCCTTCATTTACATTTGTGGTGCTGAAATCGTCACCCATGTAAACATTGACCTCGTCCTCAAGAGGTTCGAGGACGTACATGCTGCTGGGGCTGTTCCACTTCGAGACGGTGAATTTGCCGTTGTTGGCACTCGGGGTGGACGTCCACTCGGGGTGGTTGTTGTAGATACTACCTAGGTTGATCCGTTCCCCTTGGTTGTTAATGAAGATGTTGATCTGTTGGCCGGTGGCAAAGATCGGGAAGTTGCCGTTGAAGGAACGGATCTCACTGGCCGTGATGTACATGCTAGGCTCGATCCAGTTGTCGGGATCCAGGTCGGGGGTGGTACTTGCGAAGGCCACGCTGGCTTTGGAGAAGTACAGTTTGCCGTCGTAACTGACAGTCGAATGGGCGTCATAAATGGCCTGGCGGCTGAAGGCCGGGGCATTGCCGAGGAAGAAGAAATCGCCGCCGCTGGTAGTATTGGCATTGGCACCGGAAATGAAGAACCATTCCACATCTTTACCCAAAGCTTCGCAGTCTGCGGCCGGATGGGTAGGGTCTACCCAGAAGTTGGGGGAACCGCCCCGGGCCAAGTAGTATCCTTGGAGGGAATCGTCCCAGACAACTTCGCCAGGTTCATAACTGTGGGAAGGCTGGAAGACGGTGACCTTGGGGTCGGGGCCGGTGACCAGGTTTCCTGGGGGGCCGAAAACTTGGATGGCCAAGGGAGGCACAGCAGTGGAAAGGGCGGTCCACATGGCGTCAAATGTATTCCACAAGGCGTTGGAATTGGCGGCATCTCCATAGACATCACCCAATATGAGAGCGCTGATGCGGATGAAAAGGCCGTGGTTGGCAGGATCCTGGATCAACCCGGTGACCATGTCGCCATTTTGGAAGTAAATTGGAACCAAGGCCGGGTCAGCGTTCATCTCCAACTGGTTGAGGGGATCCTTCGCCGGGTCATAATCTTCCAGAGGGTTGCGCTTGCCGCGACCACCGTCAAAGGCGCGGAAGATGCTGATCCCCCTATCCACAAGGGTCTGGTCGGACGGGATGTTGGTATTCCCTCCGACATCCCCAACCCGGACAAAGGAGACATCGTCAATGAGTGGCCCGGTGTCATGGAGTATCGGGCTTTCTTCAAAGGTGTCCCCGGTTACCTGGAGCTTGGTCATGGTCGGGGTGACTGTCTCGCTGACTTGGTAAATTCCTTCGTTTTCCTGGTTGTTAAAGACCTCGAGCTCCTGGCGTTTTTGGAATGGCGACAGGTCGGTGCCGTTGAGTACCGAAAGTTTGATCTCATTCCCCAAGGCTTCCGGGATAAACGGATCTGCCTCGGCGATTGTCAGGATGGTCTGGGTCGTATTACCGCCGATCGAGAAATTGAGGATCCCGGGGGGCATGTACTCGTGGCCGTAAGGATCTTGGGTCCAGCGGTCTTTCCCGTAACGCACGGCTTTGATCGTGACGATTCGGTCATTGAACTGGGAGCCTTCTATCCGGATTTTCAAGCCGGGGACAAAGCGGGAAAGGTCAGTCCCCGTGCCGGGAAGGGAAAGCATTTCGACATACTGGTATCCTGCCCCGGTCAAGGGCGGGGGACGGTCAAACTCGACTACTTCCCCAGCGAAATCAACCCTGGTGACCGTGTAAAGGCCGACTTGGGGAACGGTGAAATTCCGGATGATGACTTGTTGGTCCTGGACAAATTTCATAACCCGGACGATCTCCGTGTCGAAGACCAGGGAAGGGTTGGAAGAATCTTCCTGGCTGATGGTGATTTCGGCACCACGGACGGCATAATCCACGTCATAAATGTCCCAAGGCTGGCTTTGGTCGTGGAGGACGTAACGGAGCCCTGAACCGGAGGTGATTTCGTGGCCGTCGAAGGAAATGTCGGTACCGGTTACGGCGTAATCGGCCAATGTGGAAATTGTCTGGTCCTTGAAGTAAATATCCGGACCCTCGACTTCAGTGGCAAGGGCGTAAACAGAGTTCTCGTTGAAGCCGATGTTGGGGCTGGTCAAGGACACATCAGCAACGATCTTGATAAGGATCCCTGGCAACTCCTCGGCCTTCAGTGGTTCTACAAGTTTGATCTTGTTGGGCAGGGCTTTCTCGATTTGGTAAGTGCCATCGTTGCCAACGGCACTACCGGAGATCCTGATGTACTGCCCGTTCATGAACTTGCTGAAATGGGGGAAGGTGGAGGCGATTTCGTTACGGAAGAAATCAAAGGTAAAGTCCGTCCCGCTAATGCTCGTACTTGCGATGGAAAGGATCCGGTTGTTGCGCTGGGCAATGTCGGTACCGGCAACTTGGTCAACCTTGGATGGGTTCAACCCGTATTGGACTTCCCACCCGTCGTCGATCGTATCGCCGTCGGTGTCAAATTTGCCAGGATGGGTCCAGTCCCCGTCAAACAAGCGCGTCCGGACGAGGGAATAGTCATAGGCGGGGACAATGCCACTGAGGCCAAGGAATTCCTGGTAGTTGGTGAGGCCGTCGCCATCAGGGTCGCTATCCTTGTCGCTGGAGTAGATGGTTATGTTTTCATTGGCTCGGCCAAAACGTGTCCCATAGGGTTCGGTGGTAAATCGATCCTGGGTGATGACGAGGGTGTTCTTTTTATCGACGGATAGGACGGTGAAGAAACCATCATTGTCGTTCTTGCCATTGGCATCCTGGTCGGCGGATCCGATGACCGTGATCACATTGCCCGGGGTGAACCTTTCCAGGTCCGTACCGCCGAGGCTGGAAACGGTGATGGAGTTGCCGATAGTCTCGAAGTTGATGGTCTCGGTAACGATGATCGAAGTGTCCGTGGGGAAGGCGTCCTTTTTGATGGTCAGAGTGTAGTTGTTGACCTTGGAACCGGAGATAACGATTTGCTGGCCGGGGATAAAGTCGCCGAATCCGTGGTTGAGCGCATCCACTGCCCCGCCGATGGAGAGGGTACGGGTATTGGGGTCGAAGCTGATATCGGCACGTGTAATGGAAAGGCCAGCAACAGAGCGGATGGTGTGCGCGTCCTCGAAATAAACGTCCGAGCCGTGCACGGTGATGCCCGTAAGGGTTTCCCAGCCATCGGGGATGGAGTCCTTGTCGACGTCAGGCACGGAGGGGTCGAGGCCCATTTGTTCTTCGTGGTAGTCGGTAAGGCCATCCCCGTCGCTATCTTTCTCGGGGATCAGGGTACGGCCGTCGTTCCCGAGCATTTCCACCCGGTACCATGTGTCCTTTTTCGGGGAAACATGGACGATTGAAGTTGTGCTGTCCCACAGGGAAAGGTCGGTGCCTGAGGCGGGGAAACGGCCTATGATCTGTTCCGCATATCCAGTGATCGACTCGGAGTAATGGTCATAGGGACCGGCTGGGGATTCATGGGAGAAGAGGATGTGGTAAATTTTGCCGGGGATGGAATCCCAGGTAATGGTGTTGTAGTATCCGCTCGCCCTCCTTTCGGAGACCACGGAACGGATCCTCATCGCACCTTGGGTCAGCTCGATGTTGAGGTTGAAACGGCCAGCCTTGTCCAGGGTGATGATTTTACCATCAGAATATTCACCGTAGGGGTCGATGTAATGGTCATAGGAACCGTTTGCATTAACGTCCATGTAGGCAGTAATCGTGACCTGCTTCCTCCGGTTGGCGGGACCGGACGGGATGTCCTGCATGATATAACTGAGCTCCCCTTGGCCAAGGGCCAGGGTCTCCGGCTCTTCCGTCGGCATGATGTAGAGGGTTACCCCGCCTGGGAAAGTCGCGTCATCGGGGGTCTCGGCAAATTCGATTTTGGAATTTAGTTCGTCTATCCCGGAAATGGTGAAAACTTTGTCCGGCTCCGAACCTTCGTCCAAACCGTCGGTTCCGTCATTGGCGCCACCGGTGGCAAACCAGACCATCCTGCCAGGGGTCAGGTAGGGCAACTCGCCAGTTATCGAGGTTGAAAGGGTACGGGTAAAGGCATCGAAAGTAAGAGTGCCATTAAGGGTGACGGATTGTTGCTGTTCAGAGACTTGGACGTAGATCGTCCCTGACTCGGTGCCATTGTAAATGATATTGCCGCTAATGGAGGTAAGGGAGGAGCCGGGCACCTTAGGATCCCCGCCGAGGAACCGGGCACGGACTTCGGCCAAGTCGGAATCGCCGTCGTTATCGGAATCCGCGATTGTGGGGTTGGTTTTGAAAATGTATTCGTCCACATCGGCGAGGCCGTCGGAATCATTGTCCTTGGAGATGGTCACAGCCTCCCCTGCCGTTTCTGTGGAGAAGGCGGTGAACGTCGTGCTGGTGTAGAACTCCAGGGTATGCGGTTGCACCCCGTTTTGGCGGATTTGGTAAACGCCGTCATTGAAGTTGGTGCCCGTAACGAGTACAGAGTCACCTTCGGTAAAGCCTGAAAGATCCGTGGAACCGATTTCGAACAAAGCCAAATCGGCTCCTAATGCCTCGGTCACTAAACTTTCCTGGACTTGGAGTTCCTGGGCAATGGGCTCGAAGAAGGGATTGATATGGAAAGTACCGCTGTTGGAGGCCGAACCTTCGACCCGGAGTTGCTTGCCTTTGTCGAATATGGAGAGGTTGGAGAAGACGGTCGTCGCGATGGATGTGGTGCTGTTGATACTGGGGGGCTCGTCAACGATCGGCGAAGGGAGGGTCGGGTCGAATACAACCTCCATGGCGTGGGGCAGCACGCTGAAAATGCGGTAGGTCGCATTGTTGTCCCTTGAGCCGGTGATCGTAACTTCCTGGCCAGGGCGGAATTGGCTGAAATTGCTGGGGGTCGCGAGAACGATCCGGACGTTGGCACCGGCGGCTTCAGTAGCCAGCCCTTCGTAAGCAGTGAGCCTGCTGCTTGAGGAAAGGGCGATCTGGATGTTTCGGTTGTTGAGCTGGGAGCCGGAAATATTGATCACGAACCCAGCAGGGATCTGGGACAAGTTAGTCCCGCCGATCGACTGGACAGTCACAGTCTTCGGGGTGGCAGGTTGCCCAGGAGGGGCAGGGATGCTGGCAGCTTCGTCCGTCAAGTTTTCCAGGACGGATACGGCACGGCCGGGGTCGATAACATTGTCCACCGTGAAAACGCCGTTGTTGGAAACCGAGCCGAGGACTTGTATTTGGAAGCCTGGAATGAAGCTGGGCAGGACACCGTTGGCCGAACGGATCTGGCTGGTGGAGGAATCAAAGGAGATATCGTCGACAGCAGCTCCTGTGGTCAGCCCATTGTGGCTTTGGATGTTTTTGCCGTTGAACTGGATGTCGTTGCCTTGGATCACGACATTGCTGAGGTTCCGGATCTGGGCGGTAAGGTGGTCGAAATGAATGTCCTTGTTGACCACTTGGGTCCTTTGAGACCGGACAGAGAATGTGCTGAAGGAGATATCGTTAGCGAGGATTTCACGGTCCGTGGAAATGCCGACCAAGCGCCCGATGCGCTCATCCGCCACGAGGGGTGTAGAGGAATGGACGGTGATAAAAGCCCCATTGGAATCCACCTGGTCAACGAGGTAGCTCCCGTTGTTGAAGGCGGATCCGGAGATTTTGATTTGCCGGGCATGCTGGAGCAGTCCGAAGGTAGTGGTAAGGCCATGGATCTTGTTCTCGATCGTATCGAACGAAATGTCACGACCCTGGACGGAAAGGGTGTTCACCGAGCGGACGGATTGGTCACGGAAAGAGAGGTCACGGCCGACCACGCCGTTAACACCATTGGGGTTGAGCCCGAATTTGGTCTCCCATCCGTCGGCTATGGTGTCCCCGTCAGTATCGACCAGGGAGGCATTGGTGTAATCCCCGTCATAGACACGGGTGCCGACCAAGGTGATGTCGAAGGAAGAGACCTTTTTATCAGCACCGAGGAATTCCTGCATGTTGTCCAGACCGTCGTTGTCGGCATCCACGGATTCGTCAGGCGCGAACAGGGTGATGAAGTAGGGGGACAGCGGGTCGTAGGCCCCATCGGTGGCCTCGTCATACATGTCGGGCGATTCGTCGACGAAAACGGCCGGGTTACCGTCCAAGTCCGTGACCGTGAGCATATATGTGAAAGGAGTGCCGGAAACGAGGTAAAGGTTGTCGTTGCCGAGTTTGGAACCTTTGACGGTAAGGCGGCTTCCAGCGGGATAAACGGAAAGGTCTGTCCCCCCCACGCTGGAAATGGTGATTGTTGCGCCCGGGACTTCGTTCTCCAGGCCGCCTTCGACCGCCAGGCTGGTTGACGACGGAGCCAGTGAGCTGACAAGGGTATGGATCCCGTCATTCTTGCCGGAGCCTTCGATCTTAATTTTCTGACCGGCGATGAAGGGAGGGAAGGTTCCTCCGGAAGTAGTGGTCAACGTATCGCTGTTGGCATCAAACTGGACATCGGAGAGTACGGATACAAGCCCCCCTACGGAGCGGATCGTGTCCCCAGTAAACTGGATGTCGCTGCCATAGGCAGTGATGTGTACCATGACCTCCCAACCGTCCGGCAACCCGTCCTGGTCAACATCTTCGCTCCCTGAATCCATGCCCATCCGTTCTTCATAGAAATCGGAAAGGCCGTCCCCGTCTGAGTCCTGGTCAAGGGTCACGGAATTGTTCGCCCCCAGCATTTCGACGCGATAGAAGATTTCCTTGGTATCTGCAAAATGGATGAGGCCGGTTTCTTCTCCGGCGGCTTTGCCGGGGACAAGGACAGGGAGTTGGGTACGGGATGTGACGTAATGGTCGAACGGCCCGGCAGGGGAATTGGTGGAGTAGCGCACACGGTATGTCTTACCGGGGACACTCGCCCAGGAGAGCGTGTGGTCATAACCATTTTCCACCCGGTCCGTGCGGATGGAGGAAATGACAAGGGGCGGAAGTTGCAGGTCCATAACCAAATTGAACAAACCTCCACGCCCGACGACTTGGTATTCCCCATTTGCATAAGCCGCATAGGGGTCGGAATATTGGTCCCGGCTAGAGTCACCGTCCGTGTCAAGGAAGGCTTCGATCTTGAGTTCGACGTCCGAAGGCAGGTTGTTGACGGAGAAACCCCGCTCGTTACGAGGCAAGGGCAAATGGTAGGGATCGAAGGGGGATAGGGTGACATCCTGGTCAGCTGTTTCGTCCAGCAGGGGCTCTTCGACTTTAAGGGATGAGCCTTCGAGGATGACTTCACGAACCTTGAAGGTACCGTCGTTGTCCCCTTCCCCATCATTGTCCCTGTCTTTGGTGCCAGTGACGCGGAACACATCCCCGATGGCAAATTTCGGGAGCTTGCCTTGAGGGGAATAGATCGTGCCGGCAGCTCGGTTAAAGGTAAGGGGCGTTTCAACGGGTTTGGCCGTGATCACGAGGAAGTAGGTGCCGTTATCCTGCCCGCTATAATTCAAGGTTCCGTTAATGGCACTGAGGACAGAATTCGCATCAAGGGGGTTACTCCCGCCAAACAGCCCGTTGACTTCCTCGACATCGTGGTCGCCGTCACCATCGGTATCCGCCTTGGAGGGGTCGGTGAGGTGCTGGTATTCAAGGACGTCGGCCAAGCCATCACCGTCGAAGTCCTTAGAAAGGGATAGCTGGGCAGCAGCGGGTTCACGGAGGAAAAGGGCGCTTTGGAAATCCAAGGAGTTTTGCTTTACCCCGCCGAAAGAGATTTGGTACACCCCGTCATTGCGGAGGGAGCCGGTGACAAGGATCGTGTCACTGGAAGAAAACCCGGAAAGGTCGGTATCCCCGTCTTGGACCAATTCAAATTGGGTGCCAGGCAATTCTTCGAGGAAGGACTCCTGGATCTGGATTTCGTCAGGTGTTGGGTCAACAAAGGGGTTTATCGAGTAGACGCTCCGGTTGAGCGTGCTTCCTGAGACCCGGATTTTCCCGCCCTTGGTAAAAATGGAAAGATCAGTACTTTTGGCAGCGGAGACGGTAGGTGCCCTGGCCATGGAAGCCGGTTCGGCGACCAGTTGGGTCGGCCTCAGGGGATCGAATTCCAGGGCGATCCGGCTGGGGGTGGTGAAGAAGGAGCGGGAAACTTTGTAAGTCCCGTTGTTATAGGTAGAACCTGTGACGACGATGTCCTGGCCAAGTTTGAAACGGGACAAGTCCGAGGCACCTAGTACAGAAAGGGTGACGGTGGCGGATGCAGACTCGTTCAGGAGGGCGGAAATAAACTGCATCCGGCTCGGGGAGGAATTGGCGACGAGTATGTACACCCCGTCGTTGAACTGCGAGTTCTGGACTTGTACTGGGAAGCTGGCGGGGAAACCTGAAAGGTCTGTACCGCCGATACTACTGACCTCGATATTTTTGGCGGGTCCGGGATTACCGCCTTGGGGCGGGTTGAGGCGGGTTTCGTCAAATAATGGACCGGTTACCTCAATGACCGCTCCGGGGGTGATGATAGAAGAAATGGTGTGTATCCCGTCATTTAAATTAGATCCTGTTACCAATATTTGCTGTCCAACAATGAAATCCGGGAATTTCGCAGTGAAGGAGGAGATCTGGTTCGTGGCGGCGGCAAAGGAAAATTCGTTCTGCTGTACGCCAGTACTGAGGCCGAAATGGGAACGGATTTCGTTATTGATGAAACGGATGTCGGAGCCGGTGGCGATTTTGTCCGCTAAACTCCGGATGAAACCGGCTTGGTCGAAGAAAATGTCACTGCCCGTTACGAATGTACGGACGGAACGGATCGTATTTCCGATCAAGTGGAGGTCGTCACCGGAGATCGCCCGGTCCGCACTGACCTTGAATTCGCCGCCCTTGAGTTCGTCGACCAAGGTGTAACCAGGCGCCAACTGGATGTATTCGCCGAATTGGGAGACGGAGCCGATTTCATAGACACCATTGTTGAAATTTGTGCCCGTGACCGAAATCCATCGCACATTATAAAAGGGAAGGAAGGCGTTGGAAAGGGAAACGATCCGGCGGTTCGTGGAGTCAAAGCTGATGTCCCGGCCACTGACGGCCAAGGATGCAACGGAGCGGATCTTACCGTTGAAAAACCCGAGGTCGTCACCGGAAAGGCCGTTAAGGGCGCTCGGATCCAACCCGTATTTCAACTCCCAACCATCTGGTATCCGGTCTTTGTCCGTGTCCTCCAGGAGGGGGTGCGTCCAGTCCCCGGTGAATACACGATCCCCTTGGAGGTCTTTAGAGAAGAAGGAGACTTCTGCGTCGGCACCGAGGTACTCTTCCAAGTTTGTGTAGTCGTGCCACACCAAGTTGCCCTGGCCGTCTTCTTCTTCCCAACCGTCACCATCCGGATTGCCAGAGGCGTCATCACTGTAGAGCGTGAGCCAGTTACCCGCAGCTTGACCCGAGCCATCCTTGAACAAGGGATCCGTGCCATCGACCTGCGTGACGGAAATTTCGCTTTCGTTACTGGAAGGGGTTCCCGTGACAAGATAGAACCCATCGAACTGGGCGTTTGTAGTACCCTTGATGACCAAACCACTACCGTCGCCAAAGATGGACAGGTTGGTCCCACCGATGCTGCTAAGGGTAACGGATGACCCAGGGATTTCATTCCGGATCTTAGTGCTCATGGTCAGAACTGTATCCGAGGCGTCGGAGATGATATGCTCGCCGTCGTTCACTTTGGATCCGGAAATCCGGATTTTCTGGCCGGGGATGAATTTGGGGAATGTCCCTGAAGAGAGGAAAATCAGGCTGGCACTGGCATTGAAGGTTATGGATGTGGAGTTTGCCAACTCCAGGCCGTAGACCGACCGAACGGTGCCGGAGTTACCATCCAGGGTGATATCATTCCCGTAGGCGGTAAGGCCGGTAAGGATCTCCCATCCATCCGGCATGCCGTCATCATCTACATCGGGATTTTCCGGATCCAGGTGGAGGGCATTGTCGTAGTAGTCGGTCAAGCCGTCCCCGTCCGTATCGGTCTCGGAGATCCCCTCCCCTGTCGGCGACAACATTTCCACCCGGTACCAGATGGGGACTTGCAAGGTAAAATGGACGATCGAGGTTACGCTCAGGCCGTCCCTTCCGGAAACCAGGACAGGAGTGCCGTCGGCATTGGCGACATAGTTTGCATAAGGACCCGCAGGGGAATCCAGTGAGTAAAGCAGACGGTACTGTTTGTCCGGTATGCTGTTCCACGTGATGGTGACGTAATGCCCTGCCCCGACGGGGTCGACACGGGACTGGATGTCGTTGATAGCCAAGCTGGTTTGCTCCAAGTCCAAGTTCAGGTTGAAGCGGCCGGAAGATCCAACTTGGAAAGGGTCGCCGTCGTTGTAGCTCCCATTCGGGTCAGCGAATTTATCGAGGACTAAGTTGTTGTTGGCATCCATGAAGGCGGAAATGGAGATCTCGAGGTTGGAGGACAGCCCGTCGATAGAGAAGGAACGCTCGCCGGCGGGCAGCTTCACTTGGATCGGGTCTTCGGGGACAATCCCCAGGTTCCCGGTCACTCCGTCGCTCACACCGTCCAGGTTCACATCGGGCAACCCCTCGTCACGCACGTCCTCCATGACTTGGACTGCGTATTTGGATGCGATGATTTTCGTGACCGTGAAGATGCGGTCGTTGAGCCCGGAGGCTGTATTGGAAATGCGGATCTTGCGGCCCCGGGTCAAGTAGGGCAGTTTGCCGCTTGCGGAGCGGATGGAGCGGTCCAGCCTCGTGAAATATAAATCGGTAAGGCTGAATGTACGCTCCTGTTCTTCCACGAGGATGAACACATCTCCGGATTCCGAACCTGTGTAGGAAACTGTACCATTGATGGAACGGAGTACGGATTTGGCGTCCGTAGGGTCGCTGCCTCCAAGCAAGCCTTTGGTTTCGGCCAGGTCAAGCTCGCCATCGGAGTCCGTGTCGGGCAGGTTGGGGTTGGAGTTGTACTCGTGTTCGATCAAGTCGGCCAAGCCGTCCCCGTCCAAGTCTTTGGAGATGGAGATCTGCGAACCTGCGCTTTCGGTCTGGAACAGGGCATTTTGGAAAGTGAGGGCGGAGGTCGATACCCCTTGGTTCGCTATCGTGTAGGTCCCGTCGTTAAGGATGGATCCGGAGACAAGGACTGTTTCCCCATCGTTGAAGGCATCAAGCAGGGTATTGCCTTGTTGGTATATTTCAAAATCTTGTCCCGCAGGCTCGAAGGCCAGGGCTTCGACCAATTTCAAGTCGTTGCGAAGCGGGGCCACATCGGTGCTGACCGTGTAAACCCCGTCATTGAGGAGGGTGCCGAAAACCACGATTTTTTGGCCGCGGCCAAATACGGAGAGATCCGTGTAGTCTGCATTTTGGATGGAAATGAGGCTGAGGGCGTTAGGTGGGGCACCAGTGACCGTCGAATAGGTGGTATCCAGTGAAATATGGTTAGGGGCGACGATGGAAGAAATGGATATCCTGTGGCGCCCGTCATCAACGCCAGCACCAGAGACGAGGATCTCCCGGCCTGGGCGGAAGTTGCTGAAATCCGTGGTGTTCGCGTAGGTAAGCTCGACAAAATTACCGCTGGGCTCAGGCCAGAACAGGGAAGTCACATCAAGTTGGTTCGTGGTCGGGGCACCGGTGATGCGGTAGATACCATCGTTGAAAATTGTTCCGGAGACCTGGATGCTATAGCCCGGGGTCCAGATGGACAGGTCGGTTCCGCCAACGGCATCGATCGTCACGACTTTGGGCTGGTTGTTGGCTCCTTGGCGGCCTTCGGTTTGCAAAGCTTCGAATACCCTGATGGTGGAGCCGGGATTGGGGATGGACTCGATGGTGAACAACCCGTTATTATTCTGGGAACCCGCCACCTGGATCTGGTACCCTACGGCAAAGAATTGGGGGAAAATGCCACTATTGGAACGGATCTCACGGGTTGGTCCGTCGAAGGAGATGTCGTTCTGGCGGGGACCGGTGGTCTGGTTCATATGGCTGTTGATCGTGTTCGATACAAAGGTGAGGTCATAGCCGAACCAGCTAAAGCCTTCATAAGACCAAATGTCACCCGGGCCTAGGAGGTAGATGTCATTTCCAATGACCGATGTCGGGCTGGACCGAAGGGAGTTGCCGGTGAAGGTCACATCATTGCCCAGGACTTCGATATCCCCCATAATGGTTACTGGCCGCCCTTCGGTCTCATCAACCAAAGTCCCGAAAATTTCCAGGTACTCCCCTACTGGACCAACATTGGAAATGGTATAAGTGCCGTTGTTGAAATTGGTGCCCTGCACGGTGATTTGGCGGAATTGCCGGAATGGAAGGAATTCGTTGGCGACAGATTTGATACGGCTAGTCGCAGCCTCGAAGCTGATGCTAGTGGATTTGATAGTGCGGCTGGAAACGGACCGGGCAACATTGCCACGGAAACCGATGTCCGAACCGGTCAACCCATTGCTTTCGTTGGGATTGAGCCCGAAACGAATTTCCCAACCATCGAATATCGTGTCACCGTCAGTATCGGCATTACCAGGATCGGTCCAGTCACCGTCGAAAAGGCGGCCGCCCAACAAATGGTCATTGAATTCGGAGGCCACGCCGTCGGCACCTAAGAATTCTTCGCGGTTGGACAACAGGTCCTCGTCAGGATCCCCTTCGGTCTCGTTGGCAAACAGGGTGATCCAGCGGTGGGGGTTGCCAATCAGATCCGCTGTTTCGGTGACGAGGGAGCCAGTAACATCCAATACATAGGACTTTGGGGTTTCGGTAATGATGAAGCTCCCGGAATTGGAAGTGGAGTTCTTGACTTGGATGGTCGCCCCGGAGGGGAAAGCCGCAAGGTTGGTGCCGCCAACAGAGGCCAGTGTCACGTTCCTACCTTTCTCTTCGTCCACCAAATTACCGGATACGACGATCGAGAAAGCGTTGGCGGATTGCACGGTGTAAACACCATTATTCCGACCGGATCCGGTAATTTTGATTTCTTGGCCGGGGATAAATCCTGGGTTGACCGGGAACTTGCCGGAAGTCGAATTGATGGTCTTCGTGCTGGCAAGGAAGGAAACATCATTCACCTCCCTAGCTTCAATCCCCGCAATCGAGTGGATCTTGCCTGCAGAGAAGCTAATGTCGCGGGCATAGACCGTGAGTCCGGTCAGGACTTCCCAGCCGTCTGGCAATTCGTCCTCGTCGGTGTCCGGATTGGCAGGATCCAGACCCAGGACTTCTTCATAATAATCGGTCAGGCCGTCCGAATCAGAATCCAGCTCGGAAAGGTGTGCACCTGGGGAACTGAAGGTGATGGAGGCACCCGCAGCCTCGTCAGCAAGGCTTTCCTCAACGACTACTTGGGAAGCGGATGCCTCTACATCCCATGAGACGGTGTAGGCGCCATCATTGGAGGCGGAGCCGACTATAAAGATCCTTTGGCCAGGAAGGAAACGGGGGAAATTCGCCGCAGAGGAAAGGATCGCCCGGGTGTTGGAGTTGAAGGAGATGTTCGTGCTGAGGATCTGGACAGGGTCGCCGGTTTTCACTTCCACCCGGTAGTATGTGTTCATGGAAGTTGCAAAATGGATGAGGGAAGTACTGTCCTCCCCTGCATATCCAAAAATGTCTTTGGGCAAGCCGCCGCTACCCAACACGTAGTTAAAGTAGGGTCCGGCGGGGGATTCAAGGCTGTAACGTACACGGTAAGTTTTGCCTGGGATGCTGCGCCAGGTGATTTGCCTGGCAAACGGGCCGGAAGGATCTGGACTGACATCAAGGATGCGGACATTATGCCCTTCGGGATCCTTCAATGGCAGGTCGATACTGAGGTCGTTAAAGTTGTAGCCGGGCATAGTGCCGCCTCCCAAGAAGTGGGCTTGTGGGTCAATCAGGCGATCCAGTTCGCCATTCCCGTTCACATCGAGGAAACCGGAAATGGTGTAGCGCAAGTGGGTCGGTATGCCTTGCACAACATAGGCGTCACCATTGGTACCCCGGCCAGCAACTTGGAGGCGTTGGGGATCGCGACGGAAGAATACTGTGGCGCCGGCAGGCTCGTCGGTAAGGCTTTCCTTGACTGTGATCGCATCGGCCGAAACGCTGACAACCGTGTACACGCCATCATTTTCCTGGGAACCAAAAATGGAAAAGATATCCCACTTTTGGAAGCTAGTGTAGGGACTGCCTCCAAAGTGGCCGTTGGCAGTGCGGATCCTGCGGCTGGCCGACTCAAAACTGAGGTCGTTTTGCCCTGCGGCGGCTACCCGTATACCGGCTCCGGCGGCTTCTTGCAGGAGGCTGCCCTCCACCTTGATCTCGGAGGCGGTTGGTTGTTGGCTGAAGTCGATTTGGTGGATCCCGTCATTCAAGCTGGAACCAAAGACGGAGATAGCTGACCAACCGGTAAGGCTGGGAAAGGATCCGGAGGCGGAACGAAGGACATTGGCCGTGGCATCAAAACTAACGTCGGTCAGGGACTGGGCATTGTTCTCCGGGTAGGCAGTAAGAACCAGGTAGTAGGTGCCTTGCTCAAGGCCGTCGTAGAGGAATTTACCAGTGAGGGAAGAAATTTTGCTGGCCGGATCCCTGGGGTTGCTGCCGCCAAAAAGACCCTGAACTTCGTCACCGTCCGTTTCCCCGTCACTGTCGGTGTCATCCAAATCGGGATAGGAGAAGAAGCCTTGGAATGCCAATTCGCGGGCATTGACATCAAGGGTGATTTCCGGGCCTTCGTCCTCGTCAACCACGTGCTCCTGCACAGTCATGGTCTGGCCGGAGGGATCCACACTCACGATTGTGTAATACCCGTCGTTGTATTGGGAGCCTGAAACTACCAGATAGAGCTGCCCGCCAAAGGAAGCAAGGCTAGTGCCCGCTGTACGGATTTGATAGAGGGAATCCGTGGTCACATGGAAACTGATGTCGCTGCCTGACACCGGGTTGGACCAGGAGGAGACAAGACGGTTGTCGGTCAAGGTAACCGGGGCATAATTGCTGTCGTCGGCATAGGGGTCACGATCCTTGAGGTGGTATTCTTGCACATCGGTCAGGCCGTCTTGGTCCGTATCCAGGCCAACTGTAATTTCCAAGCCGGCAGACTCGGTAACTAGGGTCTGGAGGAGGGTAAGTTTGTGTTTTTCCTGGTGGATTTCCGGATCCAGGGTGTAAATCCCGTCATTGCTTCCCGAACC
>JAYPDO010000073.1:0-20308 GCA_038125285.1 Opitutia bacterium
GTGGGGGCAAGGCCGGGTTTGCCAAAAAAGCCGGTTTGGGGATGAAAAAGGCCGTTGGAGGGGGTGATGCTCCGCCGGTTGGTGGCGGCATGGCCAAGAAAGGCCTAGGGGGCGGAATGGCTAAAAAAGGCGGCATGGGTGGCGGCATGGTCAAAAAGGGCGGTTTTGCTCAAAAAGGCGCGGCACCTGAAGCGGATCAAGCGGGATCCGGCGTCGCCGCGAAAAGCGCGGCCAAGGGTGCAGCGAAGAAAGTTGCTGCCAATAAAGCGGCGACACCTGCGGCGGAATTGTCGGACGGGGAACTCAGCGAAACCAGTTTTACCATGACTTACATCCTTGCCTGTTTCTTGGGCTGGGCCGGTGTACACCGTTTCGTCAATGGCAAGGCCTTGTCCGGAGTACTCATGCTACTCACAGGCGGTGGTTGTTTCATCTGGCTTTTGATCGACATCATCATGATCTTGCTCGGTAAATTTAAAGATAAGCAGGGCAGGGTGGTTGCCATGGCCCCACAAGAAGGAATGAGCGACAAGAAACTTGGCACCATCCTTTTGATCATGCACTTCGTACCTATCCCTGGCATCCACAGGTTCCTTACCGGCAAGGTCGTCCTTGGGATCGTCCAACTGATTACTTTCGGTGGTTTAGGCATCTGGATCCTAATCGACTGGATCAAGCTCGCCCAAGGAAAGTTCACCGACAAAGAAGGACGTCCGATATTGGCAACGGTTTAACCTTTCCAGCCTTCGGTTGCAACGATAGCCCATTTACAAGGCTGAATGCAGATCACTGCCAACAAAGACGGCCAGGATTATGGTCCCTTTTCCTTGGAGGAACTCCAGCGCCAAGTAGCGAACGGTACCTTTACCCTGGAGGACTATGCTTGGTACGAGGGCTGTGAGGATTGGATCTACATGGCCGATGTGCCGGGGATCCAGGATGCCCCGAAACCTGCCGCCAAGGCTGGTGGCGTTTACATCGAACAGAACGGGAAGCAGAAGGGACCCTTCCCGGTCGCACAGCTCCAAGGGATGGTAAACCAAGGGGTCGTCCCCCTGGAAACCCCGGCATGGATGGAAGGTTGGGACGATTGGGCAACAGTACAGGATGTGGAAGGGATCAAGAAGCCAAGGGTGAAAGTCGCCGGGGGGAAGCAACTGCCGGAACGGGAAGATTCCGGAGGGAAAGACAAGGACGGGAATAAGAAGAAAAAGAAGGGTGGCGAGGAAGAGGAGGAAGCGGAAACCAAAGAAGTCGGGGACGCACCTAGGAAACGTCGTAAAAAGAAGGATGTCCTTGCGGCGGAAAAGGCAGCCAAGAAGGGGGGGCTTGTACCGGCTATCATTGGGGTCGTGGTCCTGGCGCTGTTAGGAGGCGGGGGATTTTTTGCATGGAAGGCCTTTTTCTCGGGTGAGGATGTGGAGGACGATGACGACACGCCTGTTTTCTCCAGCCGCGGCGAAGGCCCGAAGAAGAACACTCCGCCGGAGGATCCCTGGGAACTCAACGAGTGGCGCAAGAAGCGCCAGAAGTAGCCCTTTGGAGTGCTGCGGCGTGACGCCGCCTTGTTCCAGGTATGCCTTGTTGTTGCAATATTGACGGCTGGCCTCGGCAATCCAGCCCTACCTCTTACCGTACCTTTTTCGATTGGGTAATCTCCGCTACTTACCCGGTATCCCGCCCTTTTCTACCGGCACGGTGTCCTTTCCGACCGGGCGGACGCATCGGAAGCCGGTGTGGTTGAGGCCGGTCATGGGGTCGGAGCGGCCACGGTTTCCCACGCGGTAGTTTATGCAATATTCGTCGCTGCATAGGAAGGAGCCGCCGCGGCTGACCCGCTTGGGGACGCCTTGCTCGAGCGGGTCGAAACTGTCTTCGGGTCCCAGTGGGTTTTTGTCGGGTGCGACGGCATAGTAGTCCGGGCGGTACCAGTCCAGGCACCATTCCCAGACATTCCCGGACATTTCGTAGAGTCCGTAGGGATTGGGTGGGTAGGATTTGACCGGGCAGGAAAGGTTCCAGCCGTCTTCCTTATTGTTACTGACCGGGAAGCTGCCTTGGAAGGTGTTGGCCTGGTGTACCCCGCCGGGTGTCTTTTCCGGACCCCAGATGTGGAGTTGCCCGGCCAGGCCGCCTCGTGCAGCACATTCCCACTCCGCTTCGGTAGGGAGGCGTTTGCCTGCCCATTTGCAGTAAGCCATGGCGTCTTTCCATGCGACATGGACTACTGGATGGTCATCCTTCCCTTCGATGTTGGAATCCGCGCCGTAGGGGTGCCTCCAGTTGGCCCCAGGTTCGTAGCGCCACCATTGCAAATGGCTGCCGGGCACCCATTTTTGAACTTCCCCCTTGGCCGGGGTGAAGACGACTGATCCGGGCACCAGCAACTCGGGCTTGAGGAACTCGCGTTGCTCTTCTGGGAAGTCTTCGGGTTTGGGCTTGATCTCTGCGATGGTCACGTAGCCAGTCTCTTTAACGAACTTCGCAAACTGGGCATTGGTGACCTCCGTGGCATCCATGAAGAAGGGGTTGACTGAGATAAGCCGGATGGGCAGTGAATCGTGTTCCGCCGGTGGGAGTGGCTTGGTCCCTCGGTAGAACTCGCCGCCAGGCACGTAGACCATGCCGGGGGGCACTCGTTTTGCAGGGATTACCGGGTAATCCGGTGCGACTGGCTTGAGCCCTGCTGCCAGATGGATGGTCAGGAAAGGAAGTAGGAGGGGAGGGACTAATTTCATGTGTTGGCCTTTCGTCCATATGGATGCGGGCAGCCTAGGTGGCAGGTTTTCCGGTTTTCCAGAGGATGCTATTCCCATGGCTAATACCAATCCGCAGATGGTTTTTTACGATATTTTCTCCTTAAACACGGTCTTTCCATGCCATGTTTTAGTGGAGAATATTTTCTGATCGTTAGGGAATGATTGGCTGTTGAAGCGAACAGACCCCTCTCCCCATGGTTCAATGATGGTGGTCGATGATACAAATGCAGGCGTATTCCTTGAGGTCACATTCCGGACATTTGCCCATGTCCAGGACGAACTTTTCCACGACGGGCGCGGCATCCGGGGTGGCCTGGATATTTAGGATGACCGGGAGTTTGTCCCCTTCGGGCATAGCTTTGTCGGATACCAGGACATTCCCTTGCTTAGCGAAGGCCAGGTAAACGGGGTTGGCGCGGTCACCGCCAGTAAGGGTAACGATTTGCCCGCCGACTGGTACGGCCTTGGAATTGGAGTCCAGGGCGGTGATTTGGATTTTGCGGTCTTCCATGACGAGGAACTCGAGGTGCGGTTCCACCGTTTCGACGATCCTGCCGCCGTTGGGGCCGGGAGTCTTCTTTTCGTGGGTATGAGCGTGGCCATCGCCATGGTCGTGGGTATGAGGATGCGGGTGGTCGTGGCCGTGGTCATCGCCATGTTCATGGCCGGACTCCGAACATCCTGCGGCGAAGAGGAGAGCCGCGGTAACGGCTAATATGGTTTGTGCGTTTTTCATGGTATTTTGGAGTGGGTTGGATTGGTGGAAAGGGGGGCGTTCGGGTGGCTCATTCCCAGTCGGCGCAACGGATCCTGCGTACGGTCTTCCTGCAAAAAGCGTAGAACATTGCCGGTGTGAGAAGGAGGCCGAGCAAGGTGGAGCTGAAGAGGCCGCCGACAATGACGATGGCCACCGGGTTGAGGATTTCCTTGCCGGGTTCTTGGGCTGCAAAGACCAAGGGGACCAGGGCGATCCCCGCGGCCAGGGCAGTCATCAGGATGGGGATGAGGCGTTCCTGGGTGCCACGGATGACCATCTTTTTGTCAAAGGATTCCCCTTCGTGCCAGAGGAGGTGTAGGTAGTGGGAGAGGAGCATGATGGTGTTCCGGGCGGAGATGCCGGAGATGGCGATGAAGCCGACCAGGGTGGCGATGCTGATGTTGTCCAACGTCCATCGGGTCAGCAGGATGCCACCGACCAGGGAGATGGGGAGGTTGGCAAGTACCAGCAAGACCAGGGGGATGCTCCGGAAGTAGCTGTAGAGCAACACCGCGGTGATGGCCAGGATCACGGCGGAAATGGCCAGAATGCGGTATTTGGCTTCGAGTTGGGCTTGGTATTCGCCTTCGAACGCGAGGGAATATCCCTCGGGTAGCACGACTTTTTCCCTTACGTCCTGCTCTAGTTTTTTGACTAGGGCGTTGAGGTCATTGGAAGTCGGGTTGATGGAGACGACATAGCGGCGGTTGGTGTTTTCTCGCATGATGGCGTTCGGGCCTGTGGCATACCGAACATGGGCGACCCGGTGCAGGGGGATGTACTGTCCCGAAGGCGTGTCGATGTAGAGGTCCCGTAGTTTTTCAGGATCCTCCCGGAGCTTTTCGGGTAGCCTAAGGACGAGGTTAAACACCTTGCCGTCTTCATAAATTTCAGAGACGTTTTCCCCTCCAATGAGAATGGCCAATTGGTGGTTGAGCCCGCCGGGGGTAATCCCCCAAGCTACCGCGCGGGTGTGGTCAAGTTCGATCCGGAGCTGGGGGACGGGCGCTTGTTGCTCCCCCCTGGCTTCTTCGAGGCCGGGGATTTTCCTAGCAATTTCTACGATTTCGTTCCCGATGCGGCCCAGTTCGTCCAGGTCGTCCCCGTACACTTTGACGGCCACTTTTGCGGAGACCCCGCTGAGCATGTGGCCAATCCTGTCTGCCAGGGGGCTACTCATGGCACTGAATGTCCCGGGGATGCCCTTCATCGTATGTCGGATGTCGTCCAGGACCGCTTGCCTGCCCCGGCCTGAATGGCCGTCAAATTCCACCTCGAACTCGGCTGTCGAAACCGGCACGACATGGTCCCCCCGTTCCGCCCTCCCGGCACGGTACCCTGCGGTCTTGACTTCGGGGATTTCAAGCAGGCGGTCTAGCGCGGCGTCGGCCAGTTCTGTGGTTTGTGGGAGGGATGTGCCGGGGGCGGCCGTTGTCGCTACGACGGCGGAAGGCTCGCGGAAGGCGGGCAGGAAGTTGCCTCCCATTTGCATGGCTTCGTAAATGGAATAGCCGGAGAGGCAAAGCACCAGGGCCAAGACCAGGAAAGGCTGGCCGATGGCAAGGCGGAGCCAGGTACGGGTGAAAAGGGTTTTCAGGATGCGGGCGGGCGGGGAGTCTTTGTGTACTTTTCCAGGCGCAGGGTTGAGCAGGACGGAACAAAGGACGGGGATTACGGTGAGGGAGACCAGGAAGGACGCGGCCATGCTGATGATCGTCGCCATCGCGATCGGCGAAAAGAGCCGTCCGGCGACCCCGGTAAGCCCGAGCAGGGGGATGAAGACAAGGATGACCAGGACGGTCGCATAAAAGATGGAGGAGCGGACTTCCGACGAAGCCTCGGCGATGACTTTGAGCTTGTGGCGGGGTACTTCCCTCGATGCGTTTTCCCGGAGCCTCCGGAACACGTTCTCCACGTCCACAATGGCGTCGTCCACAACCATCCCGATCGCCACGGCCAAGCCGCCCAAGGTCATGGAGTTGACCGTCAGCCCCCAGGCGTCGAAGACGAGGATGGTGACGGCCAAGGAGAGCGGGATCGCGGTCAAGGTGATGAACGTGACCCGGAAATTCAAGAGGAAGAGGAAGAGGATGACCGCGACCATGAATGCCCCGTCCCGAAGGGCTTCCTCCAGGTTCCCGATGGCCAGCCCAATGTAGTCGGCCTGCCGGTAGACGGGGTACATTTCCACCCCTTCCGGGAGGCTGGCTTCCAATTCCCCCATCACGGCTTCCACTTGCTTGGTAAGGCGGATCGTGTCGAACCCAGGGGATTTGGTTACGGTCAGGATGATCCCCCTGTGACCCTTTGGGCCAAGGGAGGAATGTCGGCTCCCGATGGCAGCGTCCCCCCGCATCGGCTCCGTGCCCCAAGTAATTTTTGCGACATCGGAAATCCTGACCGGCCTTCCGTCCACTGTGGCCAGGATAGTCTGGCCGATGGTATTTGGGTCTGTGGTCATGGCGAGGTTCCTCACCATGATTTCCTTGGCGGTTTCGGTGAGGAAGCCGCCGGTCGTGTTGCCTGTGGATTGGGCGGCGGCCGCGCGGATTTGTTCAAAGGTGACCCCGTAGTTGGCCATCGCCAGGGGGATGGGCTGGATTTCCATTTGTTTGACGCCCCCGCCCATGGCCAGTACTTCTGCGACTCCCGGGATGGATTTGATCCGGCGGGCGACGGTCCAGTCCGCCAGGGTCCTGAGTTCGCGCGGTGTGGTTTTACCTGTTGGGTCCGTGATCCCGATGAAAAGGATTTCCCCCATGAGGGAAGCGACGGGTGTCATGAAGGGCGTGACCCCGTCGGGCAGCTTCTCGGATACCCCGGCCAGCCGTTCCTGGACAAATTGGCGGGCTTGGTAGATATCGCTATCCCAATCAAATTCCACGAACATGAGGGAAAGGGAGACATCGTTGATGGTTCTGAGGCGGGTGACCCCGCTGACCCCCATGAGGGCGTTTTCCAGGGGGATGGAGACGAGGGTCTCGACTTCCTCTGGGGCATATCCCGGGGCTTCGGTCAGGAGGGTGACGGTCGGCTTGGTCAGATCCGGCAAGACTTCCACCGGTAGCCGTAAGAGCTTTTGGATACCCAAGAGGAGTACTACCATGGCGCCCGCGAAGACAATGGCCCTGTGAGCAAGGGAAGCTCGGATCAACTTATTGAGCATGGCAGTCCTGGGTTATGGTTTTCCAATGGGCAGGGTGAGGCCTCGGGGGTCACAAGTCCTCCTCGTCCTCCTTTTTTGCGTTCACGCGGTTCCAAAAGAGTTGGAGCATGGCCAGAAGGCCGAAGCCCCCAGCGACCAGCAAAGGAACCAAGAAGCCGGAGTTCCCGTTGTCCTTGTTTCCGCCGCCGTTGGCCGTCGTTTCCCTTGCCGCCTTTTGGTCAGGAGTCATTTCGGAGCCGTCTTCGTTGTGCTCATGGCCATGGGCAGCATCCAATGCGGCTTTCAGTGAAATCCCGCTGCCCGGCGCGGCATTGGCCAGGGCGTAGGAACCACGGGTGATGACCTCATCCCCGATGAACAAGCCCTTGAGGATCTCCGTGAGAGAGTCGTTTTTCTCCCCGAGTACCAACGGGGCTTTGACGAAAGCGTTGGGGAGCTGGAAGTCTTTGACGAAGGCCACCGGTTTCGACATCGACCCCTGGATGGCCATGGTCGGGATGGCCGTCACTTTTTCCCTTCGGGCGGTGATGATGTGGAACTCTGCCCGGAGACCTGGACGGAGCCTGCCGTCCAGGTTGGGGACTTCGAAGATTGCGTCCAATGTGCCGTTATCGTGGTTGGCGGCGGTATCGTATTTCACCAATTGCACATCCAACGGCAAATCCCCCAGCGCAGGGATGGAAAGGCGTGCTTTCGCGCCTACCCGGATTTCCGGGACATCATCCTCCGGGATATGGGCGACGGCCCAGAGCATGGTTTGGTCCACTATGTCCATCAACTCGTTCTCGGGCTCCACAGGTTGGCCGGGCGATACGTGGGAATTGGCAACTACGCCGGAACGCGGGGCTTTCAGCTCGATCCGGGGGGGCGGGTTCCCGGGCTGGCGGCTTTCGACCACGGCCAGGACCTCTCCCTTTTCAACCGTGTCCCCCTTGAACGCATTCAGCTCCACAATTCTTCCCGCTACACGCGATGCCAATACTGAGCGGTTTGCGGGGATTTCCTTCAAGTGGCCGAGGCTATAAACTGTAGATTCGAACGTGTGCTGGCTAACGACCACGGACTGGATCCGGAGGTTTTCGACGCCGGTCTGATCCAGGATGACCGTGTCCGTGGCTTGGCTGCTGATGCCAAAAGCCCGGGTGGTGGCGAGGATTGTTAGGAGTATGGGGAGACGTATCGATGTTTTCATTTCAAATTGGATGGCAAGATTTGGCCGGAGGTTTTCTGGAGCTGGACGTACGATTGGTGGAAACGGACGATGGCCTGGAGTGAATCCTGCTCTAGTTCGAGGAGTTGTTCTTGTGCCCGCTGCACTTGGATGAGGCTGACCTGGCCGTCCAGGTAGGCCAGGCGCGTTGCGTCATAATTCTTGCGGGCGGCGTTAAGGATGTCCCCGCTGGCCGCACGGGCGGTCTCCCAGTTGTCCTGGTGGAGTTGCCAGGCGGCCTTGTACTCGGAGAGGATGTTGAATCGGCTTGCCTTTTCATTGAGAGCGGCTTCGTCCAGCCCGTTTTCCGCCAGGGCGATACCCTCTTGGTTTTTCTCCCGCACTGGCAAGGGGATGGATACCCCGAAGCCCAGGAAGGTGTTGTTGTCCATGCCCGTAGGTTCGTCCATGGAGCGTTCTTGCTCCAGGAACACACTGTATGTGCGGTCTTGCCTTTGCTTGGCTTTTTCAAGGGCAAGGGAATGGCCTGCGGTTTTGACCGAATGGGCGGCCATGGCATGGTCCGGGCGTTGGCGCAGGATTGCCTCGTCAGCCATCGGTTGGGGCGGCGGGTCTTCCTGCAACCCGAGGGAATAATCCACCTCGATATCCACCGTCGGGGGAAGACCGAGGAGCTGCTGGAGTTTGAAGCGGTTCTGGTTCCGGTCGGTCTGGAAACTCCGCGCTTTCTGTTGTGAATGTCGTAGTTCGAGCACGGCTTGGGCCAGGTCCAGGTGGGATGCTTCGCCCCGACCGACTTGGCTCTCCAGGGTCTTGGCGATTACAGAAAGCAAGTCGGCATGTTCCTTGCCATGCGCTATGTATTTTTCAGAGGCTGCCAGGGCAACGATGGTCCTGGCTACGTTTTCGGCCAAGTTCCGGGCCTGTTCCTCCACTTCCGCCTCCGCGAGGAATACTTGGCTGAGCCTCAGGTCCTTTTCTGCCTGGAGTTTGGAGGTGTGCGGATAACGCTGGGAGAAGGCGACGCCGAAGTTGTGTTCGCCTTCGCCATTGCCAAAAGTGTCGACCAGCCCGGACACCTCCATTTCGGGGTTTGGGAGGCGACCGCTCCAGAGCAAGCGGGTCTTCGCACGCTCTACCTCAAGCTTGGCGATGGCGAGTTCCTTGTTGTTGCCCATGGCTTGCCGGATGGCCTGTTCCAGGGTCAGCTTTGGCTGGGCGGGCAAGGCGGTAAGCCAGGCCAAGCAGGCAATGGGGAGGATTATGAAAGTCGTTTTACTGTACATTGGGTTGGGGGTGGAATGGGTGGGTGGGCATTTGGCTAGGGATGTAAAAAGGGATGGCCAGCCCGACGGGGTCGTTTATGGAGCCCTCAGGCTCATTCATCCCAGGGGCAACGATTCGGCGTCAGTGGCCGGACGTCAAATCAAGAACCTGCCGGTCCTTTGTGGGGATGGCACAATCCTCCCGCGGTCCCCCTGCCCTAAATCGGGGCAAAAGACTGTAATATTTGCATCCTTACCTTCTTCCCAAACCAAACCAGCATCCCGTGGTATCCATTTTTCCAAAAGAGCCGGGGGCATGACCCTGTCCAATTTTTGTGGGGTGTCCGCATCCGGCATTTTGAGAAGGCAATCAGAGTCACAAGGAGTCCGTTCTTCCCCGGAATGGTCTTGTTCGCAAAAATGGATACACCCGCTCCCGTGGTGATGGGGATCCAACCCGACGAGTTGGAAAAGGTGGCACAAAGACAAAAATCCGCCTCCTATAGCCACGAATGCGACAGGCAAGAGGAAGAGAGCTTTCGTCCAGGTTTTCAAGGTTTGCGAGTTCTGCTGTGTCCGGAGGATCGTGTCAATCCCAATGGGATGGCCGGTGGCATGGGGATCACTTCCGCCGGATCTGCTTGGTCCCAAATGCCGTAGATTGGGACGGTGTCGAACTGGTTGATGAAACAAGTCCGGCACCTCTTCTGCCCCGGGTCATAGGTAATTAGGAAGAGGGTCCCAGTGCTGTCTGTGTGGTTCAAGTCTTGGCAGATGACGAAGTTCCCTTACTTGGACGACTTGCGGCTTTCCTTCCGTTTGGAGACTTCTCCGGTCAAGGTGTTGGTTCAGGATAGAATAGGAAAGATCAGGAAGAGGTTGTTTTTGATGGTAGAAATGGATCGTAAACTAAATTTCTGTGGCAAGCCTATTGCCCAGTACCGAAAATTGATGAATCCAATCCGAAGATCCCTGCTTTTCCTGTTCTTGGTTGGCGTACAACTGCATGCTGCAGACTGGCCGACTTACCAGCACGACAATGGGCGCACAGGAGTCACTTCGGAGGCTTTGTCCCTGCCTTTGCTCGAATCCTGGGTGTTCGACCCTGTTTTCCCTCCTGTCAAGGGATGGCCGCCCCCCGTGGTCGGGTATGGTGCCTACAAGAATAAATCCAACGTGGATTATGACGATGCCTACCATGTGACCTCGGTGGACGGGCGGGTTTACTTTTCTGCGTCCGCCGAAAACCGGGTTTATGCCCTCGACGCCGATAGCGGAAAAATCCTTTGGACGTTTTTTACGGATGCCGCGCCCCGGTTGGCTCCGGCGATCTGGGAAGGGCACACCTACTTTGGGGCGGACGACGGGAAGGCCTATTGCCTGGATGCCGCCACCGGAAAACTCCTCTGGCAATTCGACGCGGCACCAGGTGTCGGCCAACTTCTGGGGCAGGGGAGGATCGGTTCGGGGAGGCCGGTCCGGACTGGGGTTTTGGTCGATGTCGGCACTGCCTATTTTGCGGCGGGATTGTTCCCTTCGGAAGGGATTTATCTCTTTGCCCTGGATGCGGGAAACGGGAAAGAGCGATGGAGGAAGATGCTCGACGACCGTGGCAACGAAGCCCCCAGTCCACAGGGTTACTTGCTAGCGGACGACAAGTCCCTTTTCATCACCTCCCGCGTAGCCCCGACCCGGTGGAGCCGGGAAGACGGCCAGGAAATGCCCTTTATCACCCCGCTTCCCCTGGTCAAGAGTGACGCCTACCGTTATCACAATGGCGGGTCGTATGCCCTCCTGTGGGACAACCGGAACATTGTCTACGGCCAGGCCGCGCTCCTCGCCTACGACCCGGACAAGGAATTGAAGGACAAGTACAACCGGACGGTAAAAGGGGAGAGGCTTTTCAACTGGTTCAACGCCCGCAGGATGGTGTTCCAGGGGAAACGAGCCTGGCTTTCCACGGATTACCACTTGGTCTGCGTAGATACGGATCAGTTGCCCGCCTTGTCGGAAAATGAATGCCTGGATTTCGAGGAAGCCTACAAAAAGCACCGGGTCGCCACTTGCTTGGCAGGGTTGGAAGAGATTGCGAAATACGGTGAAGACAGCGCGCGAGGCCAGGCGATCAAAAACGGGAACCTCAAATACTCCATGCGGGATTATGAAAAATGGCCGGAAGTCTCCGCCAAACTGTTCGAGAAATTCGAAGCCAAAACCAACTGGATGACCCGGTCCAACGCATCGGAATCCATGGTCTTGGCCGGGGATGTCCTTTATGCTGGGGGCGAAACTGGGATCGTGGCGGTCGACTCATCAGACGGACGCATCCTCTGGCAAGCGGAGACCGGTTCGCGTGTCCGGGGTTTGGCTGTTGCGGGTCAGAAGTTGTTTGCCAGTACCATCGATGGCCGGGTTCGGTGCTTTGTCCCAGGCACAAAACAGCGGGAGCCGGCCCGAGTGGTTTCCAGTGATGGGTCGGCGGTGAAATTGGACGCAAAGGCAAAAGGTATCGTGAGTGCGGCATTGGCCGGTGCCCCTGAAAACGTGGCAGGTTATGCCCTGGTCATCGGCAGTGATCCGGCTGTAGCCGTCGGGTTGGCCGAAGCGACGTCCCTGCGGATCAAGATGCTGGTGCCAAATCCCGAACGATTGCCTGCCCTCCGGGATACCCTCGCCCGGGCAGGTTGGTATGGCGGCCGGATCACCGCCTCCCTGATGCCAGCGAAGGAGCTGCCTTACCCGCCGTATTTGTTCAATTTTGTGATAGACCTTGGGGATACCCACACCGTCCCATCCTCCGAACTGTTCCGGGTCGCACGTCCTTTCGGTGGAGTCGTTCTCCTGGCAGGGTTCAATTCGGCTGCCGCCCCACAAGAGATGGGGTTCCAAAGTGAGAAGACCGGAGCCGGGGACAGGTTTGTCCGGGGGAGCCTACCCGGTGCCAAGAACTGGACGCACAACCATGGTTCTCCGGCCAACCGCCAATGCAGTGAAGATTCCCTCGTGCAAGGCCCCTTCGGCATCCTCTGGTATGGGGAACCCGGGCCGCGCCAACGCATCGAACGCCATGCCACCCCGCCCATGCCGCTGGTGGTGGACGGGATCATGTTCCTAGAGGGATACGACCTCCTCATGGCCTACGATGTCTACAACGGAACCCAGTATTGGGAACGCTGGATCCCCGGGGTTACCCGACAAGGTTTACCGGTCGGAACCTCCAACCTGGTAGCCGATGGCCAGTACCTTTACGCAGTGGCGGAAAACGCACGTTGCCTCCAACTCGACCGATTGACCGGGCTGACCGTCCGCGAATTCCCTGCGCCCCAGCTTCCTGGTAATGATCACCACTACTGGGGATGGATCGCCAAGGAAGGCAACCTCCTTTTCGGTAGCCGTGCGGATCACGATACCCGCAGGCGCCAAGCCAAGCACGACTCCAACCACGCCGTCTTCGCCCTCGATTCAAGTTCCGGCAAGCTCCAATGGATCCGGGAAGGACAGGGGATTGATAACGACAGCATTGCGATGGACAACGGCATCCTCTTCTTCGTAGACCGGAACTTGACGGAAACTGAAAAAGCCGCCGCCCTCGCCGAGACCGTAAAAGACAACTCAGTGAAGAACCGACCCGCCGTCGACCGGAAGGGAAACCCCATCCCTCCTGACCTGCGGAAAATTGTCGCACTCGATTCCACTACCGGGGCAGAATTATGGACAAAGCCTTTCAACTTCACGGACATCACCCTTGATGATTCCGCCTTGGGAAGCCACATCGGCCACAGTGTCCTCTGCATGGTACGGGATGGGATCCTCGTTCTCAGTGGCCAAGGCAGCCTGGGGCATCCTTACAGGGAATACAAAGCCGGGGAATTTGCCCGGCGTGCAATCTACGCACTGGACACCAAAACCGGCAAACTCCTCTGGGGCGGCCGTAGGAACTACCGCAAACGCCCCGTGATTGTAGGCGATGAAATCTATGCCGAGCCCCATGCCTGGAAATTGAAAACCGGGGAACCCCTCCTTACCGTGAACCCCCTTACCGGCGAGCCAATACCGCTCGATTTCCTACGCGGCTACTCTGGTTGCGGGCACCTCGTCGCTTCCGGCGCCGCCCTCTTTGGGAATGCCGGGTCGGGAGGAATGGCGCACTACAATCTATCCCAACCTGACGGCTACACCCCTCTGGGCAATCTCCAGCTCTCCTGCGGCATGGGCGCAGTCCCGGCCGGAGGCGTGTTCATCGCCCCTGAAGGCCGGAGCGGCTGCACTTGCGCCACCCCCATCCACACCTCCGTCGTCCTTTATCCAGTCGGAAAACCTTCCGACGCCTGGAGCTTTGGTGCAGGCGGTGCGGAAACCCTTGAATGCCTCCCTGTCCGCCAAGTCGCCGTGAACTTTGGCGCACCTGGTTTCCGCACCGACCCTTCCGGCCAACTCTGGCTCCCTTATGCCGGGAAAGGGCTTTATGGGCAATACAGCGGTTGGCTCCCCAGCTACCAGCACCAACCGGAAATGTTTTATGCCGACAGCCCCGACATCCTTCCCGTCTCGGACACTTCAATTCCCTGGGTCTACTCCTCCGGTTACACCGGGGAAAAAGACCTGGTTTTCCCCATGCTCGACCCCAAAAAGCACAAACCAGCCTCTTACTCCGTCCGCCTCCATTTTGCCGAACCCAAAGACCTCGAACCCGGCGACCGGGTTTTCGAACTCTCCATCCAAGGCAAACCCGTGTTGCCAGCCCTCGACATCCGCGCCCGTTCCGGCCAGCCCCGCAAAGCCTACATCGAAGAATTTCAAGGCATCCCAGTCAAAGACACCCTCCGGATCACCCTGAAAAATTCTGGCGGCACCCTTCCTCCCATCCTCTGCGCTTTTGAAGCCCGCCAGGAATAGAAGCGGCGAACTTTGGTCGCCGTTGTGGGTTGAGGGAAGTGATACAGGCATTCCTGCCAGTTGTCCTTGAAAATAAATTCAAGGTAGAAAACCCCCTACCCCTCATACCGGTACCCGACCCCATGCACGGTCTTGATGATCTCCGGTTTGGCGGGGTCTATTTCGATGCGTTTGCGGAGTTGGGAAATGTGTTGGTCGAGGGTGCGGCTGGCGGGGAAATAGTTGGTGCCCCAGCATTGGTCGAAGAAGGTGTCCCGGTCGAGGGCGCGATCCCGGTTTTCGTATAAAAGCTCGAGGATATTGCAGTCGCGGAGGCTGAGTTCGATGGTGGTGTCGCCGCGGTAGGCTCGGAGTTCGGAGGGCACGACTTTGAGGTCGGCCAGGGTAAAGCTGTAGTCTTTTGCCCCTTTTTGCGGGGCTTTGGCGGCTAGGGCTCGGCGGGTAATGGCGCGGATGCGCGCCACAACTTCTTTGACTCCAAAAGGTTTGACGATGAAGTCGTCGGCACCGATTTCCAGGCCGATGACCTTGTCAATTTCCTCGGACTTGGCACTGATGAAGAGGATGGGGACTTGGGCGTCGGATTTGCGGATTTCGCGGCAGACGTCGTAGCCATTGGTTTGGGGCATCATGATGTCGAGGCAGACGAACTCCGGCGCTTGGGAGCGGTAGAGTTCAAGGGCGGCTTTTCCGTCCGGTGCGGTCAGGACTTCATAGCCTTCGGTCTGGAGAATTTCCTGGAGCCCTTCTCGGGTCATGGGGTCGTCTTCGGCGATAAGGACTTTCATGGGGTGTTCCTATTTCAGAGTGAGCAGGAAGGTGGTGCCTTCTTTGGCGTCGAGGATGGTGAGGTCGCCGCCATGGAGGCGGGAGAGGTCGCGGGCGATGGGGAGGCCGATGCCGGTGCCGGAGACACCTTCGGAGAGGTCGCTGGAGAGACGGTGGAAAGGGCGGAAGACTTCCTCTCGATGGGCTGGCGGGATGCCGGGGCCTTTGTCAGTGACATGGATCTCCAGACTGCCCCCGGTTTGCTTTGTCGCGATTCCGACGTATTTGCCTTTCACGCCGTACTTTTCGACGTTGCTGATGAGGTTGCCAAGGATTTGCTCCAGGATGTCGGCGTCGAATTCCATGGGTTCTCCGGCTTGGAGGTCGAGGTGGATTTCAAAGTCGCGGGTTTCGAGGGCAGGGCGGAAATTTTCAAGGACGGCTAGCACGATCACGTCGGGTGTCCGGGAGGTCTTGTGGAGCTGGAGTTCTTGGCGTTGGCTGCGCCCGAAGGTGAGGACGTTTTGGATGAGCCGGGAGAGGCGTCGGGATTCGTCGGTGATGACCTTAAGGTGTTTGTGCGCTCCAGGAAGGTCTTCAGGGAGTTGGCCTTCGAGGAGGTCGGCGTACATCCGGATGTTGGTCAGAGGGGTTTTCAACTCGTGGGAGACCTGGTTCACGAAGCTGACCCGATGGCTGGCGACCCGAAGTTCCCGCGTGTTTTCGAGGTAGAAATAGATGGCCAGGCCGACCAGGGCGATACCAACTGCTAGGAGGCTTGCGAGGATGTGGAAGGGGAGGGCAACGCTTCCGGTTGGAACCGATTTTGCGAAGTATTGGAGTTTCCACATTTGCAGCGGTGGGCTGAGCATGGTTTCAGCTTCCGGAAGTGTGGGCTGTGCAGGCTCGGAATCCCCCCATTTGTAAAGGATGCCGCCGGAGGCATCGACGAGGCGGATATTGGCGTCGGGGGTGCCTTCGGAGGGGAGTTGGCCGATGAGTTCCGCCAGGAGGGCTGCGGTGTCCAGTTCCGTCCCCAAGAGGTGGCCGTCCGGAAGTTGGAGCCAGATCAGGAAGTTGATGCGCTCCCCCCAAAACCAGGCGTGCCATCCGTGTTGTCCGGCACTTTGGGAAGCGTCGTTGCTCGGAGTATAGAATTGGACCCCGGATTCCCAGACGGATTTGGTGCGCTCGAAAAACGCTTTTTCCTGGTCGGTCATCCTGTCGGTTTCCTCCGGCGGGTGGAGGAAGGTTTGGTCCGGGCTACGGACGAATATTTGGCGAAGGAACCGGTTTTCCCTGGCCATTTGACGGAGCCGTTCCTGGAGATTTTCCCCGGTTGGCATGCCTTTGGTCAGTTGTGCCATGCCGAGGATCTCCCGTTCGATGTCCCCAGTCACCTTCAGGGCGGTCTGGTCCAGGTCGGCCAGGCGTTGGTGCATGAGGTTTTGGAGGCTGTCTTGGATCCGTGCCTGTTCTTCTTTGGCTAGTTTTCCTCCTAGCCATCCCAGCAGGCCGAGCGGAACTAGCACGATCAGGGCGAGGATGGTTGCAAGGCGTGGGCTCATTTGAGTCGGAGAGTTGGGGGTGAAGCGGGGAAGGGGCGCCGGTTATTCAACCTGGCGCCCATCCTGTCAAATGGAAGGGAAGGGTCAGTAGCTGGTTTGCTGGTTCTCGTTTTTGAACTGGATGGAGCGCATTTCCTTTCGGCGGAGTTGGTACTTGGCGTCATCCTCCAGTGAGTCCAGGTCTGCCTTCTGTTCCTGTGCATAGAACCAGAGTGCCTTGGAGTTGAGGGTGTTAGAATTGGTCTCCAGGTACGTTTGGTTGTCTGACAGTAGCTTTTGCGCCTCGGCGATTCGGCCTTGGTCGCGCAGTTGGGTGGCTTGTTTGTTGTAGGCTGTCGCTTGCTGGAGGACGAGGTCGGTCATTGCCCTTTCATTGGTACTTTTTTGGACGACTTCCTTGGATTCGGTGAATTTGACGGACAGGGTGCTGGAAAGCTTGTCTGTGGTCTCGGTCATCATGTTGGCGTAGCTGACGCTTACGTCGGCAATCTTCTTGCTGGTGTCTGCCTTGGTGGCGGGGACTTCCACTTCCAGGAGGATGTACTTTTCCTGGTTGCTGTAGATTTGGTTAAACTGGGAAAAGACCTTCTGTCCGGAGATTTCGGCGTCCCGGTTGATCATTTTGACTGGGCGTATTCCGGGGGCGCATCGGATCTCGACGGAAACTTCTTGCGCTACGACCGAGAGGATGTCCCCGAACTCGGCCTTGAAGATGCCAGCGAGTTGCTCCGGGCTTTCTATGAAGGTGTGGTTGCCGTCCGAGCGTTGGGCGAGTTGGACCATGAGGTCTTCGTTGTAGCCTTCGCCCAGCCCCCAGGTGGTGACGGAGATACCTTCTTTGTTTAACGATGCGCCCAAGTCGCCCAATGCCTTCGGGCTGCTCGGGCCGGAGTTGGCCTGGCCGTCGGAGAGCAGGATGACCCGGTTGACCCGGTCCTTGTCGATGAACTTCCGGATCTCCGCCGCCCCTTTGCTGACCCCGGCGAAGAGGGCGGTGTTTCCCCCTGCAGTCAGTTGCCCGACCTTCTGTTTAATGGATGCGCGGTCGGAGACCTTGGTGGCCGGGACGATAACGGAGACGGTGTGGCTGTAGGCGATAACGGAAACGATGTCGTCATTGCCCAGGTAATCGATGGCTTGCATGGCGGCCTTCTTAGCATGCTCGATCTTCTGGCCGGACATGGAACCGGATTTGTCCAGGACGATGGCCACATTGACCGGGGGGCGTTCTTCCTTGGACGGCATGGCGAAGCCGGTCAGCCCGACCCGCATGTGCGCCAGTTGTTTTTCCCCGGCGATGAGGAAGGGTTTGGTCATGGCCACATCCAAGGCCAATTGTTCCGCTTGGAGGGGAAGATGATGGCCAAGCGCCGCGATGAGCAACCAGGCCGGGAAGGTTTTGCTGTGTTTCATAATGGTCATCCTTTGCGAAGGTTCAGGAACCAGTAAACCCGAAATCGCGCTTTCCGGGGCCAGGGAAGGGTAAAAGGAATGTCAGGAATTTGTCAGGGAACGAGTTCCGGGTTATGGAGTTGCGGGTTACGAGTTGTGGCTTGTTCAGAATGTACGCTCCATCAAATCAGGGAACCTTTTTGCTCCGGAGGATATTCCATAACCATGGCCTCATTCCCTGCATCCCCATCCCTCCAACGTCGTCAATTCATGCACGGGGCGCTCGCCTCGGCTGCCGTACTCGGGTTCCCGGCCATTACCCAGTCGAAGTCCCCGAACGGCAAGCTGAACATCGGCTTGATCGGGGTAGGTGGCCGTGGACGCAGCCATGTCAACGCCTGCAAGGACGAGCATGTGGTCGCCCTGTGCGATGTGAATGCCAAGTCGTTAGAAGGCGCAAAAGCCCAGCCTTGGTGCAAAGATGCCCGGACCTACGCCGATTTCCGGGATTTTTATGGGAAAACCGAGGATCTCGACGCCGTGGTCGTGGCCACCACCGAGCATACCCATGCCTTTGCCACCTTGCCCGCCCTCCATGCCAAAAAGCATGTGTTCTGTGAGAAGCCCCTGACCCGGGATGTCTATGAATGCCGGATCATCACGGAAGCCGCCGCGAAGGCCGGGGTACAAACCCAAATGGGCACCCAAATCCATGCCGGTGCCAACTACCGCAGGGTAGTCGAACACATCCAGGCGGGCACCATCGGCGAAGTGCGGGAAGCGCACACTTGGGTCAGCCGCGCCTGGGGTTGGCAAAGCCCGGAAGATGCAAAAAAGTTCCGCGACATCGTCTCCACACAGGATACCCCCATAGAAGAACAGCCAGTCCCGGATTACCTGGACTGGGACCTCTGGCTCGGGCCTGCCCCCAAACGCCCCTTCCATTCCTTTTACTTTCCTGGCCCCAAGTGGTACCGCTGGTGGGACTTTGGCAACGGGACGATGTCGGATCTCGGGAGCCACCGCAACGACCTGCCTTGGTGGGCACTCAAGCTGGATGCCCCCCTCACCGTCGAACCGCTCTCCGGCCCAAAGCCGCACCACGACATCGCCCCTGCCTCCATGAGCGTCAAATACACCTTCGCCGCCCGCGGCCCGGGGTATCCCGCCCTGGAACACACTTGGTACCAAGGCACGGAAAAGCCCAAGCTCTGGCACGAAGGCAAAATCCCCAAATGGGGCGACGGCACCCTCTTCATCGGGGAAAAAGGGATGCTTCTGGCCGATTACGGGAAGTACATCCTCCTCCCCGAAAACAAGAATTTTGAATTCCCCAAGCCCTGGATCGACCCATCCCCAGGCCAACAAGCCGAATGGATCCGCGCCTGCAAAGGCGAAGGCCCCCAACCCCTCTGCCATTTCGCCTACGCCGGTCCCCTCACCGAGGCCAACCACCTCGGCAATGTCGCCTACCGCGCTGGAATCAAACTGGAATGGGATCCCAAAGCCATGAAATTCCCCAACGCCCCCGAAGCCGAAAAGTTCCTTGGCCGTCCCTACCGCGAAGGCTGGAGCCTGGCCTGACCCAATGCCTCGAACCGACAACATCGGTTGCGCAGACGCCTTACCGAATCTGCCCGCCTATACCACCCCTCAAAAGTAACTTCCGGTTCGGGACTATAGCGATACTCAAAAGTAATTTCCGATTGGATTGGTAACTTATTGGAGCGGCGGTTTGTAACCGCCGCTCCAGATTCTTTCGGAAACGAAATATGGAAGATGCAATAATCGTAGGTGAACGGATTGGTGCATTATGGGTCAGTCGTGGTGCATTAGGGGTAAGTCGACAATATTTGACAAAACAACCATCATTTCCCATTGGAATGGGGGTTCACCTCCTACGTTCTGTCAATAATTGTCGACTGACCCCTATTATGCTATATAGTGCCTTTGAAGCTAAAGACCAATCAAAGATGGATAAAACACAACAGTAGACTCTAGCATCTTTTGCCAACTTACGGCGCTATTCCTGCTTATAATATTCACGGAATATAAAATAGTTATATTTATATTCCAAACTAAAGCAGCAATAATAAATAATTTAAAAAACAACCAACTCCTCTCCTTGCTTTTGATGTAATCAACAAAGTAAGCAAATCCAACCATAAAAAACAATACCGAAGCTTCAAAATTTCGCAACCCAAATGAAGAACCAAGCCACCAACACCACCATAATGAGTTCACAATGTAGGTAAAAAGAAGCTGACCACCCATGCCACTATCACACCCATTTTATTAACAGCAATAAACAAAAATCCTATGCAACCAACAAGCAACAACGGATGCCAATAAAACAATCCATGGTTTGGAGAAAACAAGACCTCTAACCACGCCGGGGAATCCAAGTTAAAACCTTCCTCATTTTCACCGTAGGTATTCACAAAATAACTCCCGTATATTACCTTCCAAGCAATCAACTGCAATATAACAGGAAATAAGGACAAGGGAAACAATGCGAACACAAATAGGACATTTCTTTTTTCCAATATCATCCGAACAACTACAC
>JAYPDO010000074.1:0-11356 GCA_038125285.1 Opitutia bacterium
GATAGGCGAAGATTTGTTTGCAATGGCTCATGCCGGGGAGCCGGATGCCGTCGGCAGTCCAGGAGAGGGACTCGCCTTTATTGGAGACCTGGAGGGAATGGAAACGGGTGTGGGGCGAGGTCACTTCGGCCATCCTTTGGTCGACGGAGATGGTGTTACGGTCCGAAGGTCCGAGCTTGCCGCCGGTGAGGTACACCTTTTGGCAATTGTGGTGGTGGCCGAGGGCGCCTGGGTGGTGCAAGCCGCTGATGGGGGTGATTGCGTCGCGGTGCTTCTCCAAGGGCTTGAGGGTACGGGAAAATTCGTAGCCTTTGCCGGGTTTCGTAATCTGGTAGTCGAGCGTATTGACCCCGTTGGGAATGTATACAAAGGCACTGCGCCGGGGCTTCAGGGCTTCGGCAGCAATGGCTTTCGTTTCCATACATTCGAGCATTGGCAGGGCGATGAAGCTGCCCATGCCCCGGAGGACGTGGCGGCGGTTGAGTTTCCAGGATTGGGTTTGGAAGTTCATAATTAGCGGTTAGCTATTAGCTCTTTCTGGTTTGTGGTTTGTGGTTTGTGAAAAGTTGTATGTATTAGTTTATCAAAAGAATATCTGGCTGAAGGCTAATCGCTATCTCTTGCCAAAGAGGTCCGAAACCGCGACGGCACGGACAATGTCCTTGAGGCGATAACCGCCCTTCTTGGCTTGGTCGGTGATGGCTTGGATGTCCTCGCGATCGTCCACGGTGAGTACGCGGCGCAGGCCATAAGTGCAGAGGTGTTCGATAAAGGCTTTAAGGAAGCGATCGCGGTCTTCCAGGAGTAGTTTTTTGAAGTGTTCGGCATCCTTGAATTCCCGGCCGTCGGGGAGGATGCCGCTGGCGTTGGAAACTGGGTCTCCCCCGAGGCCTTTCTCGACTTTTTCGTGGGTGCGGTATTGGCCGATGGCGTCAAACTGGTCGAAGGCGAAGCCGAGTTGGTCGATATTGCGGTGGCAAGCGTAGCAATTCGGGTTGGTAGCGTGGGCTTCGAGTTTTTGGCGTATGGTGGCTTTGGGGCTGTCCGGAGGATTGGGTTCGATAGGGTCGACATTGGCAGGTGGGGGCGGCGGGGTTTTTCCGAAGATGGCTTCGTTGAGCCAGACGCCGCGGTGGACAGGGCGGTGGCGCGTGCCGTCGGAGGTTAGGCCGAGGATGGCGCCCATGGTCAGGATGCCGCCACGGTGGTCTTCCGGCTTCAAGGATACCCTCTGGAACCCGGAGGCCTTGGGCTCGGGCAAACCGTAGAACTCGCAAAGGCGCGGGTTGGCCATCGTCCAGTCGGACTGCAGGAAGGTGTCAATGGGCAGGTTTTTGCTGAAAACTTCCTTGAAGAAGTGGACGACTTCTTCCCCCATGCTGGCTTCGAGCCAGACTTCGTAATCGGGGTACAATTTCTGGTCCGGCGGGAACATCCCGAGCTTGTGGAGTTGGAGCCATTGGCGGGGGAAATCGTCAATGAAGCGGCTGGCTTTTGGGTCGGCGAGCATGCGATCCACCTGGGCGGCAAGGGCAACGGCGGAAAGTTTCCCCGATTTGGCCGCGTCGAACAACTGCTGGTCCGGCATGGAACTCCAAAGGAAATAGGACAGTCGCGAGGCCCGTTCCCAGTCCGTCAGGAGGTTGCGTGGGGTGGGTTCGCCCTCCACGACATAGGTGAAATTCCGTGATGTCAGGACGCCGAGCAAGGCGACTTGGTAGGCCGAAAACAGGTTTTCCCCGGCTGCCCGTTCGGCTGCGTAGGCTTCGAGGTAGGGGAGGAGTTCCCCTTTGTCCACCGGCCTCCGCCATGCGCGGTTGGCGAATTGCTGTAGATGGTCCGCCACAGCTTCCGGTGTCGCGTCATCAGGAGGGAGGATGCCGTCGCGGCTCATCAACTCCTGTTTGCTGACGATCGGCCCTTCCCACTCGATCCAGTCCAGGAGGACGAAGGAGAAGATGCCGTTGCCCTCCTCGTCGAACATTTTCGGCGCGTAGGGATTGAGCAGTTGGGTCTCGCTGGTGTGGGTGAACATGTAGTTGTTGCTCGAAAGGGCGTTGCGGTAGTGTGCGCCCTTCCGGCGGTCGATAATGTTGGAAGCCACCACCCGGAATTCCAGGTCGGTAGGCATCTCCAAAAAGACCTCGAACTCGACGATTTGCGGCTCGTCTTCGGTTGCCAGGATGTCCAGTTCGACCAGCCCCTCGTTCGAGTCCTCTGCGATGCGTTGGCCGATCCGCAAGTGCGCCGGTTGGCCATCCGGGGGGCGGATCCCGCTGACTTGCATCCTTGCCCGATAAAGGCCGCTCGCCCCCGCCCCGTCCCTTCCGAACCAGTTGCTCCGGAACGCCTGGAACAACCGCCCTGGGAAAATCAACTGCCGCAATGGCCGCTTGATCCCGAAGCGGTCCAAATACTCTTGTTGGCTTTTGCCTCCTCCATAACGAAGGTCCGCCGCCGTTTTCATGACTTTTTTCGCCTCCACCGATGATTCAGGGAACGCGCGGGAAAGGATGGTCTGGCCAGCTTTGTAATACCGCTCCACATGGCTTGGCGAAAGGGTCAACTGCGATCCGATCCGCTCAAAGCCATGCCAAAGCGGGTCGGCATTCAACTCGCCCGGTTTGGCCGGGTCATAACGAACGCCAAGCAAGTCGTACACCGTGTTCTCAAATTCCTTCCGGCTCAAACGGTAATGCGCCACCGGAGGCCTGGCTGCCATCCTCGCCGCCCGGCCTTCCTTGATCCGGCTGTCCAGCTCGATCACCACCCTTTCGATCTCGTCTACGTTTGGTTGCGGCTCGTCTTCCGGAGGCATTTCCCCTGCATTGATTTTCTCCACAATTTCCGCCCAAAGCTCGCCATGCTTCCCTGATTTGAAATCACGGGAAAGGGTGTCGATCCGCAAGTCCCCCTTCTCTTTCTTAGACCCGTGGCAACTTACGCAATGCTTGGTCAGGAATGCCTCGAACGGGGCATCTGTGGCCATGCCCGGGAGCGCTAAGGGCAAAGAAAGGAGGACGGGAAAACAGCGTTTCATAACTTTGGGCACAATACCGGTTTCTAATATACCTCCAAGGGGAAAGTATCCCCCATTGAAACATTGCTGGACAAGATTCGCCAAATTGGAGCGGCGACCGAAGTTCGCCGCTACGGGAAATTGCCTTGCGGAGGGTTACGATTTTGTCGGGATCTTCTATTCCCTTTGCCGCATCCATAAACTGTGAAACCTACCTTCATCCCCCTCCTGCTTGCCTCGATCCTCGCCTCAACAGCCACAGCCTCCGCCCAGGACATTCCCCCGGCCGCCCGGCATATCCAGGAATTCGGCAAGACCGACAATCCTGCCAACGCCCAGGCCGCATGGGACGCTGCGCGGGAGGCCATGGCCACGGAGCCGGGTATCCTGATTGTACCGGGCGAAATTTGGAATTGGCTCAAGCCGGATTCCCTCCAATCTTTACAACGCATCCCGGAACCTCCCGCACCGGCCAAGACCTGGCGGAACAATCCAGGGCTCACCGTCCTCACTTCTGACCGCGACCGTCAAGTCCTCCATGTGCCGCCCCTTTCCGGCCTCAATATCCAGCGCGAATTCCGGCTCGATGCAGGGGACAGTGCACCGCATTGGGGTACGCACCCGATGCTGACCCTCGACAGCAAGATTGTCCATGGCTCTTCCAGTTATTTGGATTGGGTACAGGCACCGGCTGCCAAAGGGGAGGAGTCACGGGTATATGTGCCCACCATCCGGGGAATCTGGCCCGGGCAGTTCCTCAACCTCCATGGCGGCAAAGGCTACGGCGGCGGCGTAACCCGCGCTTATGTCAAGTCAATTGGCTACGACATGGAACGCAAACAGCACTACTTCACCACCTCCACAGAACTCGACCACATTCCCGGAGCCATCACCCACAACAAGAGCAACACCGGCATCCTGCACATGACCCAGACCAGCCATGCGGACAACCAGACCTACGACGTCAAGGTCATCCGCAACCAATACGCCCACGGCGACACTTACATCTACTATTGCGACTTCAACTACATGTCCAACGTACACTCCGCAGCCGGGGATGAAAACGGCAACTGCTACGCCGCATTTGTCCGCACCCTCGACAAGAACTTCGCCGGCACAGTCGAATCCATGGACTGGGAGACCTCCAGCCTCAAATTTAAATCCGGTGCCAACACCGGCTCCCTCGGGAACTCCCGCCCCCTCGTCAACCTCAACCCCGAAAAGCACCTCACCGCAGGGAAAGTCCTCATCGTGACCGGGCGTTCCGAATTCGACCTCCCCGATGGGGCCAAAGCTATCTACCAAGGCAAGGACTACTCCACCGGACTTGTCAAAAACCCCGTCACCGGCTCGACAGAGCGCAGCTTCGGCGGGCTCATCCGGGGTGACAAAGATTGCCCGTGGACGGAGGACGTCGTCGGGCGTTATTTTGCAGTCAACGAACCCTCTGAAAAGACCCCGAAAGGCGACTGGCGTTGGTATCTCATCACCAAGTTCGTAGCCAACCCTGATGGCACCAAGGACATCGAAATCGAACGTTTCTGGTGGGGGGCAAAAAGCGCGGGCAGCCCCACACTCTATCGTCCCGAAAACTACACTTGGGACGGCCATGAACACCCCCTGGCCTACATCATTGCGCCCGGAGCCTACGTCAACGATGTCTCCCGCGCCATCCCCGGCGGTGACCGTGGCAACCTGAACACCCTTGGCCTCGCCCCCCATTCCGCCCAGGGGACGAAGTTCGACTTCGAGCCGGGCGACCGGGTCGAGCAAGCCATCGGCCCCGACCCCTTCAAGCCGCAAATCTTCCGCACCTGGCTTTGGGAGGATGTCCCTGGCCAATTTCCGGCCTCCGTCCTGGAGGCCGCCAACTACGGCGCGGTCTCCCGCTATGCCGTCATCCATGCCCGCGGTGGCCCCGCCAACCTCGACGACCTTAAAAAACGTCATGAGCCCAAACCTGCCTGGGACAACCTCCTTGTTCAGGATAGCGCGGTGACTGTCGGCCTGAATTTTAAAGCCGATTTTGCCCGCGCCGCCATCCTCTTCCACCAACCCAACCGCGAGCAACCCATCCAATGGTTTTACGGCCAGGAAACCCAGGAAGACGGGCAAAGCGGCAAATCCGGTATCACCGCAACTGTTTCCGCCCCTGCCCAAAGCCCCAAAGTCGCCTCTCTCGAAGTGAGTCGCAAGACGGGCGAGTTCACCTTCCAAGGTGGCGGACTCCAAACCGGTGGCCCTGTTTCCGGGGTAGCTGGCATCTCTGGGGATGCCAAACCTGCACGGAACCTCCGTGGCAAGAACCTCCCCGTCCCCAAAGGCCGTACCGAGTTCCAAGTCCAATTCCCACAACCTGAAGCCGACGGCGAGTACGCGGTCTTTGTCGAACAAACCTGGCTCACCAACCGCGCCATAGCAGCCAAAACTGCCGACGGGTTCACCATCAAGTTCGCCGATCCTGCGCCAGCTGGTGCAACCCTGGACTGGATGCTAGTGCGTTGATATTTGGTGGTTTGGGGCGAATCCAAAAGCGGTTTCGCCCATCCCCTTTCTTGTCGCAAAACCTCGAAGAAATGTTGTGAATGTACTGGAGTCTGGAATAGATAGATCGCCCGGCTTGAATATATTCAAGGGTTTCCATTCCCCGCGGAAACCGTCCTTCCCTTCCTAGCCCGAAGCCCTTCCGATTCCTAAGCACCAGTCCCTGCCCATGAAGATTTGTTGCATCCCTTCCCTTGCCCTGGCGGCCTTCCTTGCCCCTTTCTCCCCACTTCATCCTTCGGAGAACTTGCCGGTTCCTTACGAGCCTTTCCTCTGGTTGGATGCTACTGACATCCCCACCCTGACCAAGCCAGGGAATTCCGTCTCGGAATGGAGGGACAAAAGCGGGAAGGGCAAGCATGCGGTACAATTGGTTCCGGCTGACCAACCTGCCTTCCTGGATGCGGCCATCAATGGGAAGCCGGCCTTGGACTTCTCCCTGAGTTTCCTGAACTTCCCTGATACCAACATGCTGGGCAAGACGGTGTTGGCCGTCGTCCAACCGGACGACTTGGACGACTACGGGCAGATCGTCAGTCACGATATTACCAACGTCCAGCTCCGGATCGACCAAACCACCGGGGCATTGCGGATTGCCGCTGCAAACCCGGTCTACACCGGGAATCCTCCCAGCAACGGCACCATTGCTGCGGGCAGCCCTTCTATTGTCGCTTTTGTCCTTAATGACCAGATCGAATACTCGGTCAACGGCACCTTTGAGCAGTCCGGGGTCAATGACGATGGATCCGGGGACACGACCTACAACCAGATCGGCACCAGGCAGGACATGCGCGAACCTTTGGACGGGAAGATCGGGGAGATCCTCGTCGTCCATACCGTCGACCCGGATGCGCGCCAGAGGTTGGAGGGCTACTTGGCGCACAAGTGGGGCTTGGCAGCAAACCTTCCGGACGGGCATCCTTTCAAGGCCGCAGCCCCGCCGTCTTGGGGAGGCACGGATGTGTTGAAGGTGGACTTTAGCCAAAATGGTTCGGGCCCGCTCCAAGATGGGTTCGAAGCCTTCGACCCCTGGGCGCCGGGGAACAGTACGGACGACGGTACGCTGGTCTCCCTCCCTTATGCCAGCAGCCATGCCAATTCCGGGGAGATTACGGTCAAGGTCGAAGGGCAAACTAATTGGCGCGATTATGCCCCCGTGGCCTCCGGGCCTTATGCCGGGTTGTCCAACCTTCTTTCCGACGAAGTGCTACGCAATGCAAACGGTACCTTGTCCCTCACGCTCTCCGACTTGAAGGCAGGCAAATACCTCCTCCGCACTTATCACCACGACACCCAGAACGGGCCGGGGACTTGGGACCTCACGATTTCTGACGCCAACCGTACGGACGCTGTGATTGGCAAGTCCATTACCCAATTCCCCCAATCCACTAGCCCCGACCAAGTCCTCATCCTCGACACGCCTTTCGAGGTCACGGATGGGGATTTGGCCATGAATTGGACCCGGACTGCGGGGGGTCATTTGAGCCTGAACGGCTTTGTCCTCCAGGCGGTCACTTACTCGGAACCCCCTTCCATCACCCTTAACGGAGACGCCCTCATCCGGCACGAGGTCGGGACGGACTTCACGGATCCGGGAGTGACGGCCACTGACCCGGAGGACGGTGCGCTCGCGGCGGACAAGGTCACCGTCTCCTACATCCAGCCCCCGGTCATCCCCGTGCCGATCCAGGCGGACGCCTATCCCGGGCTGCGACTATGGCTCAAGGCGGACGCAGGTTTCATCCCCGGCGGTTGGGAAGACCAGTCCGGCAATCTCAATGACGCCACCGCCAATGGCGACCCAGGCCCGGAGTTGGTCGAAAACGCGCTTAACGGCCTCCCGGTCATGCGGTACAACGGGGACGACTCCACTTGGCACAGTTTCCCCACCATCAGCGACATCCGCACCGTTTTCTGGGTGACCAAGAGGAACTCCGGCATGAGTTTCATGCTCGGCCACTCCGGCTCTTACCATTTCCACTCCGATGTCGGCAAAATCTGGCAAGGCGGCAACAATACCCACGACAACATTGAATTCGGCCGTCTCGCCATCAACGGCCAGGCCGTGGACGGCACCCAGACGAACGTGCCCACCGAAATGGCCATCATCTCCCTCCGCACCCTCGGCGACGTCGCGGCCAACACCTTCTCCAAAGACCGGAACATCACCGGGCGCAACTGGAACGGCGACCTCGCCGAACTCCTCATTTACAATACCGCCCTGACCGACTGGGAAATCCAGGACATCGAGACCCGCCTTGCCATCAAGTGGGGCTTCCCCTACCAGGCGCAACGCAAGGTTACGGACACCTTTGACAGCAATATCCTTGGCGAGTGGGAAGTTACTTACACCGCCACCGACTCCGCCAACATTAGCCGCTCGGTGATGCGCACCGTCGAGGTCTACAACCCAGCGGCCCCCGTCATCACCCTAGTGGGGAACAATGACATGCATTTCGAACAAGGAGTCGCCTTCGAAGACCCCGGCTTTTCCGTGGCCGACAAAGACGGCAATGCGCTGGACGCCTCCACCGCAGTTGTGGTCGGCGAGGTGGACGGCTTCACCCCCGGGAGCTACTTCATCTCCTACGATTTTACGGATGGCGACGGAGTCGAGGCCGCACAGGTGATCCGGACGGTCGAAGTCTCCGACACCCTTGCCCCGGACCTCCAACTCGCCGGGGGCGAAACGATCAAGCATCCGCTCGGCCGCCCCTTCATCGACCCCGGTTACGAAGCCATCGACCAAGTGGACGGCCACACTTTCGTACGGTCTACACAGTTCAGCTCCAACCGGATCCGCCTCAGGGGCTTCGATGATTCGGGTACGGGCACCGATTCCATCAATTTCAGCAACAACGGCGGTGTCCTCGAGCAAGATCCGGACGGCGAGGTGTTCTGGACTGGCCAGCTTTACCTGACTGGTTACAACAACGACCAGGACGCGGATCCTAATGACTTCAGCATCCCCGGCCTCGGCTTCACCCACAAAGACAGCAACCGCTCCGTCTTCACCGGCTACTTCCGCGCCAAGGTCGCGGGTGAGTATGAATTTGGCGTCGCCCGGCAGGATGACCAGGCCACCTTCTTCCTCGACCTCGACCAGGACGGATTGTTCGAGCAAGACGGGGACAAGGGGGACGAGTGGATGAACGGCGGTTTTGGCACTGCGTACAAGGCCGTCCACCTCCAGCCCGGACTCTACAAATACGCTGCCGGACATTACCAAGGTGGCAGCGGGCAAACCATCGAAATCCGTTTCCGTACCCCCGATGGCGCAGGTCCGGATGTCCTCACAACTGTCGACCCTTCCAGCCCTTTCCAGGAGGGCCTTTGGCTGACCAAGGATATCCTCGATACTTCGGTCCCGGGAACCCACACCATCACCTACATTGCCCAGGATGCCGCTGGGAATGTCGCCACCGCCACCCGCACGGTCGAAGTCGCCAAGGTCAGTTCGCCCCCCGTCATCACCCTCGACGGCGCGCTGTTTATCCGGCATGAGCAGTACACGGACTTTACGGATCCGGGCTACACCGTCGCCGATGTCGCAGGGAACGAGTTGGACAAAACTGGTGTCCAAGTCAGCGGCTTGCCCGACACCAACGCCGCCGGAACCTACGAGGTGACCTACACTTTCTACAATGCCAGCGGTGTCCCGGCCTTGCCGAAAACCCGCACGGTCGTCGTATCCGACCATGTTGCCCCCTCCCTCGAATTGGTCGGCGATGCGGAGGTGACCATCGTGGAAGGGGAGCTGTATGATGATCCTGGAGCTACCCTGGTCCCCGAAACAGAAACCGGCATCCTGGTCAGCAACAACGGCCCCATCCCCACCAAAAACCTCTGGATCCATCTCGACGCCGGGAAAATCGAGGGCTTTGCCCCAGGGGATGTGGTCCTCAACTGGAACGACATCTCCGGGAACGGCAACGACCTGGACGATGTCCGCGGCGACCCCATCCTGGTTGCGGAATCCATTGGCGGCCTCCCGGCCATCCGTACCAACGGGGACGATTTCCTTGCCGCCTCCGGCACGGAAGTCAGCAATTCCTACTCCATTTTCACTGTTTCGAAGGTCAATGCAGGGAGTAACGGGAGGCTACTGAGTTCCCGCACCCGGAATTGGCTCCTCGGTTACTACCAGAACAAACAGGACCTCTTCCATAATGACGCCTGGGCGACGCCGACCCATATCTTTGCCACCCAAGACCCCCATATCTACTCAGCCACCGGCAGCAGCACCGGCAGCGGAATCCATTTTTACGCAGATGGCATCGACCGCCGCACTAGCAACGGAAGGAATGGCTGGTTGGGGCGTTTCCAGGTCGGCGGCTATAACGTGGCCAACGAAGGTGCCAAGGGCGACATCTCCGAGGCCATCATTTATAAAGACCGCGTCTCCACGGAGGAAGAACGGCTCCACATCCACACCTACCTCGCTTCCAAGTACGGCCTTTGGGGTTATCCGCAAACCCCCGCCCCGGACCTCTCCAAACCCGGCGAACACACTGTCACCTACTACGCCCGCGACCTGGCGGGCAATGTCGGCACCATCACCCGGAAGGTCATCGTCACCCCCAATTCCGCAAAGCCCAGCATCACCCTCACCGGTGATGCCAAGATGACTCTCGAATACGGTGCAACCTACGAGGAACCGGGCGTCACGGCCAAGGACGGTGCCGGCCAAGATTTAGGCGATACTGGTGTCGTCGTCACCGGGGGCGTGGACACCACCGTACTCGGCCACCACACCATCACCTACGATTTCGACCTGGATGGCGTTGCAGCGGACTCCGTTGTCAGGACTATCATCGTGGAGGACACCACCGCCCCGGCCATCACCCTGACAGGCGGCGATGTCGTCCGCATCACCGCCGGGACGGCCTTTGCCGAACCTGGGGCTTCCGCCGAGGATGCCCGTATTGGCGCGGTCTCCGTCTTCAGCGACCTCATGGTCACCCACGATGGCCTGTTGCTCCACCTGGACGCCGGGTCATTCAAGGGAGTCCTGGCCGACGGGGCGAACATCGGCAACTGGCTCGACCAGTCCGGGTATCTCCACCACGCGGACAACAGGATCGGCGACCCCAATTTCATCGAAAGCGGCCTGAACTCCCTACCAGTGGTCGATTTCGATGGTAACGACCTCGCCTGGACTTCCAAGGATTTCGAGCGGGACCTGGCGCACTATACCGTTTTCTCTGTCGCCCGTTACACGGATCCTGCAAGCAACCGGCCTGTCATCTCCTCCCAAGGGCAGAATTGGTGGCTCGGGTTTGATGCTGGAAGGATGGAGGTTTTCTATTCGAACGGGTCCGTGATTTCACAGACCGCTTCGGACACGGAATGGCACTTGCATATCGGGGATGCAAACGATGCGGACCAAGCCAATTTCTGGAGGGACGGAGTCCAATTGGCCTTCGATAACCCTGGCCTGAGCAACACCACCTACATGCCCAAGGATATCCAACTTGGGGGTTGGCAAAACCGGTTCTTTTCCAAAAGCCAAGTGGCAGAAGTCCTCGTTTTCAACCGGGTATTGCCCCCAGTGGAGCGGGACTTGGTGCAGGCCTACCTCAATACCAAGTACAACCTCAACGGCGGCGGCAATTTCGTGACCCGTTTCGACCTTTCCCAACCTGGTTCACACACGATTACCTACCACGCCTTCGACAACCTCGGCAACAAATCGACCAAGACCCGCACTCTCGTCGTCGTCGCCGATGACACCAAGCCCTACATCGTGCTCAATGGTGCCGCCGTGGATGTGGTCGAGGCCGGGAGCATCAC
>JAYPDO010000074.1:11366-20145 GCA_038125285.1 Opitutia bacterium
AGTACACCGACCCCGGAGCCAAAGCCCTCGATGCAGGCGGCCAGGATGTCGCCACCGGCTTGGTGGGGCAGGGGACTGTCGACCCCGGCACCCCCGGGACATACACCCTCACTTACAGCCATACGGATGCCGACGACCAAGTCCGCACCATCATTGTCAAGGACACCCAAGGCCCGGCCATCGTACTCAACGGAGATTCCCCAATGACCGTTTTCCTCAACGGCCTGTTCGACGACCCCGGCGGCGTTGGCACCGATGTCCTGGACGGCGACACCCACGTCTTTTCCGATTACCTGCCCATCCCGGACGTGATGGACTTCAAGCAGTACCAACTCGGGAATTCAGCCGCGTTCCTCGACTTTGAAAAAGAAGGCGGGATGCTTTCCGAAACCCCGGCGTATGCAGAACACATTACCGGCGGTTTCCATGGGGATGGCATCAAGTTCTTGAATGACATGGATTTCCGGACCTATACCGGCATCAACCGGTATGACAGTTACCAACACCTCGCCAGCGGACGTTTCCATGCCAAGAAGGAGGGGATGTACGAGTTCCAGGCCATCTTCAACCGGGACTACATCGCCATCTGGCTCGACAAGGACCAGGACGGCAAATTCGAGCGCATCGGCAAATACGGCGACGAGCGGATTGTCTGGGGCAATACCCAAAACACCGTCTACTTGAAAGCCGGGTTTTACAGGGTCGCCTTCGCCAATTCTTCCGGTACCGGGGACGCCCAGATGCACATCAAATTCCGCACCCCCGAAGGTGCCGGGCCGACCACGCTGACCACCGTCTTCCCCGGCGGTCCTGGCCAGGAAGGCCTTTGGGGCACCTGGCCCCTCCAGCTCGACACTTCCTTCCCCGCCGAGTACGACATCGAGTACTTCTCGGACGATTCCGCAGGCAACCGCACCATCGTTTCCCGGAAGGTCATCGTCCAGGAAGACTTGCAAAAGCCGGTTATCCGTCTCCTTGGCCAATCCAGCATGTTCCTCCATGCCGGTGCCAAGTTTGCCGAACCTGGAATTGTGCTGGAGGACTACCACGGCAACCCCCTCGATGCCTCCGAAGTCATCGTCACAGGCAAGCCGACCGGCAAAATCACCGGCACTTTCACCGTCACTTACGAATACACGGATCCCGACGGCCATATTGCCGACCCCAAGGTGCGGGTCGTGACGGTCGCCGATGTCGTGCCACCGGAGATCACCCTCATCGGATCCAATCCCTACCGGCACCAAACCGGGGAACCGTTCGTCGACCCCGGTGCCTTGGCCATGGACGGAGGGGATGGCCCGGTCTTTGTCTCGGTAACAGGCAGCCCGCATGTTCCGTTTGCCTTGATCGACATAGGTCCAAACAACCAGCGTGTCCCGGCCGGGTGGACTGGCGTCGGCGACAAAAACAACAATACCGGGAACCAGGCCATGGGCGCGACCCAGGTTACCGCCTCCACTGGCGACACTTTCACCATCGCCTTCACCAACGTCGATTGGCGTGACCGGGGCGACAGCACCAATGCCGATCCCCTTGCCCCGTTAGCAGAGGATTTTGTCAAACACAATGGCGGGACCATCACCCTGACCTTCGCGGGCATCCCGGCCGGCGATTACGTCTTCACCACCTTCCATGTCGACCCTACCTTCGACCAATGCGCCGACATCTGGGTCTATCTCACCGATGCCAACGGCACTGATGTCCTCCAGGCAAGGGCGGGCGATGCGAGCAAACTTATCGCGCTCAATGACGTCATTACCCCGGACTTGCAAAAATCTTCCGCCACTTTCCCGGTCATGTCGGATGGTTCTGGCAATATCGTTCTCCGACTCGCGGGCCAACTCCCCGACCGCGAAACCCCCATCAACGGCGTCGCAATTTATCCCACCGGCTCCACCCCGCCCGCAGGCACGTACGAGTCAACTTATTATGCTAAGGACTCGCACGGGAATTTCTCCGAAGTTAGCAGAACCGTTATCATCGGGGATCTCACCGACCGCCCCGAGATCACCTTGGTCGGCGATGCGGAGATCACTGTCGATGTCGGCAGCCTCTATGAAGACCCGGGCATCGTCCTCAAGGACAAGGACGGCAATGTCCTTGACGCTTCCCTGGCCACGCTTTCCGGGCAGGTCGTCACCGAAGTCCCCGGTTCCTACAACCTCGGTTACGATTATACCAATGCGGACGGCAAATCCGCCACCACCGTATTCCGTAAGGTCATCGTGGCCGACCTCAGCCCGCCAGTGGTCTCCCTGGTTGGCGGCGATACTGTCCGCCTCCAACTGGGGAACCGTTTCGTCGAACCCGGCTTTTCCGCGGAGGATTACGTTGACGGCCAGGTCACCGCCTATTCTTCCGAATACAAACTCAACCGCATCCGTTTCAGTGGATACACCGGGTACGAAAACGACCCTATCCTCGACCTCGACGGCAATGGCGGCATCCTCAACAAGGCTTCCTTCGGTGTGGACGAGACCTTTTCCGGGGCGGTTTATTCCACCAACAATTCCGATTGGACCAACAACTACTTCCCCGGATTGGGGAACAGCAACTTCCAGGTCATGTTCGACGGCCTGTTCCGCACCACCTCCGGCGGGATCTACGAGTTCGGCATCCATAACCCCGATGACCGCGCCTCCTTCTGGGTCGACCTTGATGGTGACGGAGTCTTCGAAATCAACGGCGACAAGGGCGCCGAGTTGATCAACCCCGGTTGGCAATACGGCTATCGTGAAGTGACCCTCGAACCTGGCGAACACCGCTACGCCATTGTCTCCAGGCAAGGCGGGGCTGGATACCGCATCCAAGCCCGCTATCGTGCCATCAGCGGAGTCGGGCCAGCAAGCATCGTGGACATTGACCCGTCCGACCCCTTCCAAGCTGGACAATGGATCGTCCGAAACCCTGTCGATTCCCTTGCCCTGGGCGAACACAAAATCACATACTCCGCCAAAGACGCAGCCGGGAATGTCGGGACCAAAGTCCGTACCGTCATTGTCGAAAACAATCCCGAAGCCGCGATCCTTACCTTGCTCGGCGAACCGGTAATGACGGTGTCCTTTGGCGGGACATATACCGAGCCCGGTGTCACCATCCGGGACCTGGACGGCAACGAACTTCCCCAGGACAAACTCGTTATCACTGGCACCGTCGATACGGCCAAACCCGGCAAGACCGTCCTCGAATACAATTACAAGACCGCCTCAGGGATCCCTTCCCGTTTGCGTTCCCGTACGGTTTTCGTCGTGGACGATGCCGCCCCCGAAATCACCCTCGAAGGGGACGCGGAGATGACCGTCACCCAAGGCTCTGCCTACATCGACCCCGGTTTCTCCGCCACGGACAACTACGATGGCGGGATCATCATCGTGGGCACCTCCCAAACCTTCCCGCAAGATGGGCTCATCCTCCACCTCGACGCATCCTCCATCCAAGGCAAGGCCGATGGCGACCCGGTGGAAATTTGGCACGACCTTTCCCCGCTTGGGCACCATGCTGACGTCGTCTTCGGCACCCCGGCCTACGCAGCTTCCGCCATCAATGGTCGGCCAGCTGTGCGTTTTGACGGTGCCAGCTACATCCGCACCTCCAAGGAATTTGGCGGCACCTACACCATCCTTACTATCTCCCAACTGTCCGGAAGCTCCAACCAGCGGCTCATTACATCTTACAACCTGAATTGGGTCCTCGGCTTTATCGGGGGAATGGAGGACGCCATGCACGTGCCTACCGGACCTTTGGGATGGGTCACCATTGCCAACCCTCCGGCAACTACCGATCCCAAGCTGTACTCTGCCACTAGCGGGGACGGCCGTGTCCAGTTCTTCGCCAACGGGATAGACAAAACCGAAATCCCCCTGCGGAACAACACCCCCATCGGGTTCCTCCAATTGGGAGCCTGGATGGAAGGACGCGAAGCCACTGCCGGGGATGTCGCCGAAGTCTTGATCTACGACCATGTCCTAAAGGAAAGCGAACGGCGCGGGATCGAAGCCCGCCTCAATGCCAAGTACAGCCTCAACGGGGTCTCCGGTGCCAACGCCCCGGTGGATACCTCCAAACTCGGCGAGTACACCGTCATCTACCAAACCGCCGACTTGGCGGGCAACCTCGCGACCAAGACCCGCATGGTCACCGTGGTCAAGGACGCGGACATCCCCACCATCACCCTCAATGGCGATCCCTTCGTTGTCCACGAAGCCTCCGGCACCTACACGGATGACGGCGCGGTCCTCAAGGATGCCCAAGGGAATGTGCTCGACGGCCTGTTGGTAAAAGAGGACAACGTCATTCCCACACGGCCCGGGCAATACACCCTCGTTTACCGCTACGAGCCGGACGGCCAGAAAGCCGCCATCCCGGTCACCCGTACTGTCGAAGTCCGGGACACCTTGCCGCCTGTCGTAACACTCACCGGGCCTTCCGTCGTCAAACTTGCCATCGGCGGCACTTACGAAGAGCAAGGCGCGACCGCTACCGACCAAGCCACCGGTGCCTTCCCCGCCCTCAGCAACCTCGAATACACCTTCGGCCAGTTGGCCCACTTCGGCTACATGGAAACCGCCAATGACGATAGCTACGTGGACCTGACCAATGGGGGCGGGCTCCTTGCGTTGACGCCCGTCGGTGAAAGTTCTTTTACCACCGGCGCCGGATCCCGCGGCCTTGATTTTAACAGCGACGGCGAATTCCGCGCCGCTGTCCCCGAAATCAACGTCAATGACAAGTACCAGAACCTCTTCCACGGGGTCTTTGTCGCCCCGGCCAACGGCACTTACCATTTCCAACTCCGCGAACTGACTGGCGACAACAAGACCACCATCTGGATCGACCTGGACAAGGACGGAACCTATGAGAACCCGGGCGACAACGGTGATGAGCAACTGGCCGGCCCCTATGTTGAGGAAGATGTCGAAATCGACCTCGACGCCGGGGTTTATCCCTTCGCCATCGCACATCGCCACTGGGCGAACTCTGGGCAGTTGAAAGTCCTCTTTGCCAAGGACGGTGCCATCCCCGTCACCATCAAGCCTGCCGACACCAGGCAATCCGGCTTCTGGGCCTCCGTGAAGCCCTTGGCCTTCGACTCCTCACTCGCCGGAACCTTCACCGTGACCTACACTGCCTACGATGCGGCCGGGAATGTCGGCACCGCCACCCGCTCCGTCGTGGTCGTTGCCGATGCGACGTTGCCCTTCATTTCAATCAACGGTAGCCAGGAAATGATCCACGAAATCGGCGACGCCTTTACCGATCCTGGTGCTGTTGTCACGGATGCCAGCGACCAGGTCCTCCAGTCCGGCCTGACAGGGCAGGGGACAGTCGACGCCAATGCCCTCGGCGAATACATCCTTACCTACGACTACACCCACACCGACGGCAAAGTCGCCGTGACCGCCACCCGCAAGGTCATCGTCGTGGACACCCAAAAGCCCGTGCCCACCCTCGTCGCCCATGCCAACGGCGGCACGGACACCGTTACACTTACCGTCGGCACGGAATGGGTCGATCCGGGCATTACTATCCAGGACGGCGACCCTGACGCTTGGTTCGTCTCCAGCCGCGATTACATCCCCGGCAAATTGGAGGTCTCCGGCTACATGGAAACTTCCAGTAACAACCAGGTCTCCTTCGACCTCCCGGACTCCCTTTTCTCTTACCAACCCTCCGGCAAGGGCTACTTCACCACCGGGGTGTCCGGACGCGGTTACGAATTCCTCAACGACCAGGATTTCCGGAACATCCCGACTGGCATTACCCGTGACGACCAATACCAGATCCTCCTCCATGGCTACTTCCGCGCCCAGGTCGTCGGTTCCTACGAGTTCACAACCGAGTTCGTCCGCAACCACCAGACCTTCTGGCTCGATGTCGGCATGGACGGCGAGTTCCAGCAATCCCCCGACCGCCTGACCTGGGGTAACCAGACTGGATCCATCGACTTGCTCCCCGGGTTTTACCGCATTGCCCTTGGTTTCTACCACATCAACGCGATCGGCACTGCCCGAGCCCTCTTCAAAACCCCCGATGGCACCCGGTTCTCCGCCGCCCCTGAAATCATCAAGCCCGCCGCCCCAGGCCAAAACATCCTCTGGTATGCCCCCGGTGACGGCCCGATCGACACGACCTACCCCGGCACCCACCACATCACCTATTACGCCCTCGATAACTCCGGGAACAAGTCCACCATCCACCGCACCGTCATTGTCGAGGAGGACCCCGATGCCCCCGTCCTGACCCTCAACGGCGATCCCGAAGTCCACCACCAACTTGGCCAGCCGTACAACGATGCCAGTGTTTCCGTGGCCGACAAGGATGGTGTCGCAATCACCGATCCCCAACCTGTCCCCACCATCACCGAGGACGGCTTGGACGTAGGCGAAATCACGGGACTTGTCGCCGGGACCTTCCACATCCTCTACGAATTCACGGATGGCGGGGGCAAGAAAGCGATCCCGGTCAACCGAAGGGTCATTGTTGCCGACACCGAACCTCCGGTCATCACTCTGCTCGGGGACAACCCCGCCACCATTCCGCCGGGTTCCGAATACATCGGCCCGGGAGTCTCCGCGACCGATTCACTGGACGGCGATGTCGAAGTCAAAATCAAAAGCTCCAGCCCCGCCCCGGGCGTTTACATCCCCGGCCTGCTCTCCGGGTCATTCTCCGGCAGCGACATGGTTTCCCGGAATGAAGGCGACCTCGGGGTCGACCCGCTCGGCCCCACTATCGCCCAGACCAAAGGCGCACCTTGGACGGACAACATCACCTTCGTCTACTCCGGCCAAATCTATGATGTTGACGGCATCATGTCCTTCTCTGAATCCATCGACGACCGCACCTACCTCAAATTGGACGGCCAAACCGTCCTCGACGACTCCACCTGGAACGTCGACAAAACCGTCAGCGTCGACTTGGGGCGCGGCGGCTGGTTCGACTTCGAACTTCGTCTCTACAATGGCTCCGGTGGTGCCGGGCCGGTCAACGCACCTGGTTTTGGTTGGGATCCCGAAGGCGGCACCAACTTCGTCGCCCCCTACAACCCAACCGCCGGGCAAGCCACCCTCTTCCGCACCCAAATCCCCCGCCCGGACACCGTCCTCGCCGCCGCTGAAGGCGTCCAGACCATTACCTACGCCGCCACGGATGCCGCGGGCAATACCCGCACTGTCGTCCGCGTGGTCAACGTGCAGGACGACCTCACCCTCCCCGTCATCGTCCTCGACGATGAAAACCGCATGGACTGGGAGGCCGGCACACCCTTTGTCGACCCAGGGTACCGGGCCATGGACCGCAAGGGGAACCTCCTCGCCGGCGATGTCACAGTAGATGGCACAGTCGACCACACCCAGCTCGGCTCCACCGTCCTTACCTACACCTACACCGGCCCACAAGGCCGGGAAGCCGCCACCCAGTACCGCTACGTCACCGTCGTCGACACCACCGCGCCCACCATCGAGCTGACGGACGGCGACAAGGTGCGCTGGGACGTGGGCAAGGATTGGGCCGACCCTGGCTACACCATTACCGACAACCTCGACACCGGCCTCACCGCCGACATCCGCTTCATCGCCACCGGCATCCAGCCCGCCCTCCATTGGGAATTTGATGAAACCGACGGCACCGTCGCCAACGAAATCATGGCCGGGCTAGACGGGATCCTCAAAAACTTCCCCGACCCCGCCGCCTCCCGTGTCCAGGGCAAATACGGCAACGCCCTCCTGTTCGACTCCGCCAACGCCTCCTACGTCGAAATCCCCGGCTCGGACCTCCTCGACCTCCAAAACCTCACAATCTCCGTCTGGGTCAAGTCCGCCAGTTACGTCCGCAGCATGTTCCTCTTTGAAAAGTCGGCCAACAACACTGTCAATTCCCAGTACAACCTCTTCTTCGAGAACGACGACACCTTCACCTTCCGGATCATCGACGACGGCTCCACCATCAACCCCGTGGCCGTATCCAGCACCTCGCACCTCATCCCGGACATCTGGCAACACATCGCCGTAACTTACGATGGCTCCAACCAGAAGCTCTACATCAACGGGGAACTTGTGAACTCAGACTCCCCTGGCGTCACCGTTGCCACCAACCCTGGGGGCAAAGCCTACATCGGTGCCAATGCCCCCGGCGACGGATACTACTTCAACGGTGCCATCGACGACCTCAAAGTCTACTCCTTCGCCGCCACCGAAGCCCAAATCCCCCAAATCCTAAAACGTTCCGGCGTGGACTCCACCGCCGAACAGAAAGATCCCCCCTTCACCCTCTCCTACACCGCGACGGACAGCCTGGGCAATTCCACCACCGTTTACCGCACCATCGTCATCTCGGACGACAAGTCCGCCCCCCTCATCACCTTGGTCGGCGCGGCTTCCATGCAAGTCGACCTCGGCAGCACCTTCACCGACCCCGGGTTCACCGCCAGCGACAATGTGGACACCGGCCTCGCCGCCCTCGTCCAAGTCACCGGGACCGTGGACACTTCCAAAACCGGCACCTACACCCTCACCTACACCCTCTCCGACTTCTCCTACAACGTCTCCACCGTTACCCGCACCGTCACAGTCGTCAACCCCAACACCGGCACCGACCCGTTGGAAGCCTGGACCGCAGAAAAACTCGGCACCCTTCCCCCGGCCATGCAAGACCCCGAAGCTGACCCGGATCACGACCGCGTACAAAACCTCCTCGAATACGCCATCGGCGGCGACCCGACCAAGCCCGACCGCAAGGCCACCCTCCCCGAAGCCAAGTCCATCTCCGGTTCCCTCCAAAT
>JAYPDO010000075.1:0-13837 GCA_038125285.1 Opitutia bacterium
TTGGAAGGCCGTCATACCGCATGAAAAGCCTCACCAAAGTAGGATAGCCTTCCAAATCTGTCACCATACGGTATCGATTTCACTGGTTCGCTAATGATTGAGGTTCTGGGGTACCAAGGGAGGTTTCTACCTTGCAAATTGGAACCGGGGAGAGAAAAGTGGATTCGAAACCGAGAAGAAGCCAACCTTACAGATGTTAATTATGAACCAAAAATTCCTCTTCATAGTATCCACTCTTTTCTTTCTATTAACAATCGCAAAATCCAAGCAAAATACTCCAAACATCGTAATCATATACATTGATGACATGGGCTATGCGGATATCGGTGCTTTCGGGGCAAAATGCTATAAAACACCCAACCTTGATAGGATGGCCAGGGAAGGACGCAAGTTCACGGATTTCTATGTCACCCAGGCAGTTTGCTCGGCATCCAGAGCGGGCCTAATGACGGGGTGTTACAATGTACGGGTCGGCATCTTGGGCGCACTAGGACCAAAGTCAAATATCGGCATTAGCGATTCCGAGATGACAATCGCCGAGGTTTGTAAACAAAAAGGCTACGCCACTGCCTGCTACGGGAAGTGGCACTTGGGGCACCATGAAAAATTCCTCCCGAAGCAGCATGGTTTCGACGAGTATTTCGGACTCCCCTACTCCAACGACATGTGGCCCTACCATCCCGGAGTCCTCCATTTGCCAATGGAAGAGCGTCTCAAGCGTTGGCCTGATTTGCCTCTCATCGACGGAAACAAGGTCGTAAACCCCAAAGTCACAGGAAAGGACCAGGAACAACTCACCACCCAGTACACGGAACATGCCGTCCAATTCATCCAAAAGAACAAGGACAAACCGTTTTTCGTCTACCTGCCCCACAGCATGGTACACGTCCCGCTCTATGTATCCGATAAATTCAAAGGCAAAAGCGGGGCCGGCTTGTTCGGGGACGTGATGATGGAAGTCGACTGGTCCGTCGGCCAAATCCTGGACACCCTTCGCAAGAACGAGTTGGAAAAGGACACGCTTGTCTTCTTCACCGCCGATAACGGCCCCTGGCTAAACTACGGCGACCATGCCGGCTCGGCGGGGCCCCTTCGCGAAGGAAAAGGGACTATGTTCGACGGGGGTTGCCGTGAGGCCGCCCTCGCCTGGATGCCAGGCACCATTGATGCCGGGAGCGTCTGCAAAGAACCGGCCATGACTATCGACCTCCTCCCCACCATCGCCAACCTCATCGGTGCCAAACTCCCGGATCACCGCATTGACGGCAAGGACATTTGGCCGCTCCTCACATCGGATTGTGCAAAATCCCCCCAGGAAGCCTACTATCTTTATTACGGGAACCAACTCCAGGCGGTTCGCGCAGGAAAATGGAAACTCCATTTCCCCCATGGTTACCGCACCCTTGATGGCCGCCCTGGGGGCACTGGCGGAATCCCCACAAACTACAGCCAAGCCAAGATCGGCCTCAGCCTTTTCGACTTGGAAGCCGACATCGGAGAAACCACGGACATCAAAGAAAGGCACCCGGAGATCACAGAACGGCTGTCCGCACTGGGCAAAACTTTCGACGCCGACCTTGCCAAGACCAAGAGGCCAGTCGGCAAGCTGTAATCGACGACATTCTACCACTCAAGGGCGATCTTACCAATCGCCTCCCCGGCCTCAAGTTTGGCATGGGCAACCCCCACGTCAGGGAGCCAGAAGACTTGCGGATCCAGTAAAGGCTTCACCTTCCCGGCTTCCACCCAGGTTGCCAACTCCCGCAAAATGTCCCCATGACGGGAGCGGCCAACCCCTGTGACCAAGGGCAACAGCATGAATGTTACCGACAACGTCCCGCCCTTTGTGTGCAAAGGTGTCAAGTCCTGTACGGAACGGGAAGCGATCGAAACCACTGACCCGTGTAACTTCATAGCTTGGAAAGAATCCTGGATACAATTCCCTCCAACGGTGTCAAAGACGACGTCGTAGCCAGCCCCTCCAGTGTATTCGGAAACATAATCCTCCACTTCCCTTTCCGGGTAGAGGACAACGTGGTCAGCACCCAAACCTTTGGCGATTTCCGCTTTCGCGGCAGTCGAAACCGTAGTCGTCACCTCCGCGCCTGCGGCCCTGGCCAATTGCACTCCAATATGCCCGACCCCGCCGCACCCAGCATGGACAAGGACTTTCATCCCCGCCGACACCTTGCCCCGGTCAAACAATGCGTCCCACGCAGTGATCGATGCCAAAGGTAGCACTGCGGCTTCCGTGGTTGACAAGTTCCTCGGGCGTTTTGCTACCAATTGGGCGTCCGCCACGACATACTCAGCTAAGCTGCCAGGCAAATGCTTGAAACCGCCTGGGCAACAATACACCTCGTCCCCAATTGCAAAGCCAGAAATCCCCTCCCCCAATGCCTCGACGACTCCCGCACAATCCCCATGCAGGATCGCTGGAAATGGCGGGGCAATCCCTGCCAAAACACCGCTCCGGATTTTCGTATCCACGGGATTAACACTCGACGCTTCCACCCGGATGAGCAACTCCCCGGCACCCGCCTTCGGGGTGGCCAATTCCGCTTGGTGGAACACTCCTGTGCCCCCGAATTCGTTGATGACAATCGCTTTCATAAAGCCACAGCCAATGCCATCCGTGGGAATACAGTCAAGCCTCTGGCTGAATTTTCGAATTGCCGCCCCTCCCGGCACTTCCAATATGCCTCCCCCTCCAACCATGGCCCACAGTATCCAAGCCCTCAAAATCCACCCGGATGACAACGTATACGTAGCCTTGGCAGACCTGCAGCCGGGCAAACCCGTCAATACGGACGGCCAGACCCTGGAAGTCTGCGAACCCGTCCCGGCCAAACATAAGTTCACCCCGTCTGCCCTCCCAAAAGGTGCCATTGTCAGGATGTACGGGGTCACCGTCGGGGAAACCACACAAGACATCCCCAAAGGCGGACTCCTCACACGGACAAACCTAGTTCACAAAGCCGAAGGTTTCCAAGCATCCGACCACAAATACGACTGGGCAGCCCCGGATGTCTCGGCTTGGGAAGGACGCACATTCATGGGCTACCACAGGGAGGACGGCTCCGTAGGGACTGCCAACCACTGGGTCTTCCTGCCCATGGTCTTTTGTGAAAACAAAAACATACAAGTCCTGCGAGACGCACTAGTCCAAGCCCTCGGGTACGAAGCCACCACACCCTATCAGGACTATGCGGGATACCTTGCCAAACGGATCAAGGACGGCGCGTCCATGGAGGAAATCTCCTCAGCGCGGATTGAGAGCCTAGGAAATCTAGGAACCCGCAACGCCAAACGCCTTTTCAAGAACATCGACGGGGTACAGTTCCTAACCCACAACCTCGGCTGCGGCGGCACCCGCCAGGATGCCAACTCCCTTTGCGGCCTCCTTGCAGGCTACGTCACCAGCCCAAATGTTGTCGGCGCAACCATCCTTGCCCTGGGTTGCGAAAATGCGGAATTGGAGACCCTGAAAAAGGAGATCTACAAACGCGCACCAAACATAACCAAACCTGTCCTCATCTTCGAACAGCAGAAATGTGCGTCCGAACAGGAGATGATTACCAGTGCCATCCGGGAGACCATCCTCCACCTTGCGAAGGCCAATGAATGTGAGCGCAACCCCGCGCCCCTCAGCAAACTCCTTATCGGGACGGAATGTGGTGCATCCGACGGCTTTTCCGGGATATCGGCCAACCCCACCATCGGGGCATGCGTGGACCGCCTCGTCGCGCTTGGCGGAGGTGCCATCCTGTCCGAATTCCCCGAACTCTGCGGGGTCGAACAAAGCCTGGTCAACCGATGCCAAGAAAAGGCAGTGGCCGAGCGCTTCATCCAAATCATGCGCGATTATGCAGCCCAAGCCAAGGCGGTCGGGTCAGGTTTCGACATGAACCCCTCCCCTGGAAACATCCGGGACGGCCTGATCACCGATGCCATCAAATCAGCCGGGGCCGCGGAAAAAGGCGGCACTTCGCCCGTAGTTGATGTCTTGGATTACCCGGAGAAAATTGTCAGGACCAGCGGACTCAACCTCCTCTGCACTCCTGGCAATGACCTGGAATCGACAACCGCCATGGCAGCCGCCGGGGCAAACCTCATCCTCTTCTCCACAGGCTTGGGAACGCCAACCGGTAACCCTGTGACTCCAGTAATCAAAATCTCCACGAACAACACCTTGGCAAATACCCATCCGGAGATTATTGATTTTAACACCGGCCCTATCATCACAGGGGAAAAGACCGTAGACGAAATGGGGGCGGAATTGCTCGACCTCTGCATCTCGGCGGCCTCAGGCGAATATATCACCACCACCGTTCGCATGGGTCAAAACGACTTCCTTCCTTGGAAACGGGGCGTATCCCTCTGATTGAAAACAAATAGCAGCACTACAACCATGAGCGACTTAACCCTAGCCAACAAACATGCCATCATCACCGGGGGTGGATCAGGGATCGGCCAAGCCATCAGCCAACAATTCGCGGCCGAGGGGGCAAAGGTCACCATCCTTGACATCAACATGGAAAACGCGGAAGCCACGGCTGGAGCCATCCGCTCACAAGGGGGAACTGCCCAAGCCTTCAAATGCGACATCTCCCAGCAAGATTCTGTCAAGGAGACCATCCGCAGCGCCACCAAGGAGAGTCCAAAAATCGACATCCTTGTCAACAATGCCGGTATCGCCCACATCGGAAACGTAGAAAACACTACTCCAGAGGATCTCGACCGCATTTACAGCGTAAACATCAAGGGAGTTTACAACTGCCTCCATTCCGTCGTCCCGACAATGGTTTTACAGGGGGGTGGCGCCATCGTCAACCTTGCCTCCGTGGCGTCAAAAATCGGCATATCCGATCGCTTTGCCTACTCGATGAGCAAGGGTGCAGTCTATACCATGACCCTCTCCATCGCCCGGGACTATATTGACAAAGGAATCCGCTGCAACTGCGTCTGCCCGGGACGCGTCCATACACCGTTTGTTGACCAATACCTGGAAAAACACTACGCCGACAACCGAGAAGAAATGTTTGAGAAGCTCTCCAAGTGGCAACCTATCGGCCGCATGGGGAAACCGGAAGAGATTGCATCCCTAGTCACCTTCCTCTGCTCGGATAAAGCCAGCTTCATAACTGGATCCGCATACGACATTGACGGCGGAACCACCCTCCTCAGATAAAATTTTACCAGAACAGACCTAACCGAAATCCCAAAACATGAAACTCATCCGCATCGGCAATCCCGGGGAAGAAAAACCCGGCCTCCTCCTTGAAAACGGCAAACGCATCGACGCTTCTGGCTTTGGCCAGGACTACGACGAAGCCTTTTTTGGTGGCGATGGCCTTGCCCGCCTCACGGAATGGTCAAAATCCTATGCGGACAGTGCCCCAGAATTCCCGGAGAGCGCAAGGTTCGGACCACCGCTTTGCCGCCCAAGCAAGATCGTCTGCATTGGTTTGAACTTTAGCGACCACGCCAAGGAAACCGGCGCGGAGATTCCCTCCCAGCCCATCCTTTTCTTCAAAGCTACCTCCGCATTCTGTGGTCCGAATGACGACCTCGTCATCCCAAGGGGGTCGCAAAAGACGGACTGGGAAGTAGAGTTGGCTGTGGTCATCGGAAAAAAAGCCACCTATGTCAGCGAGGAGGATGCCCCTTCCCATATCGCTGGTTACGCCCTCCACAACGACTACTCCGAGCGAGAGTTCCAACTCGAACGCGGCGGACAATGGGTTAAGGGCAAAAGCTGCGACACCTTTGCCCCGGTCGGCCCCTTCCTCGCCACACCGGACGAAATCAAAGATGTCAACAACCTAGGGATGTGGCTTAAGGTCAATGGAGAAACCAAGCAAAACGGGAATACCTCGACCCTCATTTTTGACGTCCCGCACGTCATCAGCTACATTAGCCAGCACATGAGCCTCCTCCCAGGGGACATCATTTCCATGGGAACGCCCCCAGGGGTCGGGCTCGGTTTTAAGCCTCCACAGTTCTTGAAAGCAGGGGACATCGTAGAACTCGGGATCGAGCACCTAGGGTCATCCTCCCAAAAAGCTGTCGCTTGCCCGGCGTAACTGCTGCCAATGGATCTGCAACTCAAGGGCAAGCATGCCCTCGTATCAGGTGGTGCCAAGGGGATCGGCGAAAAAATATGCCGCACACTCGCCAAGGAGGGGGTTAAAGTTTGTATCCTTGATAAGGACGGGGATGCTGCGGCAAAGGTACTCCAGGATCTCCCCGGGGGCATCAATGTCCAGGTCGACTTGACAGACGAAAATGCACTTGCGGATGCTGCATCCAAAGTCCTCTCCTGGGCGGACAACAAATTACACGTCCTGGTCAATAACGCCGGGGTCAATGATGGAGTAGGATTGGAAGCCGGGCCGGAAGCCTTCCTCGCTTCCCTGCAAAAAAATCTCCTCCACGCATACTCTCTCGTCCACTATTGCCTTCCCGCCCTCAAGACCGCCCAAGGTAGCATCCTCAATATCACTTCCAAAGTCGCTACAACGGGCCAAGGCAACACATCCGGCTACGCAGCCTCCAAAGGGGCGATCAATGGGCTTACCCGCGAGTGGGCACTCGATTTGGCCCCGTACAACATAAGGGTCAACGCCATCGCCCCTGCTGAAGTCCTTACCCCTCTCTACAAAAGTTGGTTGGCCACATTGGAGCAACCGGAGGAAACCCTCAAGAATATCCAGGCTCAAATCCCGCTTGGCAGGCGTATGACCACCGCACAGGAAATTGCGGACCTCGCCGTGTTCATCCTCTCTCCAAGATCCACCCACACCACTGGCCAGATCCTTTATCCGGACGGTGGCTATACCCATCTGGACCGAGCCTGTACAAGTGCACTTTTCAACTCTTAACAGATCCCAGAAATAATGGAAAAGGCTGACATCTGCATAATCGGGGGAGGCATTGTCGGATTAGCTTCTGCATACCAGATCCACAAAAAGCACCCTCAAAAGCGGATACTTATCCTAGATAAGGAACACGTCCTCGCCTTCCACCAGACCGGGCACAATTCCGGAGTCCTCCACTCTGGAATCTATTACAAGCCAGGTTCCATGAAGGCGACAAATTGCCGGGAGGGCAAATTGGCCATGGAAGAATTTTGTAAGGAGCATGGCATCCCCTTCGAAAACTGCGGCAAGGTCATCGTTGCCACGGAGAGACATGAACTGCCCAGGTTACACAATATTTACAAGAGGGGGCAGGCGAACGGTGTAAATTGTGAAATGATCGGCAGGCAGCGCCTGAGAGAACTCGAACCCCATTGTGCAGGCATCCAGGCAATCCATGTCCCTGAAGCAGGTATCATCGACTATGCAGAAGTCTGCCTCCAATTGGCAAAGGTTGTTGAGAATAATGGAAATAACAAAGTCTTCCTGCAAACCCTGGTGAAAGAGATCCTTCCCGATGGAGATAAATCGCGGGTAATCACAAACAACATTGAGGTACAGGCCAAACATGTAATTAATTGTGCCGGTTTATACTCAGACCGTATTACCAAGGCTGGAGGGCAGAAGCCAGAAGTGAAAGTTGTACCTTTCCGTGGGGAATACTTCGAACTAAGCCCATCGGCACACCATTTATGCAGAACACTAATCTACCCCGTACCAGATCCTAAGTATCCTTTCCTTGGAGTACACTTTACCAAATTGATCAATGGATCTGTAGAATGTGGACCCAATGCAGTATTAGCTACTGCAAGGGAAGGTTATAGCCGCTTTGATGTCAATTTTCGTGATTTGTTCGAAGCTCTCACCTATCCGGGGTTCCATCTCCTGATGTCCCGGGTTTGGCAAGTCGGAGCACAGGAGCTTTGGAGGTCCTTCAGCAAGTCAGCCTTCGTAAAAGCTCTTCAAAGGCTAGTACCAGAAATCCGGTCGGACCAACTCATTGTGGCTCCCCCAGGTGTCCGCGCCCAGGCAATGTCAAAGGATGGTTTTCTCGTCGACGACTTCCTAATCCAGAGGAATGGAAATATCATCAACGTATGCAATGCCCCATCCCCTGCAGCGACATCTTCCCTAAACATCGGGAAACATGTTTTATCAAAACTTGAACAAAACTTTTGATTTCATTTATTTGCAAAGGGATTTCCAAAAACATTCCAAATATTAAAAACAAAAAAATGATAGCAAGGTAACACTCTCCTTATTAACCAAAGAAACAGATCAGGTAGCCGAGAAGAACTTTTGGGTTAGCAAACAAAGGGGGAAAGCAAGGAGGAGAGGATAGCCGGACATGGGGGAAACCAGCGTTACGGCCAAAGCATCGACCACTGTGATCAAGGCCAGCCAAAGGGCAACCCCTTGTCCAATACCAGCCCCTTTCAGCTTGGCCTTTTGGATTCCAGTCCGGATCCCCAATCCAAGGGCAAGGAGGATCGGAAGGGCTACCCACTGACCACTGGAAATACAGAAAAAGAATCCCAAGAGGAATGGGCTATACAAAAGGAGAAAAGGCCATGGAAACAAAGGGAGTTTTCCTGTTGCCTCCCCTCTGGCCACATAAGTAATCCCTGCGATATAAAGGAGTAGGGCGATGCTCCAGACAACGACCAAATTGGTTATGAAAGAATAGTTTCCATCCCCCATTTCACCAGGGTATGTGCTTGCCAGTGCAGATGCGGCAGCCAACCAAAGGAATAGCCGGCAGCTCCCCATGATCCATACAGAACCTGCCCACTTTTTATGGATCGAATCATAGAACGAAATAGCGCAACAAAGCAGGATTAAATAGAGTGGCTGTACATGAGCGAAGTGGAATAAAACATGCCCACCAGTAGCCATTTCAAAAATGCCAATTGCCCAGACCTCCCAAGTCTTAAGAATTCCGGAAGGTATTGGGCGTTGAGGGTTATGCTTTTTATCGTATTTTTCATCAAATGCATCGTTTAAAGTAGTCCCTGATACATAGACTAAGCTGGCTCCAACTAGCATCCATATGTATTGCTTTATTTCGATCATGTAATCCACGCTCCCTTTATAAGGAAGGCGGAATATCGGAAGTTCCCTACCGTACATAGCCAACATCATAGCAGCAAAGACGTTTGTCCATATGGTAGGAAGGTTAGAAATACGTCCTAATGTGAGGACAGCTTTAAACTTTTCTGCTAAACGGGCCATGGAAAAACAGGAGATTCGAAGGCAGGATAACTCGAAAATTCAAGCCTTTCCTGTACGGCAGGCAATGAATCCCTTGATTATCCAGCACTGAAAGGGACTCTGTCGTATGGTTTTATCCAGTTCACCCAAATCCTGAATGTGGAAATCCTCAGGCAATACCACGGACTTTCATTTCCCCCAGGGTCCATTTGTATTCTTCGACAATTTGGTCGACGACATCACCGGTACGGAGACCTTCTGGCAGGACTTCCCATGTATAGGTTTCCATTTCAAGATGTTGGCATGAACCCGGTGTGGTTTTGAGGAAATCCAAGGTACCAAGGACGTGACTCCTGGTATCGGAGTAGGGAGCCTGCGGCGAAGAGTGGAGCGGGATGTGGAAGTGGACGCGCCACTCCTCCCCCAGTCCGCCGTATGATTGGGCAGCACCATCCTGTAGGGCAAGGTCGACGTCCTTCCATCGTTGAATAGCCTTGCCTTCCCTCGATGCGACGACTTGGTGGAGGTAAACGGGTTCGTGGTATTCAGCAAGCCCTTCTATGGCTTGCCGGGTAGGAATAAGGCTGAGTGCGGAACTGAGGTGGATTTTGCTCAGCCTGTAACCGGAGGCAACAAAGGAGGAAAGGGCTTGGGAAGGCTCCTCGAACTCTATAGCAAGGTGGCATGTATCGTAATTGACACCGATCCTTTGTTTCCATGCCCCGTCGTTTCCGAAGGCCTTTTTGCCTAGGGTATCAAGGAAATCGATGGTCTCCTTGGTTGTTTCAAAAAGGCCGAGGGGTTCAGGTTCCAGGCCAAGGTGTAGGTCTTGCCCGTTTTTACGACAAAGGGCTTCTACATGGGAGTGGCAGTCCTTTAAATTCATGAAGAGACTTGCAGGCACATCGTAGGTTTCGTCAGCCCCTTTTGAATGAAATTCCTTAAAGGAACCAGGCAAAGTGCTGACGCTACCAGGGATGCCTTCCGGTAGAAGGGCAGAAAGGATGTCAAACAGGAGGTTTGTGTACTCAAGCCGTTCCTGTTTGGACCAGTCCGGTACGTACACTTGCTCCTTGACACGGGTGCCATGGAATTGCCCATAGGGAAACCCGTTGATGGTAAATACATAGGAGTCGTTATCCCCTAGCCATCTCTGGAAGGCCAACAACTTGGCGGGATCAGACAGTTCCTTGGCGGCCTTCGCACCCAAACGTAGGCCGATGGCATAGGGTTGGACCGGGCAAACTGCCGCCCGCACCCGCATGACATCGTTCTGGAGGGATTGGAAAGTCTCTTCCCAGTCACCTCCACGATGTACGTTCGTACAGTAGGCAAGATGGATTCCGTGCTTTAGTTCCATGAGTGTAGGGAATTTGACAACCAGACGGCAGGTTGTCGATAGCTGGGTTCAGAAACAGGGAGTTGCACCCAATTCAGGAGGACTGGCTCCCGGATGTCAGGTTTCCGAAATGTTTACAAAAATCGACAAATCCATGAGCCTGCTTTTCCAGCCTTTCGGCAACCGAAGGGTCTTTGAGGCACCCATTTTCATCTAGGAGGTTATGTACCCCGGGGAGGAAGGTCCGTGGAGGATGGACATAGGCGTTCCGATATCCAAACACCAACTGCAGTTGCTCCACTGCCCGTAATGCCCCCCATTGGCCTGCGGATAAGCCGACATAGGAGACAGGACGGCGGTCAAAGCTCTCGGGGAAAGGCAGAAGGTCGATAAAATATTTGAGTATTCCAGGGAAACTTCCATTGTACTCTGGAACGATCACCATGATCCCCTCACTGGCAAGGACTGCATCGGCAAGCGGAGCAAACTCAGGAGGTTTCTCTGAATAGACATCGGATCCCAACAAACTTGGGGGAAGGGTGGCCAAGTCGATAAGTTGGGTGGAAGGCTTGTCAGGATGCCCTTCCAGGTAACCCGCCATCAAGCGACCAACTTTCAGGCTGTTGCCGCCGCTGCGGTTGGTGCCGCTTATGACCAGGATCATGCGAAGAGAAAGTGCGCCCACCGCGAAGCGGGCAATGGGTCAAAGGTCTTTACGGAGCCCGATTTCAAACAAGTGGATTGGATCGGGGTTGTAATGGTTGAACCCTTCGGTGCCGTAAAGTTTGTACGCGATGATGAGGGAAAGGTCATTGGCATACCTCCATGCCGTTCCGACGACCATTTGGTAGGCCAAGGCAATGTCACCGGTTTCAGGCAGTCGGAGGACATCCCCACTGAGGTTGGCAACAGTCGCCCCGATCCCAAACCCGATGAAAAAGTCCAGATCCTGGTTTGCTTCTACGTCGAAGTCCTTGTAGGCATTTGCCATGAGCGTGTAGTAGGAGATTTTTAGGTCGTTAGCAACGCCAGCCATGTTGGCACGAGCCTTGGATCCCTTGAATGATGCTTCCAATTCGACCCTAGTGCTATCACCTGTATTCCGGCCAACGGCAAATCCATAACCCCATACAGTACCGGGGTTGATTTGGAGTTCGCTCCCAAGGTTTTGGAATCTCCCTTCGTCCGCCCCGCCCAGGTCAAGGAAGGTGTGGAGATAATAACCGTCCACTGAGGGCTGGCGTTTAGGAGTAGTTACTTTGGGCTCTTTTGATTGGACTTTAGGGGGTTCTTCCACCTTAGGGGCCTCGACTTTGGCGATGGGCTCCACGGCGGGCTTATTGGGCTCTGGTGGTGTTGGGGGGGCAGGCGGCTCAACCGCTGGAAGGGTGCGGAGGATTTCTTCCCACTTCCGGCGGAGGGCATCCATCACTGCTTCATACAAGATTTCTTCTTCCCTCTTCTGGAGCCCGACATCCTTGGAACGGGTTTTAATGGATTCCTCAATCCCACCGACCACAGGCTCGTAATATTTACGGGGATCAAGGTTAAGGCGCATCGCCTCATTGACGGCCGACCCAAGGAGCTCGACGGCAGCATTGACCACCATGTCCACGCCGTCCTCAAACTTAAGTTCCTTTTTGAAGGCAGAGTACATCGTCCCATAGGTGATGCCATAGGAGGATTGTTGGGATATCTCTGTGAGTCCCCAGGCTTGCTGGGCGGAAAGAGGAAGGGAAGGGGTTGCCAGTAGCGCGGCAGTTACCGGGATCGTGAGAAGTTTCTTCAAGGAGAACATCGTTCTTCGAGTGTTGTTGTCTGGTAAATAGGTTTAGGTAAGGGCACAGCATTGCGCCGCATGGCCTTTATTACTGAGGTGAGGCAGCGTATAATGGAAAAACCACGCTGGGTTTGTCGAACCCTTTCTACAGGAAAATTTGCTTGTTATAAGAGGGGGAACAGTCATCTTGGTTGCGGACAACCGCCAGAACTGGCAGAATTAATGAAATTTCTCCTGCATGACCCGAAATCCCACGATGAACTGAAATTGGTGCCCAAGGGCGTCTTTGAAAACATCCAGGAAGATGAATTAGAGCAGTTGCGGCAAGCAGGAGAATGGGCTTGGGCTTCGGAAAAAGACGTCATCCTCGAACCGGAACAAAAACAGCCTTTTCTCTACGTGGTGATACGGGGCAGCGTGCGTGTCTACAAAACCCATTTCCGAAGTGGCAAGGAACATGCGCTGGCAGATTTATACGAGGGGGAATGCTTCGGGGAAATGGCATTCCTTGGTGAAGGCAAGGCCACTGCCGGAGTCAAAGCCCGTGAACGATCTTTGCTCTGGAGGTTGAGCCATGAGAACTTGATGGAGTACTTGACAGAATACAAAGGGGCAGGGCAAATGTGCCTGAACCTTTCTGCGATCCTCGCACACCGGTTAAAGGAGGGAAATTCCCGGTTAAATGGCTTGGCGGGCGGCTTGAGCGCCTATTTCGGGTTGGATTATAAGATTCACAACGATGTGGTGGACGTCCCGTCGACAGGGGATCCAGCTGAATTTGAGATCCCGGCTTCTGTCATGGACAGTTTTGTCAGGGAAACATTGCGGATGGACCAAGAGGAAGTGGTGTCGCAGGATGCGGTGGAATTAGTCCAGGAAATGCTGGAGGAGGGCAAGGTTGACCTGATAAGTTGGTTGGACGCAGGGTCGGCAGGTCACAGACTTAAGCTAAAGGTAAAACTCGCGGAGGTGGATTCCGAGGGAAATGAGTTAGAAGATGTGGAATACGATTCGGCCTTTTGCACAGTGGAGGTGACTTCAGCGGATTTAGCCAAGGCAAGGGAACAGGGTTCCTCTACACCAAGAGCTGGGAAAGCGGCCGCCAAGACCGCAAGAAGCCTTGAAAAATCCAAAACAGGAGCCCCCGCAAAGTCATCTCTGGCTAATAACGCTGACCAAAAGGGTATACTGGGAAAACCGACAAAAGGCTCAGCGACGAGAGCCACCCAAAAGCAACCACGGCCAATTCCGGTATTGGAAGAAGAACCTAGCCTGCTCAAAAAACTGATATTCCCTGCGGCGTGCCTTTTCCTGGCATGGCTGATTGTCATGATAGTCATCCTGGTCATCCCTGGGCCGACAAAAGCGGGATGGGTGACCGGAGAAGAGGGGGAGGTCAACGAATTTACAAGGGGGCTGCTTTTCCCGACCTCGAAACTCCCTTTCGGCCAGAGTACCAAGAAATGGAAGGCTCCGTTTGAATGGGATCTTTCCAAATACGCCACAGAAAAAGCCTGGATGATCCTCAACTTCGAAACGAAAAAGCCACTAGAAAAGGACTTGACGGTCAAAGTTTACCTCCAAGGC
>JAYPDO010000075.1:13847-19967 GCA_038125285.1 Opitutia bacterium
GGCCCGGAGAGCACGGATAACATTCTGACAGGGAGTAAAAGCTACAAGGTGCTGAAACTTAAAAACGGGGAAAGGAATTGGCTTATCCAGGACTTCTACCTGCAACCTGGTTCTGGAGAAGATTACAGGCTCGACTTTGAGATCATGGACAGGGCGCACCCAGCGAACGAGTGGGAAGAGGATGACGCAAAAATGAAGGTCAAGGTCTTCAGGTGACCTGACGGCCGCACGCCCTCTTAGCAAGCGGGATGAACCTAATTTCCATTCAGGCCTAATGGCTTAGGTGGGTCGCCATCCATAGGGAAACTTGTCACCTGAGGTAAGTAGCTGTCCAAATACATTTTAACAGCCATAAAAAAACTACCGGCGAACAGGAGCAGAATCCAAGGCACCATGAAGGACTTGACCAACCTCTTTCGACGGTGGCCACACTTGTGGCAAACGTCACGGCTCTCGGAGTTAGTCGCGCCGCAAGTCTTGCAGTCCCATGTATCAATCCATTCCATTGTTCAATAGTCTCAGGTCTGGGGAACTGGCCATCCTGACGCAAGCAGGAAAATACAGAAGACAAGGCTTTCCGCAAGAAGTTCAATTCTGCTGGGAAGGAATTACCATCACAATTTTCCGCATCTAAATTTGGATGACGCCCGTATGAAATCCCGTTACCCAACTCACGGAAAATTGGACAACGCCACCCGCCTAGGCCAATGAAAAATGGCCGCAACATCAATGGCATCCTGTGGGCTGGTGTGCTTGTCCTTGCAGCATTGGCATGGATCCTTAAGGACAAACCGGGAACAATACCAAAACCGACCGGAGGCGAATCCCAGGGTCACCACCCCCCGTCCCTGGAAAAGCCCCTGCAAGGCTCAGGGGAACCAACCGTTTGGGAAGCGGATCCGGTCGAGGAATTTGACTTCTTGGAAAGCCCGGGAAACGATTTTGACGGGGGAGACTTACTATTGGGGTTCGAGGAACAGGACGCGCTGGAGAAATTCCTAAAAACGGCATCAGAAAACAACATCACCATTCTGGATAGCAACAGGGCGCTTGGCTTGGCCAGGGTCTCAATCTCCAACCTACGGGATTTAGCCAAACTTGCTAATGCCCTCCCTGAAAACCTAGAAATCCAGAGGAACTTCCCAGTATACGCCCCTGCACCGGCATTCCCAGTTGAAGATGGCTCCCCCAGGAGGTTCGGGGATGAAGCATTAAAATGGATGGGAGTACCGGAAGACAATACCGACTGGGGCAAACGCCAAATCGTAGCGATCCTGGATACTGGGGTATGGACAGACCATGAAGCCTTTACCAATGCGAAGATCAAGCAAATTGACCTCCTCAGCCCTGAGCAATCCGTCCCTGGGGATTATGATGGACACGGGACTGCGGTAGCATCCTTGATCGTGGCAAATTCCCCCACCCTCAAAGGCATCGCGCCTTCTACGGAGTTACTAAGCCTCAGGGTCTTGGACGGGGAAGGAAAAGGGGACACCTTTACCGTGGCAAATGGGATCGTCGAGGCAGTGAAGCATGGCGCAAAAGTGATTAGCCTTAGCCTGGGGAGCCACGAAGATAATTATGCTCTCCGCAAAGCGGTAAACTATGCACTTGCCAACGGGGCTATCCTGGTCGCATCAGCCGGAAACGACAGTGCTGCACGCATCTCTTTCCCTGCTGCCTACCCAGAAGTCTTGGGCGTAACCTCAATAGACGCGGGCAGCCGGTTGGCAGAATTCTCCAACATCGGGGACGGCGTCGAGCTGGCCGCCCCGGGCGTGGGGCTTTCCTCTGCGTGGATCGACGGCAAGGAAGTGTCCTTTAGCGGTACGTCCGCATCGGCACCCCTCGTGGCCGGGGCAATTGCGGGGATCCTTTCTAACGAGCCGCAACTCACACCCAAGGACGCCCTTGCACTCTTAGTTGAAAATGCAAACGACGGCTATGCGATAGGTAAAGACCCGAGGGTGGGAAACGGGGTGATCAACCTCGAAAGGGTTCTGGCCAGGAACCAACCGGGCATCTACGACATCGCCGTGGGCGGGTATTATTTCTCCCCGCTCGTTTCCCCGAATAGCAGCAAATCCTTCGACATCATCATCCAGAACAGGGGCACAGAATGGCTCAGCGGCAGCACATTGGCCCTGACCGTTGGGACACAAGCCAAACGCTTCCGGATGGGATCCATGAAACCAGGCGAGAGTTTGAAAGCCGAGTATTTCCTGACCCCGGAGCAAATCCTGGACCCCAACGGCACATTAATCCAAGCTAAGGTCCAGGCAAACGCGCGGGAAGACTCCCGTCCGGACAATAATTCCTGGAGCACGAGGATGGTTTTTCCAGCAGACAAATAGCAAACACTGGCCTTTAGATGCAAAGTACCATCCCATGCCAATCTTTCAGGGTGGTATAAACGATTGGTGTCTGGGGTGTAAAATCCCGATTGATGCCTGGAATGCAGGAATCGTTCTGCCACAATCTGAGCCGCAATGCATCCTTGCCCAAAGCGGTAGGGCTACTGCAGGCCAAAGGCTTCGAAGGGATCCAAAAACCACCGTGTCTTCCCCTAATGCTCAGCCATCCTTGGAGTGCGTATAGCATTACTGCCCCTTTTGCATACTCAGCCTGCTGGGCAAGTGTTCAGACACCAATCGTGCTTAAATCCATCTGTAGATCTTTCCCAAAGAAGGAAAAATACTTGTCTATTCCAATGAATAATCCAACTTGCTCCACTTTTTTGCCCTAAATACTAGCTTACCCACATGAGCGCATCAGCGAAGAATTTAATAGAAATAGAATCAGTAGTCGTCCGGTTTGCAGGAGATTCCGGGGATGGAATGCAAATTGTCGGAGAACAATTTACCGACAGCAGCGCCTTTGCCGGGAACGACTTGGCCACGCTACCTGATTTCCCTGCAGAAATACGGGCTCCAGCCGGCACTCTCCCAGGGGTATCCGGGTTCCAAATCCAGTTTGGTAGCCGCCGGGTCCATACGCCGGGAGATTGCCCCGATGCGCTAGTTGCAATGAATCCCGCCGCCCTCAAGGTCAACCTCCCCGAACTCGCGGACGGCGGACTTTTGGTCGTGAACACCGAAGCTTTCAAAACAGCAAACCTGGCAAAAGCAGGCTACCTAGAAAACCCACTTGACGACCCAGCCCTTGCAGAAAAGTACACCCTGGTCAAAATCAACATTACCGACCTGACCAAGGAAGCCCTGGCGGACAGCCCCTTGAAGCCCACCGAGAAGACCCGATGCAAAAACTTCCTCGCCCTTGGGTTCACCTACTGGGTCTATGACCGCCCGTTGGAGCCTACGATCAACTTCCTGGAAACCAAATGGGGCAAACGCTTGCCTGAAGTTGCGCAAGCCAACATCAAAGCCCTCCGTGCTGGATACTACCTCGGAGAAACAACGGAACTCGCACAAAACCGGTACCAAATTGCCCGGGCCGGCACACGCCCAGGCACCTATCGCAAAATTAACGGTAACGACGCCCTAGTTTACGGCCTCGTATCCGGTGCCCAGAGCGCAGGCAAGGAACTCCTCTTCTCAGGATATCCAATCACACCGGCGTCCTCCATTTTGGAAGGGCTGGCCGCGCTCAAACATTTCGGCATAAAAACCGTCCAAGCAGAAGACGAAATCGCCGCCATCGGAGTTGCCCTGGGGGCAAGTTTCGCCGGATCCATCGGAGTCACCGCCACAAGCGGCCCGGGCATGTGCCTCAAGGCAGAATTCATAGGCCTCACTGCCATGACCGAGCTCCCCATGATCATCGTTGATGTTCAACGCGGCGGCCCGAGCACCGGTCTCCCCACCAAGACAGAGCAAGGCGACCTCCTCCTCTCCTATTTTGGCAAACACGGGGAACTCCCCTGCCCCATCGTCGCCTCCACATCCCCGTCCGACTGCTTCTTCGCGGCACGGGAAGCCATGCGGATTGCCCTGGAGTATAACTGCCCCGTCATCCTCCTGAGCGAACTTTATCTCGCCATAGGTTCGGAACCCTGGCGGATCCCTAACATAGCCAGCCTTCCGGCAATCCAGCCTAATATCATTGAGCAAGGTGATGAATACGTGCCGTACAAACGCGATCCCAAAACCCTTGCCCGGAAACTCGCATATCCAGGCATGCCCGGATACGAACACAGGATTGGCGGCCTCGAAAAAGACGAGACCGGCGGAGTCAGCTACGACCCTCTTAACCACGAGAAAATGACCCGCCTTCGTATCGAAAAAGTTCAGGCCATTGCAAACTCCCTCCCCCCCACTTACATCAACGGTGACAAATCCGGCAAACTCCTTGTCCTGGGCTGGGGAGGCACGGAAGGGGCGATCACTTCTGCGGTCAACCGCACCCGCGACGAAGGCTTCGCCGTCAGCAGCGTCGTGCTACGGCACCTCAACCCCCTCCCCAACGACCTCAAGGGGATCCTGGACGGGTTTGACAAAATCCTCATCCCCGAGCTGAACCACGGTCAACTCCGGTTCCTTATCCAATCGAAGTACCTCCGAGAAACCATCCCCTACAACAAAATCCAAGGACGCCCCTTCACGGTTAACGAGCTTCTTCAAGCCATACAGGACAACATCTGAACCCATCTCCAACCAACCCGATTCATTATTGACCATGAGCCAGGAACCCGCCGTAGCTTCCGCCCCCCTTACCAAAAAGGACTTTGTCACCCAAAACGATGTCCGCTGGTGCCCCGGATGCGGGGATTACGCCATCCTCAACTCCATCCAGAAAACCTTCCCCGAACTCGGTGTGCCGAAGGAGAATTTCGTCGTCATCAGCGGCATCGGGTGCTCCAGCCGCTTCCCCTACTACATGGAGACCTTCGGTTTCCACACCATCCACGGCCGCGCCCCCACAGTAGCCACAGGTGTGAAAGTGGCCAATCCCAACCTCTCCGTTTGGATGGTTACCGGGGATGGTGACGCTTTGAGTATTGGCGGCAACCACCTCCTCCACATCCTCAGGCGCAACCTTGACATCAACATCCTCCTCTTCAACAACCGCGTATATGGTCTCACAAAAGGCCAGTACAGCCCTACCTCCAGCGTCGGGATGAAGACCAAGACGACCCCCATGGGCTCCTTTGACCACCCCGTCAACCCCATCCAGTTCGCCCTCGGGGCGGAAGCCACCTTCGTCGCCCGTACTGTCGATACCGACCCCAAACACATGGTCGAAACCTTCCAGGCTGCCCATGCCCACAAAGGCACCAGCTTCGTCGAAATCTTCCAAAACTGCGTCATTTTCAATAAAGACGTCTGGGAAGACATCTACGGCCGCGGAGTCAAAGACGACCAGATCCTCTATTTGGAAGAAGGAAAGCCTCTGCTCTTCGGCAAGGAAAAGAATCGCGGCATCCGCCTCAACGGGCTCGACCCAGAAGTCGTCACCATCGGCGAAAACGGGATTACTGAAAACGACATCCTCGTCCACAACCCCAGCAGCCTCAACCCGCTCCAAGCCGCCCTCCTCTCCCAACTTCTCCATCCGGAATTCCCAACACCCCTCGGCGTACTCAAGTCAATCCAGAGGGACGTTTATGAAGACTGCATGGACGGGCAAGTCAAGGCGGCCAAGGACGCCAAAGGCCAAGGCGACCTGCAAGCCACCCTGGCAGGAGCCGGCAGTTGGGTTGTGGAGTAGGGCTCCATCATCCCCTGAAAAGCCAAGGAAGGTCAAACGACCAATTTTCCGCTTGGGTGAGGCTAGCTTCGCCCATCCTTAGGCAAACACCGCCAATGGAAGTGTTCTGGAACCGGAGGGTCTACTCCATACATCCTGGTAAATTAAAGATCCCTCACAACAGAATTTTAACTACAAGTACAAAAAACCCCTAGACCAATCCAAACCACGCACAATGTAGCAATCGATACCTTGGCTTCCTATATGCCACAATCCTTATCTGCCGTTTATCTCCACGCCATCTTCTCCACAAAAGACCGTACCCCCTACCTACAGAACGCAAGTTTCCGGAAACAAGTGTTTGACTGCCTGTCATCCATTTCCAACGACAACGAATGCCCGTCTGTTCTGGTCGGCGGATGGAATTACAACATACACATCCTGTCACAATCTTCGCCCTCAATAAACCAACAC
>JAYPDO010000076.1:0-19850 GCA_038125285.1 Opitutia bacterium
AGCGTAGGAAAAAATGTGACCACTTGACGTACATGTGGAATAACCCAATGCTTGCTATGCTCTTTCGGGGAGACCATCCCGTTCCCCAAACACTCTCGTTTTCATGAAAATCTACTTCCCCTTCCTCTTTGTCCTGATGGCTTCCTTTTTCTTGTACCTTGGAGGCAAGGTCGTGGTTGGGAAACGCCCTGTCTTCCTATCCGCCAGGTACTTCTTCGCTTTCATGGTTTTGGCATTTTCCCCCCAATTCTTCATAGCCTTCCGAAACTTTCCCGATGGAATCCACTGGTCTTCCTACCTCACCTATCTTCAGCCCCTCCTCATCCTCTGCTTGCTAGTCTATTTCTGGTTCCAGATGAAGGGGTACATGGTTCTCGGGGTGACGGACGATTCTTTCCGGAAGGCCTTGCACGCATCATTGGAAAAGAACGGTTTGCCGTTCGAGGAGGAGTTGTCTTGCGTGACCTTGACTTCCCTGGACACCAAACTCCACGTTGCCCTCCAATCCTGGGTCGGTGCAGGGCAAATCAAGATGGGAAAAGAAGCTGGGAGGGGACTGTTGCCCAAGATTGTCTCAGGCATGGAGGAATTTTTTGAATCGGACGGTTCCAAGCCGCACTTGGTCACCTCCGTTTTCTACATCATCATCGGGGTATCGCTGCTGGTTTGTGCCGGGGTTTTTTATACCGTCTTCGACAAACTGTCCTGACCCTGGGTCGGGTCCCACTTTGTGGCGTCAGGCAATCAACTCCTCGATGACCTTGCCGCCGAACTGGCTGAGTTGTTTGAAACGGCCTCCGTGGAAGTAGGTCAGCTTATTGTCGTCCAGGCCGAGGAGGTGGAGCAAGGTGACGTGGAAATCGCGTATCGGGTGTTTCACATCGACGGCTTCCGAGCCGGTTTCGTCCGTCGCCCCTACAATGGCTCCTTGCTTCACCCCGCCTCCGGCAAGGAGCATAGACATGGCATCGGCATTGTGGCCGCGGCCTAGGGAGTAGACCCCGCCTCGTTTGTTGTTGTCCGGGGTGCGGCCGAATTCGCCTGTCCAGATGACGAGGGTGTCTTTGAGCATGCCACGTTGTTTCAAGTCTTTGATGAGGGCGGCCATCGGTTGGTCAACGCTCCTGATCCGGGAGGTGTGACCCCGTTCCAGGTAGTCATGGCTGTCCCAACCGCCGGAGAAGATTTGGACGAACCGCACGCCTTTTTCCACCAACCTGCGGGCCATGAGGCATTGCTTGGCGAATGCCCCGGTTTCTTTGCCGTCGACCCCGTACATATCCTTGATGTGATCCGGTTCACCGTCGATGTCGATGACTCCCGGAACTTCCGTCTGCATGCGGTAGGCGAGTTCATAGGATTCCATCCGGGCGGCTAGTTCCCCGTGCTCCGGATGTTTCATTGAGTGTTGGCCGTTAAGGAAAGACAGGGCGTCCAGGGCTTTGCGCTGGTGTTCGCGGGATTTGTACTCAGGGGAATTGATGTCGAGGATGGGCGAACCTTCCGGCCTGAGCCGAGTGCCTTGGTAGTAGGCAGGGAGGAAACCGTTCGACCAATTCCGTGATCCACCTTGCGGCAGGGCCAGCTCTGTCATGACGACATACCCTGGCAGGTTTTGGTTCTGGCTACCCAGGCCGTAAGTGGCCCAAGCCCCGATGGCCGGGTCTGCCCCTAGCCGGCTTCCCGTGTTCATGTGAAAGAGGGCTTCCGGGTGGTTCAAGGACTCGGCCTGGCAACCACGGTAATTGCACAGCTCGTCCGCTACATCCGGGTCGCGGAGATAGTGCCACTGGTCACACATCTCGATGCCGGATTGGCCGACCTTGTCGAATTGGAACGGGCTGCCGACAAAGAACTTGTAACCGTTGGCCAGGCTCCGGGTGCTTTTGGACTCCGTCTTGTGCAACTCGTTGAGCTTGGGTTTCGGGTCGAAGGTGTCCATGTGTCCAGGGCCGCCCTCCATGAAGAGCAAGATTACGTTCTTGGCCTTGGCCGGGAACATCGGCTTCTTTGGCACAACCGGGCCAGTTGGCACAGGTGCCTCTTTGGCCATCATATCCGTTAAGGCGACTGAGCCTAAGGTTGCGCCGAGGCCATAGAGAAACTCTCGGCGTGCGAGGGAATTGGGGAGTTGGGGGTTCATTTTATAGGTCATATACGTTCTATAGGACTTATTGTCAGTAAACATAAACAAACTCGTTCGAGTTGAACAACAGCAGGCAAAGATCCGCTAAGGCGCGGGTGTTTGCCCCGACATCCCCAGCTTGTGTATCCGGAACGTAGCCTTCGAATACCGGCAAGATTTCTTCGTAGTCAAAGGGCTTGCCCGTTAACTCCTCGACCAAGGAACGGGTGATCTGGGTCGGGTAGGATTTCGGCTCGGGCTTTACGTTTTTGTGGTAGCTTTGCATCTCTTTCACGTAGGCCACCATCTTTTGTTCCTCCTCATTGCCCGGCTCCCGGCCAAGGGCTAGCTGGAAGGCGCGCTTCACTTTTGCAGCCAACGACTTGGCTTCTTTTTCAACCCGTAATGCAAAGGCGATGGAGCGGGTGTTGGTGACATCACTGTTGAGCAAGGTGAAGGCTTGCGGCGAGACGGAGGCGGCGTCCCGTTCCTCGCAGGAATCGTTGGGGTTGGGTTGGTTAAAAGTTTCAAGGAACGGGTCGGCGAGTCCACGGACACGGTAGGCGTAGATGCTCCGGCGGTTGCGCTCTTCCGGGGTGCGGGATGGTTGGTATGCAGGGGCGAGGGAGAATTGGATCATGCGCGGTTGCAAGGCGACTTCCATGTTCATTTCCGGCATGATGGGGACGCCGCCGCCTTCGGGGTTCAATTCGCCAGTGATTTGTAACATGCTGTCCCGGATTTCCTCGGCGGTGAGGCGGCGGGTTGGAAAGTAGGCAAAGAGGTCGTTATCCGGGTCTTTTGCGAGGAGCTTTTCCATGTCCGGATGTTGGGCGGCCTGTTGGTAGGTTTTGGACGAAAGGATGAGGCGGTGCAGGCGTTTTAACTTCCAACCGTTTTCCATGAAATCGGCGGCGAGGTAGTCCAACAATTCCGGATGGGTCGGTTTCTTGCCTTTGGCACCAAAGTTATTCGGGTTACCTGCGATGGGTTTGCCGAAGTGGTATTGCCAAACGCGGTTGACGATGGAGCGGGCGGTGAGCGGGTTTTTCGGGTCGGCAACCCATTTGGCAAAGCCGAGGCGGCGTCCCTCCAGTTCGTTTGTCAACTGGTAGGGGTCTTCTTCTTTTGCGCCTTTTATCTTGACCCCCAACGCGCTCAATACACCGGGCGTCACCTTCTCGCCCGGGGCTTCCAGGGCACCCCCGGACAGGATCCGGCTATCCGGGCGCCATTGGTTATTGGCCTTGGCATTCATCCGGAGTTTCCGGGCGTTGAGGAAGTTAGGATCCGGGCCGTTGTAAACCGTCTGCACCATGGGTTCATAACGCTCCAGACGGCGCTCCCAAATCCAGTCGTCTTGCTCGCGCACTTTTAACCGGCCTTGTTCGGTATGGTCGAGACCGACATGGCGGGGGGGCTTTTCCTCGTCCGGCAAGTCTTTCCTGCCTTCCAGGGAAACATACTCGCGATTGTTATCCCGGAACCACTTCCGGGCTGCGGCTTCCCGCTTTTCCCAAAGGGCTTCTTTCTTTTCCCTGGCAAAGTCCAGAAGGCGCCGGGCCTGGGCTTTGCCTTCCTCGAAGCCTTCACGGTTTTCCGCATCCAGGAATGGCACCGGGCGTTCGGCGAGTTGGGTCGGTTCAAAGATTGCGTAAATCCGGTAGTAGTCGCGGGTCGGGAGCGGGTCGAATTTGTGGTCGTGGCACTTTAGGCACCGCATAGTGATGGAGAGGAAGGTCTGCCCGACGGCATTGACCACATCGTCGAGATAGATCTGGCGCGCCTGGGGCTTCTTCACCATTGCGGGATCCCAAGGCCCCATCCTGAGGAAAGAGCTGGCGACCATAAGCGCGGATTCGCTGTCATTGTATTGGTCACCCTTTTGACGGGCTTCTTGGTACGCCTTCCAATCCTTTATCCGGCTGCGAAGGGAACGGTCTGCCAACTCGTCCCCGGCCAGTTGTTCGATGATGAATTCGTCATAGGGCTTGTCCGCATTGAACGCGCGGATGACCCAGTCCCGGTAACGCCATGCATTGGAACGCTCGTAGTCATTTGAGTAGCCTCCGGTGTCCGCATAACGGGCAACATCCAGCCAATGTTGCGCCCAGCGTTCTCCATAGTGTTTACTGGAGAGAAGGCGGTCGACCAACCCGTCCCAGGCATTGTCTGCGTCTTGCTTGTAAGCTTTAGTGAAGTCGGAGATTTCCTTGGGTGACGGGGGCAAACCCGTGAGGTCATAACTAACCCGGCGGATGAGTGTCCGGGCATCCGCTTTGGGGGCGGTTTGGAAACCGGCTTCCCCCAATTTTTTGCCGACCAACACATCGATCGGGTTGTTGCAGCCAAGACCCGGAAGTTCCGGCTTCTTGACCTGCTGAAATGCCCAGATGTCCTCGGGTTGGTAGCGACGGTAAGTCCATTCGTCCGCCAATCCACCGGAAGTTTTCACGATGACCCCGTCCTCCGTGACTTCCTTTTTCTGTTCGGCCAAGTGGATTTCCTTTTGACGCTCCTCACTTGGCCACGGTGCCCCGGCGTCAATCCATTTGGCCAGGTCCGCAATCTGCTCCTCCGAAAGGCGGTCGTGTTCTTTGGGCGGCATTTCGTAATCTTCGTCCTCCCACTTCACCGCCTTCATGATAAAACTCTTGGCTGCCGAACCCGGAACCAAGGCGTCCGGGAACTCATCCCCACCCTTAAGGAATTTTTCCCGTGAAGTGACATCGAGCCCGCCTTTGAGTTTCTTGTCCGGCGCACCATGGCAGCCGAAACATTTTTCCGAAAGCATTGGCTTCACCTTGAGCGTAAAGAGGCGTTCGAAATCTGTTTCGGCAGTAAGGTTGGCCGTCAGCATCACGACGCTGAACGGAAGGATTGGCTTTAAGGTTTTCATAAATTGGTTCACGGTTTTCCTTTGCGGTAAAGTTCGGCGATTTCTTTGGCGTCCAAGTTTTCTTTTATGACTAGCAGCCTGAAATTAGCGGTTTCTAAAAGCCTCACTTTGGAGGGAGAGTTGGATGAGGTCACGGAAGCCATAGCCAGATTTTGCTACTTCGTTTGCGATCTTCTGGATCTCGGGTTCATCGCGGAAGTTCGTTTCGCGGCCGGTGGCATAGGTGAGGAACTTTCGGATGAGGTTTTTGGTGAAGGCTTCTTTGCGTTGGAGGAGCTCTTTGCGGAGGGAAGATTCATCCGAAATGAAGGTGCCGTCGGGAAGTTCTCCGGATCCATCGATGGGTTTGCCGGGGCGGGGGGAGATCCTTCCGTTGGAGGCGAGGATGGGGTAATTTTTACGGAATCCGCCGACAGGGTCATAGTACTCCAGGGCGAAGCCCCATGGGTCGATCTTAGCGTGGCAATCGGCGCAGGCTGCTACGCTGCGGTGTTTGGCGAGCTGTTCGCGGATGGTGGTGGCGCCGCGGGTATCGGGTTCGATCGGAGGAACATCGGGTGGAGGTGGAGGCGGGGGTGTGCCGAGGATGTTTTCCAGAACCCAAACGCCGCGGACAACGGGGGAGGTTTCGACTCCGTTGGATGTGGCGGTAAGGACGCTGGCATGGCCAAGGATTCCGGAGCGACGCAGGTCGTTTGGGAAGGAGACTTTGCGGAAATGGGCACCGTTAATTCCTTTGAGGCCGTAATGCTTGGCCAGGTTGCCGTTGAGGAAGGTTTCCCGAGAATTGAGGAGAGCATCGATCGGGCGGTTGTTCTTGATAATATCGGTGAGGAAGAGGAGGGTTTCCTCTTTCATTGCCGCCTCCAGGCGGTCGCGGAAGTAGGCAGGATATTGCAGTTCACCGGGAGGCATGGATCCAATCTTGTACAGACTGAGCCAGGTATCCGCGAAATGTCGGATGAAGGCCTCGGATTTTGGATTATCGAGGAGTCGGTCGATTTGCTTGGCGAGGGTCTGGGGTTGGTCGAGTTTTCCTTCTTTGGCCAATTTGGACAGATGCGCATCAGGCATGGAACTCCAGAGGGCATAGGAAAGGCGGTTGGCCAATTGGTGTGAATCCAAGGTTTTGCCTTTCCGTGAATCACCTTCGTCGAGGAAGAGAAAGCGGGGCGAAGTGAGGATGGCTGCAAATCCTTTGCGGATGGCTTCGGCCGGGGGTATGCCGGACTTCACGAGCCCTTGTGTGTATTCGATGTAATGCCGGATTTCGTTTGCATCCACGGGCTGGCGGAAGGCCTTTGTGGCGAACTTCTCAAAGGTGCTGGGGATGTCGACTTTTGTGGCATCCGTTTCTTCCCCGATGATGTTGCGGTGGCCGGGTGGTGGCCAGGAGGGATGCAACGGGCCTTCGACGGAGATTTCAAAAATGCGGATGCGGGGGCCTTGGTAGACGTCGGAAATGTAAACTTTTTGGACGAGGGCATCTTTGGGCACGGGGAGTCCTTGCTCAACCAACTGATCTAAAGCAGTCTGGGTCTTGCGGATGGCTTCGGTATGGTAACGTTCGGTCAGCAGACGCAGGGGACGTTTGGAGGAGCCTGGCCCATTGATCCAATGGACGAAGGGAATGGAGCCCGCGGGCATCCAGACGGTTTTGCCAACTTCCGTAGGCTCGTTGTCCGGCAGGTCGTAGACATCGATCAGAACTCTTCCTTCCGACGCTTGGTTGCCCAGGTACCGGCTATTGGGGACATGCCAAAGGCCGAGTTGGAGGGGGACACTGAGGTCGTTGGGGAATATGGAAGGGTCGTAGGGATGTTTGCGGCCGATGGCGTTCGCCTTGACGGAGATTTTGTAATGCCCAGGAACAGGGACACCTTTCCTAGAAAAGGCTTTGGGATAGGTCGGGTCGGGGTCGACAGGATAGCCATGGGCGATGTCGAGGTGGCTGCCGTCCTTTGCACAGACCCGGTATTTTACCGCGCCGGGGTTGGTGTAGGAGCCATTGAGGTCGAGGGGCTTGAAGGCGTATCTCTGGACTTGGGGTTGCTTCTGGCCAAAGACGAGTGCCATATCCAGGTACTTTAATGCCGAATCCATATAAAGACCCAACTGGTGGTCGGACAAAGCCTGTACCGAGGCCAAATTGGCAAAGCCGTGCGTCCGGCTTTCCGCTGGAAAGTCGCGGGTCATGTCGGCGGCAGCGGTATCGATGCCGAGGAGATCCCGGAGGGTGTAGTTGTACTCATACCGGGTGAGGCGGCGCAGGACGGTGGATTGGGACTTGGAGAAGGCCTCCGCCTGGGTCAGATGGCGGGTAATCCCTTCAACGATCTTGCGGCGTGTCGCGTTGTCTGGCTGGGCCACCCCTTTCTTGGCCGGGGGCATTTCCCCGAGATTCAGTTGTTCCAGGATTTCCTCCAGGGTTTGATGGTGCTTGTCAGGATCTTTTGCGTCCAGGAACGGCTCAAAGTTACGGTCGCCCTTCTCCGTTTCCGAATCATGGCAATCAATGCAGTAGTTCTCGACGAATGCCGGGATTGCCGGGTCGAGGTTGGCAGATTGGATTGGGGTGGCGACAAGTAAGGCAACCAACCCAATAATGGTTACGTATGGGTTAAGCTGCTTCGAAACCATTGAGCGTGCCCGTGGAAAGGTTGAACTTGTCCGTTTCTATGCCGAACCTTTGCAACATGGTGACAAATAGGTTTGAGGCGGGGGTGGAGCCTTTTTCAAAGCGGATGTAGTTACCGTGCTTGAAACCTCCTCCGGCAAGTAGCAATGGTAGGTTTTTATTGCTGTGGGAACTTGCATTGCCCATTCCGCTGCCGAGGAGAGCCATGGTGTTCTCGAGCAAGGTCTTACCACCCGGTTCGCGGATGGCCTCCAATTGGTCGAGGAACCGGCCGAACTGTTTCGTATGGAAACGTTCGATGATCGACAATTCCTTCATGTAGCTGGCGACTTTGCCGTGGTGGGTAAGTTGGTGGTAACCACGTGTGACTGGAAAGCCGCCGGTGTTGGCTCCGAGGTCAGAGATGGAGAAGGTGATGACCCGGGTGGAATCCGTTTGGAGAGCCAAGGTCATCAAGTCGTAGTACAAGGGCACACGGTCGACGAAATCCAATCCGGTTGTGCCTGCCGGAAGTTGGTACTCTACCTTGGGTTTGGACTTGTCCAACCACGCTTGGGAGTGGATCAACTTTTCCTCCAGTTGGCGCACCGAGGTGTAGTATTGGTCGAGCTTGTCTTTGTCCTCTTTCCCGACCCTCTTTTGGAGGATGTCCGCGTCGTGCCGGACGAGGTCGAGGATGCTTTTCTTTTCGTGGTGGGCTTTCCTAAGAACGGCCAACTCCTTTTCCCCAGGCGCTTGGAAGAGAAGGGCGTACAAGTTTGAAAGGTTGCCTTGGGACGGGAGCGCTACGCCTGAACGATTCCAGGAAAGTGAATTCCCGCCATCCCGTCCCGTGGAAAATTGCATGGATGGGTAACGGGTTGCAGCGCCTACATGGGCCGCCGCTTTTTGATCCATGGTGACATTCTTTTCCGCGTAACCCTTCGCATGCTTGGAGAGGACTCCGGAGAGGAAGGCATGCACCCCACCATGGCCGCCCACACCTTCTGTTCCATGGTCTAGGTTGGAGAAAATTGTGAAGTTTTTGCGTTGGTGTTCAAGAGGACGGATCAATTCCGGAGCTTTGTAATCCTTTCCCTCCTGTTCAGGGAAAAACAACTGGGGGACAAAACCGAAATAGGTCCCGGCACAAACCATCCGCATAGGAGCTTCCTGGGTTTTGTGAGTCGCCATGATTTCCAAGTGGGGAAGGGCGACTATTGCCCCGCCGACTCCACGTAGGAATGTACGGCGGGCGAGGGGAGGTTGGATGTGGATTGGGTTCATCAGGATTCCTTTCGGTTCACTTTACCATTGCCCAACGAGCTGGCTCAGCCCTATTTCTTAGCGGGACGTTTCTTCGGCTTTGGCGGGTTCTTCAACTGGGCTTCACGTTGGGCTTTGAAGTCGGCGGAGATTTGGATGGCTTTCTTGCGGTCGGCTTCATCGTAGTCCCAGAATTCCTGGACGACCTTTTCGCATTCCGGGTAGAGGGAACCATCGTCGCCGATGTCCTTGCGGAGTTGGGCGAGTTGCTTCTTTAGCTGGTCGCGGGTTTTGGCGTAGGCGGGGTCGTCGTAGCGGTTGAGGAGTTCGTCGGGGTCTTTGAGAAGGTCGTAGAGTTCCCAGGCAGGCGGGGTTGGATTGCCGCCTTTGTAGTCGCAGCCATAGAAGTAAATGAGTTTGTGGGTCTTGGTGCGGATGGCCATCTCTCCGGGGTTGTCGTGGTGCGCCATGTGCATCCAGTAGCGGTTGTAGGCGGCTTGTTTCCAGCCCTTGGGTTCCTTGCCGGTTTCGCAGATGGCCTTGAAGGAACGGCCTTGCATCTGGGCGGGGATTTTAATGCCGGCGAAGTCGAGCATGAGCGCGGGATAGTCGACGTTTTCAACTATGGCGTCTGAACGGATTCCGGCGGGGATGGACTTGGGGTAGCGGACGATGAAGGGCATGCGCATGGAGGGGTCGTAAGCCCAGCGTTTGTCCTGGTAATCTTTTTCGCCGAGCCAGAAACCCTGGTCGCCGGTGTAGATGATGACCGTGTTGTCATACAAGCCCTCGGCCTTGAGGTAGTCGAAAAGGCGCTTGAGGTTGTCATCGACCCCTTTGACGCAGCGGAGGTACTTTTTGAGGTAGGCTTGGTAGGCGTATTTGGTGGTCTCGGGTTCGGAGATTTGGGCCGCATCGTAGTCGGTTGGGAATTCCTCGGGGAAACGGCGTTTGAGGTCGACCGCGTAAGAGCGGCGGGGGTTGCGTTTGCCGATGGAGGTGCCGATGTGGGGCGTCAGTTCGTCATTGTGGCCGCGGGTGGCGATGGAGCCGAAAGTGCAAGGGACATCGTAGAGGGTCGGCGGCTCGGGGATGTCGACGTTGGCCAGGTAGGACTGGTAGCGGGGTGCGTTTTCAAAGTAGTCGTGCGGAGCTTTGTATTGGTGGCAGACAAAGAAAGGTTTGTCCTTGTCCCGGCGTTTCTTGAACCATTCGAGGGTGGAGTCGGTAATGGCGTCGGAGGAGTGTTCGCCTTCATGGGTAACGGTGTTCTGCGGCCACTTCTTCGGGCCTTGGATGCGGAACTCCGTGTCAAAGTATTTCCCTTGGCCGGGGAGGACTTTGTAGTAGTCGAAATTCGGCTCTTCCTTGAGGTGCCACTTGCCGACCATGGCGGTCTGGTATCCGGCTTCCCTGAAGAGGATCGGCAAGGTTTGGTTCTCCGGGGCAATGCTGCCACCGAGGTCGGTGACACCATTGATATGCGGGTATTGGCCGGTGATGATGCAGGCACGGCTCGGGGTGCAGATGGAGTTGGTGCAGAAGGCGTTGTCAAAGGTGATGCCATCGGTGGCCAACGAGTCGATGGTGGGGGTTGGGTTGAGTTTCTTCAAGATGGTCGCATAGGCACCGACGGCTTGGGCAGTGTGGTCATCCGACATGATGAAGAGGATGTTCGGGCGTTCCTTGGCAGCGAGAGTGGCTGCGGCCAGGAAGAGGGCGGGGAGGAGGGTGGTGGTTTGGGTTTTCATGGTGACTGGTGGAAAGAAGAATGATTGGTCGGATAGGACTTATACGACCTTTCTAATTCAGCGGGCTTACTGCACCTCGACAACCGCCTTGATGACACCGGTTTCCGGCTTGGTGAAGCTGTCAAATTTCCCGATCATGTCCTCGAAGGAGGTGCGGTGGGTGATCCAGGGGTTGGTGTCGATTTCGCCTATGGAGATCAGGTCGATGATGCGGGTGAAGTCACGGGAGAGGGCGTTGCGGCTGGCGAGGATGTCGAGTTCGCGCTTGTGGAATATGGGAGCGTGGGGGAGTTCGATGTTGGCTTGGGTGATGCCGACGTAGACGAGGCGGCCTTTGAAGGCGCAGTAGTTCACTGCATTGGCCATGGAATGGTGGCTACCGGTGGCATCGATGACGACGTCGGCCCAGTTGCCGTCGGTCAAGGCTTCGAGCTCGGAAACTTCGTTGCCGGTCCCGGCGAGGATGGTGTGTTCGATGCCCATCTTTTCGCGGACAAAATCCAGACGGGATTCCACCATGTCCATGACGATGGTCCTGGCTCCGGAGAGCTTGGCGAATTCTGCCGCGCTCAAACCAATCGGACCCGCACCGATGATGAGGACGTTTTCACCGGATGTCGGGTTCCCACGGTCGACAGCATGGCAACCGATGGCCAAGGTCTCAACAAGGGCACATTGTTCGGCGGTTAAATCGTTGGCCGGGTGCATCTTCCGGGCAGGAAGGATGATGCGCTCGGTGAGGCCGCCGTCGCACATGACCCCGAGGGTTTGGTGGTGGAGGCAGCAATTAGTGTGTCCCCGGCAGCAGGAGTAGCACTTTTGGCAATTGATGTAGGGCTCGACGGAACACCGGTCACCCACCTTGACATTGGTCACATCCGGGCCGACCTCCAGGATCTCGACCCCGAGTTCATGTCCCGGGATGCGCGGGTAGGAAAAGAACGGCATCTTCCCCAGGTATCCGCCAAGATCCGTCCCGCAAATGCCGACGCGGTCGACCCGGACAAGGACTTCGCCTTCAGCGGGTGAAGTGGGTTCTTCGATTTCAATCTGTTTCCAGGATTTGGGTTCTGCAAGTTGGAGGGCTTTCATTGACTATTGAGTCTGATCAATTATACACATCTAGGACAACTGTGGAATGCCCAGACTTTACCTTTTCATGAAGATTTTTGACTTTCCCAGATGAGACATGGCCAAGGAGCCCGAATACTTCTCCCAACAAGTAAGTGACGCGCGCCGGTGGTTCCTTGCTTTACCGGAAAATGGTGACATGGGCTTTGTGACGGTCAGCGTGGGTTGCGAGAGGTGTCTACCGGATTATGTGGTCGAGCGGGACACGTTTGAGTTCGAGGCGTTGGAGTTTGTTGCCGAGGGGGAGGGGACTGTGATCCTCAATGGCCAAAAGCACACCTTGCGGCCGGGCTCTGCCTTTTCCTATCGGGAAGGGGTCAAGCACCGGATCGAGAACACGAGCAAGAGCCCTATGTTGAAGTACTTTTTGGACTGCGGGGGGGAACGTGCGAGAAGCCGTTTCGACCAGAGCACTGTGGGCGGTGGAAGGATTGTTCAAATCCGCTCTGTCTCTCAGGTAACGGATATGTTTGAAATGCTTATCACCAATGCACAGGGCGAGAGCGAGTATAGCCGCAACATCTGCTCCAATTTGGTGGAAGCCCTCTTGTTCAAGATCTCCGAACAAACCATCGCGGAGGAAATCTCTGACAAGCGTGCCTGGGCCACTTACGAGCGTTTGCGCCGCCACATTCAGATCCATTATGTCCGGCTCAAATCCATGGCTCAAGTCGCGGAGGAAACCAACATCGACGCAGCCTACCTATCCCGCGTCTTCAAGCGTTTCCACCACTCCAGCCCTTACAAGTTCCTCGTCCGCCTCAAGATGGGGCACGCCGCTTCCTTACTCCTCAGCCCGGATAACCTCGTCAAGAAGGTGGCCGACGACTTGGGTTATGAAGACCCCTTCCATTTCTCCCGCACTTTCAAATCCGTCTACGGGATCTCACCGGAACAATTCAAGGAGCGGAAGTGAGATCAGCATGGGTTCTCGGTCGAATCTAGAAACGAGATTGAAAAGCCCCAAGAAGAAGGCCTCCCTGAGCCCTCATAACTTTGAACCTTTCCACAATTTCTGGCGACCAAGCCTGTGATCCACAACCATGATTTTGCCAGGCATTCCTTATTGGCAGAATCATTTGGGGCAAAATCATATTGCTCTACGTAGATCTGCACCTTGGGCCGAAAATCGTTAGGATAGGGGTACCGTAGAACCTGAAGTGGTTGTTCCATGCCCCCAAAAACAACACACCCTGGAACGCGAGGCCCTCCAGGGTGTGAAAAGTCATTAAAAAGATTCTGGCTTACGCCAGATCCTTTGTTCGCCAGCCTTCGCGGGCTTCGATTTGGACGAGGTCGTTGGCGGCCGGGTTGTTGTTGATTTTGAGGTTCTTGGCGTCCCAGTCGAGGTGCTTGCCAGTGCGGATGGCGAGGGTGCCAAGGAGGATGGTCTCGGTGAGTTTGCCGCTGTAGCTGAAGTCGGAGACGGATTTGCCGCCGTTGCGGATGCAGTTGAGCCAGTCCTTGTGGATGCCGCCAACGCGTTCTAGGGTCTTGGGTACACGGTTGGCGGCGTCCTTGCGGTATTCTTCCCAACGGGCTTGGGGGTAAAGGCGGGGGCTGTTGGGGCGCATACCGTCGTGGCAGATGCCGCCCTTTTCGCCGACCATGATGAAGCCCCCATGGCCTTGAATTTCGTAGTCGTAGCCTTCGGGGGCCTTGGGCAGGCGGGGGCCTTCGATCCATTTGACATCGACGGCGGGTTTGCCGCAACGGGCAGGGAATTTATAGGTTACTATGGAGCCGTTGGGGGTGTGGATGTCGTTGGCTTTCTCCGCCATATCCACTTCGACTCGGGACGGTTCGGTGAGGCCGAGTGCCCAGTAGGCGGTGTCGATGGTGTGGCAACCGATGTCGCCGAGTCCGCCACAGCCGAAGGCCCACCAGGGCCGCCAAGTGGTCGGGTGCAAGGCTTTGGAGTGTGGGACATGTTCTTGGACGGGGCCGAGCCACATGTTCCAATCCATACCTTCGGGGAGGGGTTCGGCTGCAGGGTAGGCGGTTTGGACTTGGCCGTTGAACCCCCAACCTCTCGCAGGCCGGTCGGTCCAGGTGATGACTTCCTTCACCTCGCCGATGAGCCCGGCGTCGTACCATTCCTTGACTAGGTAGGCTCCTTCGAAGGCGTGGCCTTGGTTCCCCATCTGGGTGACGAGACCTTTCTCTTTGGCGAGGGCTTGTAATGTGCGGGCTTCCCAGAGGGAGTGGACGAGGGGCTTTTCCACAAAGACGTGCTTGCCCATGCTCATGGCGGCGTAGGTGACGGCAAAGTGGTTGTGGTCCGGGGTACCGACGCCGACGGCGTCAATTTTGTCGCCCATTTCTTCGAGCATCTTGCGGAAATCCAGGTAAAACTTTGCCTCCGGGAACTTCTGCTTTGCCCGGCCCCAGGCACCCGGGTTGCAGTCGCAGAGGGCGACGACATTGTTGCCCCCCGCACAGTTGTTGAGGTCGCCCCAACCCATGTTCCCAAAACCGACCCAGGCGATGTTCAGTTTCTCGTTCGCACCGAATACGCTCCTAGGGAGAAATGTCGGGATGGCCAGGGCGGAGGCACTTTGGAGGATGGAACGGCGGGAGGTGTGGGCGGTGAGGTTTTGCATGGTGGTTGTAGGTTTTCTGGATTTGGTCAAAAGGGATTGGTGGATGGGTTTCTAGGGAAGGAAATGGTGCCGGCCACTGAAAATTGGACATTGGGGGCGGGTGCCCAATCCTTCGCGATCTTGAAAATGCACATCTTTGGGTGACAGCCTTGGAGGACGATCCAGCAGGCATTTACCCCTTTGCCAAGTAGGGCAGCCAGCAAAGCCTGTTAAAAATTTCCTAATAAATGGGGTTTGTTGGCTTGTGATTAGCGCTTCCAGGCATGGGTTTGACGACGACGGCGCTTCTTATTTCACCAAAGTCGGCGTCACTGCAACAAACAACTCCCGTTTCCGGTCTTCGGAAACCAATCCACCGAGGATGGTGGTTTCACCGGAACGGAGGAGCAGCTTGGTATCGATTTGCCTGCGGGAGATGATGGGTTGTTTGACCTCCCCAGTTTCCACCCATCTTTCTAATTCACTGTGGTCTGCAAAAAAATCGACCTCCAGGGTTTCGGGGTCTTCCTTCGGAATGACCCGGAGGTGGCAACTGACACCTATGTCTTCGGAAACCAAGTCTTCCTTCCCGCCGTCCTTGGAGGGATAAGCCAACTCTTGCACGATCTTGATCTGGGCAACTTGCCCGGCCAGGACGGTCACCCTGGGCGCAGAAAGGATGTCGTTCCCCTTCACTTGGGCCAGGTCCCGGACAGAAGTTGGGACCCCCGACCCTTCCTCAAAATCCCGCTCGATGAACTTGGTCTCAATCTCGATTTGTGGGGCATCTTCCGCCGCAACTTGGGATGCCTCGTTGACCCATTCCGGAACGGCTTTCAGGGCAGGGGTGGATTGGGCCGGCCGTATGTTCGTCGGGCCTGTGGTGTGGCAACTGGCCAAGGCCAAAATGGAGATGAGGGCGTAGGTCGTCTTGTGTTTCATGGTAAAATGATCAGTCTGATCAGTCTAACCGGACAGATCTGACTGATCAACTATTTCCTGCATCATGCCAGCAACCCTTGGATCACTTTGCCGCCGAATTGGCTGAGTTGCTTGTGGCGGCCGGCGTGGTAGTAGGTGAGTTTGTTGTCGTCGAGGCCAAGGAGGTGGAGGATGGTGACATGGACATCCCGGATGTGGTGGACGGTTTCGATGGCTTCTGCACCGATCTCGTCGGTGGCGCCGATTGTGTGTCCGGCTTTTGTCCCTCCGCCAGCGAACCACATGGCCATGGCCTTGGCATTGTGATCCCGTCCGTAGCTTTGGCCGCCGCCACGCAGACCGTTGTCGGGAGTACGGCCGAACTCCCCGCACCAGACGACGAGGGTGTCTTCCAAGAGGCCGCGTTCTTTCAGATCCTTCAACAGGGCGGCGATGGGTTTGTCCACGGAGCGGATCAGTGCGCCATGGGCGCGGGCGATGTAGTCATGGCTATCCCAGTTCCCGGCATAGGCTTGGACAAAGCGGACGCCTTTCTCCACGAGACGTCGGGCAAGCAAGCATTTGCGGCCGAAGGCGTCGGTCTTGGGGTCGCCGATTCCATAGTTTTCAAGGGTTGATTCTTTCTCCCCTTTGAGGTCGATCAAACCTGGGACAACAGACTGCATCCGGTAGGCAAGTTCGTAGGACTGTATCCGGGCTTCGAGGTCGCTACGGTGTTCCCGGTCTTCCAAGTGTTGCCGGTTGAGTTTGGCGAGGAGGTCGAGGTTCTTGCGGAGACGTTCCCGGGAGATGCCTTCCGGCGTATGCAAATCCAAGATGGGGCTTCCTTCCGGTCGAAGGGGCGTGCCTTGGAACTTGGCCGGGAGGAATCCATTCGACCAATTCCCCGAGCCGCCTTGTGGGTAGCTATTCCTGGGTAACACCACAAAGCCCGGGAGGTTTTGATTCTCGCTGCCAAGGCCATAAGTCACCCATGCCCCGGCCGCCGGATCTCCGCCGAAGCGGTTGCCTGTGTTGAGTTGGTAGCATGCGGTTGGGTGGTTGACCGAGTCCACTTGGCAACCCCGGTAAAAGCAAATTTCGTCGGCCATTGAATGGAGGTGCCTCCACTCCGCCGACATGTCCGCCCCGCACTTCCCTGCCTTGATGAAGTCAAACGGCGATTTGACAAAATACCGCTCCCCGGAGGACATCGCGCTCTCCATGTCCCCGTTGCGTTGGAATTGATGGAGGTGGCGTTTGGCCAATTCCGGCTTGGGGTCAAAGGTGTCGATATGGGATGGGCCGCCTTCCATCATGAGGAAAATGCAGCGTTTGGCGCGGGGTTTGTGGTGCGTGGATGGAGGCTGATGGCTAAAGGATGAAGTGGTTTCCGCGTTGAGGATTGCGTAGAGGGCGATAGGGCCGAGACCGGCTCCGAGGCCAAAGAGGACATCCCGGCGGGTTGGGGAGCTGTGGAGGTTCATGGGGAATATTGGTCTTATGAGACGTATTGGCTGTCGCCTTAATCCAGGTAACTGAACTCGTTGAGGTTGAACAGGACGAGGCAGATGTGCGATAACCCGCGAGTCCGGGCGTCGACGTCACTGCGTTGGAGGTCGGGGACGTAGGTTTCGTAGGCGGGCATGTGCTCGATGAATTGGTAGGGCTCCCCGGTCTTTTCGGCCATGACGGTACGTTCGATTTTGGTATGGAGCTGGCCAGGTTTTGGTGAGAGTTTTTCTTCTTCCGTGGTGGCTCTTTTCCATTCTTCCAGGCAGATCTGGATCTCGCTCTGGGTCGGTGGCCTGCTCAGGGCGATCCCAAAGGCTGTGCGGATCGTGGCTTCGTCGTTGTCGCACAGTTTGGCAAGCCTTGCGGCGAAGGCGAGGGCGCGGTCTTGCATCTCCTGGGAGTTGAGCATGGTGAGGGCTTGGGGGGCGACAGTGGAGGTTTCACGGAGTTCGCAGGAATTGTCGAAGCCGGGTTGGTTAAAGGTCTCAAGGAAGGGATCGCGGAGGCCCCGGATTTTTTCGGTGTAAAGGCTACGGCGGTTGCGGTGTTCGGGCAGCGGGTCGGGTTCATAAACGGAGGCGGTTCCGCCCATGATTTGGCGGGGTTGGATTGCGACTTCAGGGTTGATGTCCGGGTGGGCAGGGATGCCGCCGATGGCGAAGTTCATTTCCCCGCTGGCCACGAGCATGGAGTCGCGGATTTCTTCGGCCGTGAGCCGACGCGTCGGGAATGCGGCGTAGAGTTCGCCTTTCGGGTCGGTTTTGGCGTATTCGCCTGGATCAGGGTGTAGGGCATGCCGCCTGTAGGCTTTCGAGGAAAGGAGGAGTCCGTTTAATTTTTTTACAGACCAACCATTGTCCATGAACCAGCCAGCCAGGTAGTCGAGAAGTTCCGGGTGGGTCGGGGTTTTGCCCGTGCCGCCGAAGTTGTTCGGGTTTCCTGCTAGGCCTTTGCCGAAGTGCCAGGACCAGACCCGGTTGACGATGACCCTTGCGGTGAGCGGGTTTTGGGGGGCGGTTATCCATTCGGCCAAGGCGAGGCGGCGTTTGCCTTGTCCTATGGGGAAGGGCTTTGCTTGCATCCCTCCTAAAATCTCTGCGGCACTCAGGGCTCCGGGAACCACTTGTTCGCCGGATGAATAGACGTTGCCCCCTTTGTAAATCGCATCCGGGTCGAAATAACCATTGCCCCATGGGTCGGCCGGTAAGTCCAACCGTCCTTGCACGTTCTTCATCGTGACCGTCTTGCCGGTGTAAACGGAGTGGGTATAGGGCTCCGTCCTTTGCTTTTCGATCTCGTGCCGGATGGTGTTTTTCCACATCCTGGCCTTGGACGCTTCATCGCCAGGTTCGAGGCCATTGTCGCCTGTCTTGGCCTCCTCTGTTTCCTTCTTCCTGCGTTTTTCCATCTTGGCTTCCAGTTCCTTTTTTTGCGCCTGGTAATACCCGATTTTCTTCTTTGCCCATTCCTCTGCATCCTGAAAGTAGGCTTGGGATTCGGCAGGCAGGAAAGGGGTGTCCCTGTCGGCGAACTGGGTGGTATTAAAGGCCGCCATGATCCGGTAGTAATCCCGCGTCGGGACGGGGTCGAACTTATGGTCGTGGCATTTTGCGCACATCAAGGGATGGGCCAGGAAAACCTGGCCGACGGAGTCCGTCACGTCGTCCAACCACATCTGGCGGGTTTCCTTAAAAACGCTCATCCCCGTCTGCTCCCAAGGCCCCATCCGGAGGAAGCCGGTGGCGATGAGGTTTTCCGGGATTTCCGGTGCGATTTCGTCGCCGGCAATTTGTTCGCGGACGAACAGGTCGAACGGTTTGTCTTCGTTGAAGGAGCGGACGACATAATCGCGGTATCGCCAGGCATGGGGTCGGGCGTAATCGTTGGCAAACCCGGCGGTGTCGGCATAGCGGGTGACATCTAGCCAATGCTGTCCGAATTGTTCGCCGTAGTGGGGGGAATCCATCAACTTTTTCCCGTAAGATTCGACCGCATTGGCGGGGTCTTGGGCATAGGCGTTTTCAAATTCCGCCACGGCCTCCGGCTCAGGTGGCAATCCGGTCAGGCCATAAGACATCCTCCTTGCCAAAGCCCGGGCTGCGGCATCACCAGCAGGTTCCAACCCGGCGGCTTCCAGTTTGTGCCCGAGGAAGTAATCCACAGGATGTTGGGTCTCAGGGACTTCCTCCACTTTGAGCGGGCGGTAAGCCCAAAGTTTGGCCGGTTCATAACGCCTGTCCTGCCATTCCTTGGAAAGGGCTTTTGATGTCCGGACAACCTCGCCTTCCGCATACTTTTTCTGGATCATCGCAACTTTCGCATTATCCGGCCAAGGGGCGCCCGCATTGATCCAATTTCGTATCCACCAAGTTTGTTCGCCGACAAGCCTATCCGCCAGCTTGGGCGGCATCTCATAGTCTTCCACCGCACGGATGACGACCTTGTACAAAATACTCGAATCGCCGTCCCCCAAGACCACCACTTCCTTCCCGAATTCCTCCCCGCCTTTCAGCAAAGCATCACGGTTCCGCATATCCAAGCCGCCCTTCAACTTCTTTGGCTCGTCACCATGGCAAGCCATGCACTTTTCAGCAAACAGCGGTTTCACTTTGAGGGCGAAGAGTTTTTCTCCTTCGGTCACTTCACTGGCAGCAGTGTGATGGAAGGGAATACCTGGGAGCAGGGAGCCTGCCAGCAACGTCAGCAGTCCAACTTTTTGGCGATGATTCATGGCTTCATTATCCCATATCCATTGCTACCTGTCTTTCAAGGTTGGAACATTCCTGTGTAGGTTTGCCGCATGGATTATGCACAGCAGAAAAAGGAGTTCTTTAGCCAACTTGCCCCTGACGACCAAATCCTCCGGTTGCTCGACCACTTGTCGGACGTAATACCACTCAGCCAGTAGTTTTACTCTTTGCATCTCTTTGTTGCCGCGATAATGGTTATGGGTTATGCGTACAATTAAAGAATTCTCCCCTGAGCGTGTGGCAGAACTGGAAAAAGCCTTGGACGAAGTGACGGATCCCAAGGATCGGAACAG
>JAYPDO010000077.1:0-10704 GCA_038125285.1 Opitutia bacterium
CCTATTTTTCGTATAGCCATACCCCAGGATGTATCGCCATTTTATTTTATCAAACCTTTTTCGATTTGGTCAAATAACGTTTTCAAAAACTAATGAGTACAAAGTTCGGAAAGTAAAGGTTTACCGATAGACGGTGGTATCTTCGACCGACCAAGCTCAGGACTCGGCGCTGGTCTGTCCACCAACCCCCCAGGAGCTTTCCGACCACTTCATCCAGTTTTTCTATCGTTTCCCATAGCTTTTTGACCCTATGATCCTCGATTAAATCACAAAGCTTTTCAATAGGGTTCAACTCAGGACTTTATGGGGACATCGTCAGCACGTGGATCCCATCACTGGGCATAAATTTTATCCAGGACTGAGCGGTCTGCAAAGTTGAAGTTCAGAACACCGGATCTCAGAAAATCCACGGGATCTTCAAGGACTACATGGACGGCCTCAAGGTTGCCACGGTCGGCAACCCGGCCATACGCGGCCCGGACGCCAAAGGTTTCCCCTTGCCCACCTGGATGGGCGCGATCCCAGGGATGTCAGCTTTAGCTACCGGCCCAGCCCGAAAAAGGTCAAAGACAGGTTTACTTCGATGCCTTCCATACGGGCACCATGTGTTATGATCAGCCCCGGGTATACCCCTTCGAGGGAACCTTTCGAGACGATGAAGGAGACTTTCTTGATCCGTTCGTCGTTATCCATTGCGAGCCTTTCCAGATGTACGCCTGCAAGGCCACAATAGACATGTTTCACCTCCCTGAAAAGGACTTCTGTCCCCAAGTAGACAAAGTCCTCACGGTCGGCGACCTTTACGAACTATCCGCCGGGATCCAGATCATCTTTAACCGATCCGCGATCCTGCGCTGAGTACAACCTGTAGAAGCGGTATCAGTCCAAACTGAACTCGACATTTGCCGGGGTATCCCCAGATGAAGCATCCTTCAAGTCCGTGTCGAAAACCCGTTCCGGAGTGTTCCCGGCCAAGTCTTCCAAATCCGGTCCGGCCACCAGATCATAATTGCCGGATTCCCAGGGTTGGCTTGGGTAAATTGACCATACGGATTCCCCTTCACCCGCCTCGATCCTGTCCAGCCCGACCTTTTTCCCCGTCAGGAGGATCGAGATGTTCCGCTTAACTAAGGCATGGTCTACAGGTTCCGGCAAATGGACGACCAGGGGTTGGGAAGTCCCGGCCAGAGGTAATTCCAGCACCCAGCTGTCGGGGCGCGGTCGCACGTAATCTTCGGGCAGGGTTCGGAAACTGTGCCGGATCTCCTGTCCCAAGGGTATCCCGTCCGCGCTGCGCAGCGTTTTATCCAGGACGAGGGTGTACTCCTTCCCTGGCAGCAATACCGGTCCGAGTTGCTCCCGGAGGTTGACGCCGCGCTTGACCCGCCCCGGATGGATCCAGAGGGTCAGGCGTTTGGCATCAGCAGTCCATAGTTCCAACCTGCGCCAGGGAGCGTGGACTCGCTGGCCGTTTGCATCCTCGATGTGGATCTGGTCGAAAAGATCCTGGCCTTCCCGCATCGAGCGGTCGAAGTAGAGGTAGAACTTCAGGAGGTTGGCCGGTAGTTTTTCGGATGTCGGATAGATGGCTTCGAGCCTTGGGGGCGGGGAGTCCTTCCTGGGCACCGTGTACTTAGCCTGCCCCAACTCCTTGCCTGCCTTGTCCAGAAGGATGGCCAGGTACGTATTGCCTGCACTGAGAGGAAAGCTGGGTTCCAACACCAGGGCACTTTCCTGCCGGGTCACCTTGGCAAACATGGCCGGACCTAGGCTGTCTGGTTCTTGCCCTACCAAGTGCAGGGTGATTGCCGAACCTTCCGGGGCATCCTCGGCGCGAATGGAGACCTTCCACGCATCCCCGCCAGGAACAGTCCCGAACGCAAGGCTGGCCGATGCCAGGAGTGCTGCCAGGCTCATGGAAGGGCGATAGTGACAAGGTCGAAGTCCTTGCCGTTTGTCTCCCGCAGGGCCAATGCGCTTTTGGAGTCCAGCCGGTCCATGTGGACGACTCCGTGGTATGGTTCGGCAATGTCGATCTTCCCTGCCGCTTCCTTGGTGTCGCGGGTACGGTGGATCGCTCCTTCGTTCGTCTTCTCAGATCCGAGGAGGGCTTCGTCAAAACGGAAGGCCAGGTGGGGGCTGGGGCCGTAGGGTTGTTTACTGTGGTGGAAGCGGTAGGTGTTGGTCAGGACGCTGGCTTTCCCGTCCTTTTCATACCCGAACATGTCGAGCGGCCGGTTCCCGGAGCCGAGTTCGATCATGGAGATACCATTGATCTTCGCACCGGGCTGGATGGCGTCGATCGGGTATTTGACCACCGGTGTGCAGCTGAACGCGCCGACGATGTAGTGCTTCCCGTCTTCCTCGTAGGGGAGCATCACGCTCATGGGCGCCTTGGTTTCCCAACGGCGGTGGGAGACATGGTAGGTCTCGGCACTGTAAAGCTGGCCTCCGCGGTTGTGCTGGACCGGGCCGTCCACCGCGTAGATCTTGCTGGCAAACTCTTCGTTCGCCCTGGCCGCCGCGACCAATTTGCCACCTACCCAGACGATGTCCGTGACACGGGAAACCCCTTCCGGGAGCGGCACCACGGCGTATTCCCGATCCTCGAAAGAAAAATGCTCCACCTTTCCTCCAGGGGCGAGGGTCACCACTAGCTGGCTTTTGTCATCCTGCTTGCGGACCGCCGCATAGAGCCTCCGGGACGCCGGGTTCACCGCGATGTCGATGATCTCAACATCCCCGGCCTTCACCCCGAGCCTTCCGGCGATTTCAGACCCAAAGCCTTTGGTCTCTCCGAACTCTCCCTTCAACTCCGTGGTATCCCCAGTCGAAATCGCCACGATCTTGCGGTTTGTCCCGTCCCCAACCAGGAGTACACCTTCCGGGGCAAAACTGAGGACATTGATGCTGGCTACCGGGGCGGTACCTTTGGCAGGGTTGTCGAGGATTTGCTTGGCAAACCCGTCGAGGGCGGCCAGGGACAATACGGTAAGGAGGGCGAAGAGTTTTTTCATGGGTTGCATTAGGATGTGTCTGGCAGGTTGGGAAATTCATCGGTGGCAGTAAAACCAATTCCGTTCGACACCTCGGGCTCCGGATGCGAAAGGGAGGCATGGTAAACCTTTCTAAAATTTCCAGGGCTTTCCTGGCGGCCCTTTTTGCAACTTGTTCCTTTTTGCCCACGCAGGGTTCGGACATCCGGGGCTTGATGCCCAAGCCTGGCGATTACACCTCCATGTGGTGGAGGGACGGATTCCCGGGGAAAGTCGAGGGTGCGGAGTGGATCCGCTGTGTCCGGACAGGGCATTACGCCTTCGCGATGGATACGGAAACCTTGGCGCTCCCTCATCTTGGCCCTGTGCCTTCGGGGCTGTCCTATCCGGCCAGCAATTGGCTGGAAACCGATTGGGAAAAAATCCCCCCGGCAAAGCTCGGGTTGGTGGCCATGGCAAACGGCAAGGCCTACCGGTGTACGAAGGGCGGGAGGTGGTCGCGTTTTGGTGGGCCGAGGCTAGTTGTGTCCGGCAGGTTCGAGCAAAGGGCGGACATCACCGGCCTGGAATTTACAGCGGCAGACGGGGAAACACTCAATGCGGAAGCCCGCCTCGAGACTATTGTCTGGCCGAACCGTTTGGGGTTCCAACTTTCCCTGCGTCCGGGTAACGAGCCAATCCGGCCAGGGGAACAAAGTTTCGGGCGGTTCGGTGGGGGATACGGTTTCGACGGCTCCAACCACTTGGCCGTCCCGCACCGGCCTGAACTAGATCCGGAAAAGTTCACCCTGGAAATGTGGGCGTTCATCCCAAAGGACTCACAAGCCCATCCCCGCACTCCTCCCTGGCTGGTTTGTAAAAACCACCACGAACAGTTCGAGGGCAACTACGGGATCATCCTGGCCAATGGCCAACCCCAGGCGCGGCTCAACATCGGAGGCGGGCGGGAAGGGGCGTTTGTCGCAGCTGCCCAAGGCGGGCCAACCCTGAAACTGGATGCTTGGAACCACCTTGCCATGTCCTACGACGGGCAAACCCTGAGGCTTTTTGCCAATGCCCGTCAAGTCGCGGAAAAAGCGGTCGGCCTTCCCCGGAAGCCTGGCAAGTTCCCCCTGGTTTTCGGGCGGCGGCTGGCCAAGGACAACCTCTATTGCTTCAGAGGCGTCCTGGATGAAGTCCGCCTCTACGACCGTGCATTGACCTTACAAGAGATCCGTTCCCGCAACTACCGCCCAGGTGCAAAGCTGCCCTCGTTGGTTCCCGTCGCCCAATGGAATTTCAAGGAAGACGGGGTGGGCGCGATGGAAAGGCCAAGAAAGACCTGGGACGCCCCCAGCCTGGAAATGGAAATCGAGTTGGGCGGGGAACGGGTCACCGGGTATCCGGTTGAGCCGACGGAACCTGGTGGCTGGATGCAGACGGGATTGTGGATCGACCCGGCAAACCCGCAAGCCAACCCTTCTGCACCGCCCATCGAGGTCAGCGCGACCGAAGCTCCCTCGGGGAAAGCCCGGCCAGTTGCCTGGGAGGAAGCCTTCGGGGCATTCCACATCAACCTGGACGGCATAAGCCCTGTTGCCCCAGAAGGCTCGGCATCCCCTGGCAACGATGTCCTTGAACGCATCAAATTCGTGCTATCCAACCCTTCTTCTGGCGAAGTAGTCGCTCCTTTAGTATTCGAAAAAACCCAACGCGGAATCCTCCATCGTACCGGAGCCCCCATCACCGGGGTTTCCGCAGTCCTCAGGGACAAGGAAGGCAACCCCACCGGCATCCCTATCCAGCTCAGCAAAAACTGGCACAATGACCCCCATGGCGGCACTTACTCCGGGCAATGGTTCCATGGCATCACCCAAGTCCGCCTCCCGCCCCAATCCACCGCCGAACTCGAACTTGTACTCGCCTACGGACATTGGGGGGGGCTACCTGCCGTCACTCATTCCCAGCTCAGCCTCATCGGGTGGGGCGGGAACCAGCTTTGGGAACAATCCGCCTTCGGGGCATGGGGAGAAAGTATTTGCTTCGATTCTGAGCAGGCGCAGGCCGACACTACCATTACCGACGTCCGTCCCCTCATGGTCAAATCCGTAGGCCGAGAGGAGAAGTGGGGCTGGACCGTGAATGTCGGTGGCGGGGACTTTTTCCGCCTCTTCGACCAATCGGGGAACCGCATACCCCACACCGCCATGAAAACCACTTTCCAACGCCAAGGCCCCTGCCTGACGGAGGTCACCCATTCCGGCAAACTGGGCAAAGGCATCCGTCATTGGTCCACCGTCTACCTTGCCCGGAGCGACGACCTTACCCGTGGCACTTACCGCTTCCGCATGGAAGTAACCGAACCGACCGCTTTTTCACGCTTCGTCCTCTTCCAAGTCGGCTCGGACACCTACAATTCTACCGCCGAACGGAAGTTTGCCGTGGGCGACGAATCCGGCCTCCTCCGGGAATGGAAAGCCCAATGGGGCGGCAACACCTACCGGGGCGAACCTGAGGAATGGAAAGGCCGTATCCCTTGGGCATCACTCCATGACGCAGTCCGGCCTCCAAACCAGGACCAAGGGGCCTGGGCCAACCGTGGCCTCGTCCTTCGGGACTGGCAAGCCCGTCTCGAAGGCAAACCTGCCCGGCCCTATTTCGCAGAACACGGCCTTGACCGCCACAGCCAAAAGTCCTCAACCTTCGACCTCCTTCCCCCGCCCGGCCTTACCCGGCTTAAACCCGGCGACTTTGTCGAAGCCGTCATCGAACACCTCGTCATCCCGCAATCCGCAGAAGATTACTACGGCCCGGATCCTGCTCTCCGAGAAGCCCTCTCCAAGCACGGCAACTCTTGGCAGATGATCCATCGCGAAGCCCGCCAACATTCCATCCGGGCAGATATCCAAACCGGCAGCTTCCTCCACCTCCATCCCGGCCTTTTCGTACAAACTGACAAAGGTATCGCAAAATTTTCTCTCCAAGGCGGCACCGGGTTCATCCCCGTCACTTTTACCGGGCTGCCTACCCACGACACCCCCCATCCTACCTTTGACGGCCAACCCTTCGACCAATCCGTCCACGGCAACGATTTCTGGCAAACCGACTACGACCCCCAAACCCAAACCTGGAGTCGCACCTACAACTTCCCCTCCATGCCGAGCGTGAAGGTTGTAGAACTCAAGGCTGTTCCGTAATCCCTGGAGCGGCGATTTGACAACCGCAGTTATCACGAGCGGTAACCGCCCCTCCTTTTCCTCGAATTTGGTTGATCCGGATCCCGTTGTCCAATTTGCCAACCATTGCCCATGGGAAAAATTTTCAACCACTTGGCCAACTGGCAGGATTACCTGAATTGCAATTTCAACCCGTGGCTTGTGCAGATGTTCCTAGACGGGAGTTCTGGCTTAAACGGCTTTTTCGTCCAAATCTTGGAACCTTGATCGTGCAGCTATGACGAACTGGAACCCCAGCCTCTACATGAAATACGGCGATGCCCGTACCCGCCCTGCATGGGACCTTGCCGCGCAAATCCCGCTCGATTCGCCGGGAAGAATTGCCGACCTGGGTTGCGGGACGGGCAATAGTACGGAAGTTCTCTCGGAAAAATGGCCAGGGACGGACGTCGTCGGGATCGATTCCTCCCCCGAGATGCTGGACGCTGCCAGGAGGAAAGGATTGGATGCCACTTGGCTGTTGCAAGACCTTAACACTTGGTCGCCCGATAGCAAATTCGACCTCATTTTTTCCAATGCCGCCTTCCAATGGATCCATCCAGTCGGGGTTTTACTGGAGACCTGTGTCCGGAGCCTAAACCCCGGTGGGGTGCTCGCATTCCAAGTCCCTGCGAATGCCAATTCCCTGTATTACATTAGCATCCTCGAACTGGCGGCGGAGCCCGGTTGGGCGGAAAAGTTCAAAGACATCCCCTTGCTCCATTGCCATTCAACCCGCCATTACTACGACTTGCTCACCGCCCTTCCCATTGCGGTACAAGCATGGGAGACGCAGTATTTCCACATCATGGAAAGTCCCGTGGAAATCCTCGAATGGATCAGCGGCACCGGCCTGCGCCCCTATCTCCAGGCATTGGCGGACGATGGGGAGAGGGAAACATTCAAAGCCCTTCTCCTGGAAAAATACCGACATGCCTACCCGCACTCAAAGGACGGCAAAGTCCTATTCCCTTTCAACCGCCAGTTTTTTGTAGCAGTGAAACATTGAACCTTTCCCAAGCAGGCCAATTTACGTCGGGCTGGACATTCCCGGAGAAGGACGCAGAAACCCCATTCCACTTTGCCCCCCTCCCCACCCGTTTTCCCAAGGAACCTCCCATGAAAAATACATCCCTCCTACTCTTGTCCGCACTGTCGGCTTTGCCTGCCTTTGCCGACTCTGTGATCGAATCCCCCCGCGAAATCCCGGTCGCGTATGATGTGGACGTGGTCGTCGTCGGGGGCACGTCACGGGGGGTTGCCGCCGCCCAGGCCGCCGCCCAAAAAGGGGCCAAGGTCTTCCTGGCCGCCGACCGCCCTTACCTTGGGCAAGACCTATGCGGCACGTACCGGCTTTGGTTGGAGCCGGGGGAGGACCCCAAGTCCGATTTGGCATTGGCCATGTTCGCTGAATTGCCGGACAATGCGCCCATCCCCCAAGGATTACCCTTCAAGTACAAATCCAGCCTGAAGGCGGACGGCAAACATGGGGACCCGAAGGGGAACGCCCTTACGGACGGGCACTCCGCCAATGCCGCTTCGGAGAGCGTCCAGTACAATGGAAGCGTCGAGATTGTAGCCGACCTCGGCAAAGCCAGGGACATTACCGAAATCACCTTGCTGGCTTTCGAGCGCAAGGCGGACTTCGAGGTGGAATCGGTCGAGGTTTCCTCCAGTTTCGACGGGAAACAATATAGCCCAGTGGCCACCTTGCCGAACCCTGGCAAGGGCACCACGTCCGGTGATTTCCAGAACATTGCCTTCAAACATTCCACCACCGGCCAGAAAGCCCGCTACCTGCGTTTTTCTATAAAGCAGGCTGCCGGGGCAACCCGTGTCCTTCTCGGGGAGATCGTGGTCGACGGGCCGGACAGTGCCCCTGTGGCGAAGGCGGAGCCTTCCAAGGTGCGCCAAGTTACCACGCCATGGCAGGTCAAGCATGCCCTCGACGACGCGTTGTTAAAAGCTAAGGTCGATTTCCTCTACGGTTCCTATCCTTCCGATATCCTCCATGACGCCGACGGGCAGTTTGCAGGCATCGTCATCACCAACCGTTCCGGCCGCCAAGCTGTCCGGGCCAAGGTTCTCGTTGATGCTACAGACCGCGGGGTGGCCGCACGTTTGGCCGGGGCACGGTTTTCAGAATTCCCTTTGGGCGAATTGAGCTTTTCCCGCATCGTCCTGGGTGGCACCCCTACCGAAGGTGCGAAGGACTTGGGCATCACCTACCAAGTCGAGAAAAAATCTTATCCTGTGTACGAACACAAGCTGGTGCTTCCGATGAAGGACGCCTCCTGGGCCTCCTATGCCCGGGTCGACCAGGAAGCCCGCAACCGGACTTGGCATACCGGCCAAATCGCCGCATCGGAAATGCTTTTCCACGTCCCCCCTGAGTCCCTCATAAGCCGCAAAGGTTCTGGTGGCGGTTGTCTGGGGCACCTGTTGCCTGCCAAGGTGGATCATGTCTTTGTCCTAGGGCCTTGTGCGGATGTCGCCCGTGACGAAGCAGCCAGGTTGATGCGCCCGTTGGCCGGGATGGAGCTGGGCCGGGAAACCGGGGAGGCCGCCGCAGTGGCCGCCGCATCGCGTATAGCCCCTTCCAAGCCTGGGATTCAAGTTGCCGGGGTTGTTGCCCCTGCCGGTGCGTTGGAAGCAGAAATTGGGGAAATGCTGGACGGTGTCTGGGGCAAGTTGGCATTGCCCGGTTCGCCCAAAGTAAAAAGCCCCGCGAGATCCATCCCCGTCATCGCCCGTTACGACACAGTGGTCGTGGGCGGGGGGACCGGTGGCGGCCCGGCCGGGGTCGGGGCTGCCCGTGGTGGTGCCAGGACGCTCGTCATGGAATATCTGCACGGCTTGGGCGGGGTTGGGACGCTTGGCCGCATTTCCAAATACTACCATGGGAACAAAGTCGGCTTCACCGCAGAGGTGGACAAAGGGGTCGTCGAAATGGCCGGGGGCGCCAAGGTCGATTCCCGTGGGGGATGGAACATCGAGAATAAGATGGAATGGCTCCGCAAGTCCATCGTCGAGGCTGGGGGGGATGTTTGGTTCCAATCCCTGGGCGCTGGTTCCGTACTCAAGGGCAACCGTTTTGTCGGCGTTGTCGTGGCCACCCCGTTGGGCAGGGGGATCGTCCTGGCCAACACGGTCATCGACTCCACCGGCAATTCCGTCATCCCGGCCTGTGCTGGGCTGAAGACCCAGGAAATCACTGGCGAACATATCTCCGTTCAAGGCACCGGCCTTCCGCCCTTTACCCCCGGCGAAAGTTACAAAAACTCGGACTGGACCTTTACTGACGATGACGATGTACTCGACATGTGGCGCATCCACGTGGTTGGGCGTAAGAAATACCGAGGTGCCTTTGACACCGGTCAGTTGATCGACACTCGCGCCCGCCGCCGGATCATCGGTGATATTCTGGTCACCCCGATGGACATCATTAATCAGAGGAAGTACCCTGACATCATTACTGTTTCCAAAAGCAACTTCGACAATCATGGCTTCTCCAGCCACGACCTGTTCATGGTCACTCCGCCGGACAAGGCGGGCTTGGTCGGCAATGTCCCCTATCGCGCCCTCCTTCCAAAAGGATTCGACGGGATTCTGGTCACCGGCCTCGGGATGAGTGCCCATGGCGATGCCATGCCGGTCATGCGGATGCAGCCCGACGTCCAGAACCAGGGTTACGCGGCGGGTAAGGCATCCGCCTTGGCGGCGGAGGAAGCCACGACCGTCAGGAACATCGACATGCACGAACTCCAGAAGCACCTGGCAAAAGTCGGTATTATCCCGGGAGAATACATCGGGGCAAAGGATAGCTACCCCCTCAGCGAGGACGAATTGGAGAAGGCGGTGGAGGATTTGGGGAAGGACTACTCAGGAATCGCCAAGGTGCTCGTCGACCCTGAACGAGCCGCCTCCCTGATGCGCAAAGCTTGGAAAGAAGCCAAGGACGAAGCCGCCAAGCTCCGGTACTCCCATGTGCTTGGCATGCTCTATGACGACACGGGCTTTGAATCCCTGGCAAAGGCCGTGGACGAGGCCGAATGGGACAAGGGTTGGAATTTCAAGGGAATGGGGCAATATGGGGCCACGACCTCCCCGTTGGACAACCTCGTCATCGCCCTGGGGCGAACTGGCCGCAAGGATGCCGTCCCAGTGATCCTCCGGAAGCTGGCTCAGCTTACCCCTGAAAGCGAGTTTTCTCACTCCCGCGCCGTCTCCATGGCATTAGAATACTTGAAATCCTCGGAAGCGGCCGCCCCATTGGCGAAGTTTCTCCAAGAACCTGGGATCAGCGGCCATAGTTACCTGGAAATCAACGATGTGATCGCCCGCACACCCTCTGATATCAATGACAACACCTCCCGTAACAAGTCTCTCCGCGAACTGGTGCTCGCACGCGCCCTGTTCCGTTGTGGTGACCATGAAGGCCTGGGCCGAAAGATCCTCGACCAATATGCCTCCGACTTCCGTGGCCACTATTCCAAGCACGCCCGCTCCATCCT
>JAYPDO010000077.1:10804-19819 GCA_038125285.1 Opitutia bacterium
AAGGTGCAGTTGCATTGGGATTTCCTTGGCCGATACCAACGGTACAACGTGGCCGAGGGATCAAAGCTGACCAAACTGGACCACGTCCCCTTCTCCGAGGAAGACCACGCCAAGCTCCAAAGCATCCTCCTCGACAAAAGCTCCCCCCTGCGCGAGGTCACCAAAGAAGGCCTTACCGGAAAACCCTTGAAGGAAGAGGACGGGATCGACGCCATTACCCGGCCCACCCTGCTCACCTTGAAAAACACCGTGGTGACCGGTGCCGGGTATTGTTGCTACGACCTTTGGCATTGGGCCAACGGCGATTTGGCCACGGTGCTCCGTACCCTCAGCGGCCAAGCCTTCAGCCCAAGCGCCCTGGAGAGCCTGATTGGAAGCCAGGACGAGCATGCCGCCGCATTCGCGCTGGTGCAGCTCAAAAGCCGCAACCTGTTCTCCCCAAAGGCCGTCGATACCGTGGTCGTGGGCATCCAGAATTCCGGGGACGCGTTGGTCGTCCCTGCGATGGACTACCTCCAGTCCGCCCTGCCCGATCCACAGGAATACTATGCTGCCCTGGCCAAAGCCTTTGACCATTGTAGCGATGGCAAACGGGTAATCCTCCTGAGCCATCTTGCTGACTCGAAAGCCTCTTTCCCCCCCGGCGCGCTTGACCGCCTTAGCTTCGCCCTTCCGGGCTTCGAGTCCCACCACACCCTCCACCTCTTCCTCAACCTCGTCACCTCCAAGCAAGCCGGATCCGAAACGATTTCCCGGAACCTAGCCCCTCTCTTGGCGCACAAGAAATTCTTCGTCGCCCGCCGTGCTTACTGGTACCTTGAAAAACAAGACTTGCCAGAAGATCTCCGCAAAAAAGCAGAAGCCTTCCACCTGAAATTCCAGGACCGACTCTGAGCGGCGCGGCAGTTTTCCCAATTCACCTGCCAACCCGCATGAACCCTGTCGTGACCCAGGCCGTGATTTGCATTGCAGTCATTTTCAATGCGGCATCCTTCCTCGCGTTCTGGTCGGACAAATCCCGGAGTCGGAAAAACCGATCCCGGATCCCCGAGGCTTTGCTGCTGAGGGTGACCTTCATCGGTCCGTTGGGATCACTGGCCGGGATTTGGTTGGGGCGGCACAATTCCAGGAAAGTCCCATTCCAGGCCAGGCATACCTTAATCCTTGTGGCCAGTGCGGTTGGCCATTACTACCTGTTACGATTATTGACTGGATAGAACACCTAACAAAATGAAACACGCATTCCTGCCCCTTGCCCTCCTTCGCCTTGCTTTCCTCTTCACATCCTGCGACCCCGGGAATGAGTCGACTGCAAGCGAACAGGCCGGAGGTTCCGACGGGGAGGATTCCGCCCCTTCCCCCAAAAGCGTCCCTATGACCAAAAAGGGGTCATGGCAGGAGATCCTTGGTGCGCCCCAAGGCACCGTCCCCGCTGATCCCGGCGGCAAAGTGGAATGGCGGGGTGATTTCGCAGCCGCCCTAGCCGAAGCCAAGGCCACCAACCGCCCCATTTTTGTCACATGGCGATGCCTGCCATGCAAACAATGCTCGGAATTTGACAAGGATGTCCTGGACGGAAGCCCGACCCTCGACCCGCTCCTGCGGCGCTTTGTCACAGTGAGGTTAGTCGATGCCTCCCTTCTCGACGAACGCTACTTTCCCTACAAAACCCACCAAGACCTCGACCTTTCCTGGTGGGCCTACTTCCTTTCCCCGGGAGGCAATTACTACGGTGTGTTTGGAGGGAAAGACCATGTTTCGGACAAAACCCGAATCAGCGAGCCAGCCTTGGTCAATAGCCTCAAGCGGATCCTGGCACACCATTACGACCCCCGCCGTCCTGCCTGGGGCATCGACATGCCTGCCGGAACCGCCTCGAAAACCCAAACCTCCCCCAAGGATTCCAAAGGCTACGCCCTGCTCAAGGAAAAGCGGCCAGGGATGGGCAAGCCCCACAAAGAATTCGGTGCCTGCATCCATTGCCACCAAGTCGGCGACATGCTCAACATGGAGGCTCTCGATAACGGCACATTCTCCGTGGATCAATACACTGGGAAATGGCCTTTGCCCGAAAATGTGGGGATCCTGCTGGAGCGGGATGACGGCCTTCTCGTCAAGGAAATCACCCCCGGAAGCCCGGCAGCCCAAGCCGGGATCCAAGCAGGGGACAAACTGGCCATGGCCGACGGCACCCGCCTCTTCGGGCAAGCGGATTTCCGTGGCGTCCTCCACCGGGCAACCAGTTCAACGGCCTCTGTCGAAGTCGCCTGGTCCCGTGGTGGCGCTATCCAATTCGGCACCCTCCAAACCCAGCCGGGCTGGCGCTCCACGGAAAACTCCTGGCGCAAAACCGTTTACGACGGCGTTTACGGCCCCGGCCTGGGCTTCTGGCCCCTCGAAGGTCCCAATGCGGGCAAAGGCAAAGGCCTTTCTATCAAGCCTTGGATGGGGAACCAACCCCAGCAGCGTCCCGTCTACCAATCCGGCCTCAGGCCGAACATGGAAATCGTCGCCATCGACGGCATGGACCAAGACCTCGAAACCCGCAAATTGATCTCCTGGTTCCGCCTCAACCACAAACCCGGCGATACCGTGGTTTACAAGGCCCGGGACGGCAAAGAGTACCCGTTCACCATCCCAGCGGAGTGAAACAGGAGCGGTGATCTTTGGTCGCCGTATCTATCCTTGCATCCGGGATGCCCGGTCAACGGGGACCCCGGCCGCGGGCACTCCCGCCGAAAGCCTGTGCACGGGTTTCCAACTGTGACCTGTAAACTGTCATTTGTTGGTCGTCCAGGATCCCTTGGAGCGGGGCTACCCGCATGTCCACATTGTTGGATTCCGGCCCGTAGGACCTGCGGCGGGAGCTGAACTCCTCCCCTTCCGGGATCGAGTTGTAGGCTTCCAGGTAGAAGGCTTCGTAGGCCTTGTCCTTTTGTTCGTCAGTGAGGCGTACGCTTTGCAATAAATCGCTCAGTTGACGGGAAGCGTAAGAACCCAGTTCGGCTTCGTTCTGCTCTTTGCGGTAGGCATCGTATTCGGAATATTGCTCCGGGGAGAGGACATCTTTCATGAAGTCCCCCACCTTCATCGCTTCGATTTTTGCGTTGTACTGGGCGTCCTCCTCGTCCGTCAGTTCCCCGCTCCAGCGTTTCCTGCGGTATTCCATCATGACTTCGTCGCGTTCGGACATGAACGCCTGGATCCTTTCCGCCTGGCTGGCGTCCATTTTCACCGCGGTTTGGAGGGTGGCGACCTTCGCCTGGATGCGGCTGGACATCATGGTGCGGAACCGGTCCTCCATACTGGTGCGGCGTTCTTCCCGCTTTGCTTCTTCCGCAGCGTCGTCCTTAGGCGGTTGGGCTGGGTCGGCCTGGGCTTCCTTCTTTTCCTCGTTATCGGCAAACAGGGTGACGGTTTCCTTGTCCTTCGGCCTTTCTTGCCTCCTGGTTTTCAATGCTTGGTTTTCCACCCGGAGCCTTTTGATCTCCTTCATCGCCTGCTCCAATTCGGCCGGTTGGGAAACCGAAGCCACTTTTGCCGTTTCAACGGCATCTTCTCCTGCATCTTCCGCAGGCTTGGGATCCCCTGTAAAAAGAGTGGCTGCGACGGCTCCGATCGCGATTCCCGATCCAAAGGAGACGAGTGTTTTTGCCATGGTAAATTCCTCCGGTAATAAATTTACGGGGGACATTGTGGGAAGTGCGCTGCAAATCCGCAATCACCAAGTTGTTTTGCAGGAACCATGTTACCCCGTCCTTGTTAGCTTGGTGTGGAGCTTGATTCGGTTGCAGAAAACAAGTTGCCAAGCGGGCGGGCATTCCCATTTTCACCCCCCACAATGGAACGTACCCTTGTCATATTGAAGCCGGACTGCATGGAAAAACGCAATGCCGGCAAAGTCATTTCCCGCTTTGAAAATGCAGGCTACGAGATTGTGGCCTGCAAGTTGGAGCAATTGTCCAAAGCCGTACTGGAGGAACATTACGACCACATCCGCCGGCTCAAGGAGGTCTTCCCGATGCTGGTGGACTGGATGGCGAGCCGCCCGGTGCTGGTCATGATCCTGGAAGGGGAAGACGTGATTGCTGGTGTCCGCGGCCTCCTTGGCCCGACGGATCCCGCCGTAGCCCCCGAAGGCACGATCAGGGGGGATTTGGGCTCGGACAAGACGATGAACGTCGTCCATGCTTCCGATAGCCCGGAAACGGCAAAGGTCGAGATCAAGCGTTTCTTCGGGTGACCCCAGGGAACCCTCTTATTATTTTAACCATTTCCCCCGTTTTTCCTTGGGGGCTTTATCCAGTGGTTTGCCGCCCAGTCCGAGGCGGTTTTTTCTGATGTCTTCCAGCTGGAACCGCATGGTGGACTTGAGTGCCGCCACTTTGCCAGGGTATTTGGAGGCCAAGTCGTTTTCTTCGGCGGGGTCATCCGCAAGGTTGACCAGTACCGCTCGGCTTTCCGAACCTTCGATACCTTTGACTGGATCCACGTAGAGCTTCCAGTCCCCTTCCCGGATGGCTTGTGGTGTGGCCCAGCCTTCCCAATACAGCAGGTCTTTGCGTGGGTGCGGGGTACCTTTCGCCGTTAGGGTGTCCCAAACATTGATACCGTCGACCTTGGGCTTGCTTTTGGCCGGAAGCCTGACCCCGCAGGCATGCGCCAGAGTCGGGAGCAGGTCGATGGCAGCGGTCAAGTCACCGTTGGTCTGGCCGGACGGGATTTTCCCTGGCCAGCGTACGATACAGGGGACACGGGTCCCGCCTTCCATCGAACTCCATTTCAGGCCCCGGAAGGGGTTGGCTTGTGCCCATTTTTTCTGGCCTGGTTCCGGGCCGTTGTCTGAAATGAAAACGACAATGGTGTTCCCGGCCAGGCCGTGCTTATCAAGGGTGCCAAGGATTTCCCCGACCCTCGAATCCAGCTCCTCCACGACGTCCCCGTAGGCTTCGTTCTTGGAATGGCCTTCCCAGTCTGGATGGGCTTGGGCAGGGAAATGCGGGGCGGTAAAGGGTATGTACAAAAGGAAAGGCTGACTTTTGTTTTCCTGGATGAAGCGGATGCATTCTTGTGTAAACAGCTCGCTCAGCCGCCTGTTGTCAAAGGGGTCGGCGACCAACTTGCCTTCCCGCCAGAGTTGTTTGGTCTGGTTGTTGCTCTTGTTGATGAAATAGGCTTCGTCGAACCCTTGGTTCATGGGTTGGAGTCCTTCCACATCTCCCAGGTGCCATTTGCCGACCAAGGCAGTCCGGTATCCATCCCCCTTGAAGACTTCGGCCATAGTCGTGGCCTCCGGGGAAAGGCCGTTAGCAGGCTTAATCCCATAGCCGACAACGCCACCCGGCCAGCCCGACCTTGGCGGGTATGCCCCGGTCAGCAATGCCATCCTGGATGGGGTACAAACGGTTGCCCCGGCGTAGAAGCTGGTTAGCCGGATGCCTTCGGCCGCCATCTTGTCGAGGACAGGGGTCTTGTGGAGTTGGCTCCCGTAGCAGGCCAAGTCGTTATACCCCAGGTCGTCCGCCATCATCAGGATGACATTGGGCTTAGCCTGCGCATTCCCGGCGAGGGTAGGAAGAATGAAGATGAGGAAAGGGAAAAGGGCATGGAATGGTCTCATGAACTTGTACAAAACAGATTTCGGGAAACCGGTCAACGGGGTCCACCACTCCCCAATCGAACTGATGTTGGCGTAGTCCCGCAGCCACGTTGGTCGACCAACGTGGTCTTTCGAATCTCACTTACCCCATCCGGCCCAACATCCTGTCCAGCGAGTCCGAAGTCTGGTAAATCAGTGCCTCTGGATAGTGTGCATACGGATGGAAATACTCGAAGGTCAAATACCCCTCATATCCAGAGGAATCAAAGGCCTCCATCACCGCAGGCCAGTTCGTTGTGCCGTCGAGTAAAGGGCGGAAGGCTTCCAGGGAGTAGTCGGTTCCATTCTTGGTGAACTCCTTCAAGTGGACGTTCTTCGTCCGTTTCCCCAACTGCTGAATCCAATGCTCCGGGAATTGGAACATCATGATGTTGCCGGTATCGAAATGGACTTGTAAATACTCGCTGGAGAATCCGTCCACAAAGTCGTTCATCTCCCCCGGCGTCATCAGGTAGCCATTGAAGAAAATGTTTTCGATGTTCATGTGGACCCCCAACTTTTCGGCTCTCGGCAGAAGTTTCCCCACCGCCTCCTTCGCCCTCTTGTCGCAGACCTCGTTGGGTGTGGGGTCATGGTCTTTGCGCCAAGGCATGTGTACGGCACCTGGGACGACCAGCAAGTTCTCGGCCCCCAGGTCATGCGCAGCCTGTGTCATCAATCCCGCCAACTCAATCCCCCTTGCCCTTTCCTTGCTGTCGTTGCTGGTCATTGGATAGGGCCAAAACAAGAAGGAGCACAAGCCGCTGATCTCGATCCCGATCTCTTCCGCCATCTTGCGGATCTTGTGAAAGTCCCTTGTCCCCGCCTTCGGGGAAAGGTCGCTCTCCAAGTCATAATTCAACTCGATCCCGTCAAATCCAGCATCTTTCGCGAGCTGCAAGCACTCCCGCAAATTCATCCTTTGCGGATACGGGAACGCCCACAAATTGATCGATTTCTTCATCTTGTACCGCTTCGGCGAAGCCCGCCGGTCGTCCTTGGCCTGGGCAGTCTGTGCAGTTGCCGTTGCTGCCGCGGTCACCCCGGCCATTCCCATGGCCAACTTGAGGGCAGAACGCCTGGAAACGGAATTTTCCGGGGAAGCCGGGGCTCCCCATGGTGGGGTTAGTCGGGGATCATTCATGGTCAGGACATAGGACTGGGTTTCCCTTCAAAAATCAACAATCGATATTCAACAACCGATATTCAAACCTGCAGGTGCTGGCTTGCATCCTCCGCCACCTCCCCCAAATTCCCCCCATGCACTCCAGACTCCTCCCCCTCTTTTTCCTCCTCGCCCTCCAACTTCCGGCCAAGCCCTGGAATATCCTCCTCATCCTTAGTGACGACCATCGCTACGACTTCATGGGATTCCACGAGAACGCCCCCAAATTCCTGGAAACCCCGGCCTTTGACCGGCTGGCCAAGGAAGGTGCCCACTTCGCCAACGCCTTCGTCACTACCTCACTCTGTTCCCCTAGCCGTGCATCCATCCTGACCGGCCAGTATATGCGTAACCACAGAGTCGTCGACAACCAACGTCCCGTCCCCCAAGGCACCCGCTTTTTCCCCGAGTACCTCAAGGCATCCGGTTACCAAACCGCCTACATCGGCAAATGGCACATGGGACACGAAAAGGACGACCCCCGCCCCGGCTACGACCAATGGGTCAGCTTACCAGGCCAAGCCGTCTACAGGTATCCCGTCTTCAACATCAACGGCGCGCGCAAACAGTTCGAAGGCTACATCACCGACCGCCTTACCGACCAAGCGGTCTCCTATCTGGACCAATCCGCCAAATCCCCAAAACCCTTCTTCCTCCAAGTCGGCTACAAAGCCGTCCACTATCCCTTCCAACCTGCCCCGCGGCACAAAGGCCGTTACGCCGGCAAACCCATCGATTATCCGGAAACCATGGCCCGCACCGAGGAGAACTACGCCTCGCAACCCCGCTGGCTCAAGGAACGCCGCTACGGCATCCATGGCATCGACCACATGGAGACCGGCGCCCTTGACAAGGATCCTGTGCCGTCCTTCGACGCCCTCTACTACGATTTTGCTGAAACCGTCCACGGACTCGACGAAAATATCGGCCGTATCCTCCAACAGCTCGACCAACTCAACCTCGCCGAAAATACCTTCGTCCTCTACCTCGGGGACAACGGCTTCTCCTTAGGCGAACATGGTTTTTACGACAAGCGCGACGCCTTCGAAACCTCCATCCGTGTCCCCATGCTCGCCCGTGCCCCCGGCCTGATCCCTTGCGGCACCACCATCTCGCCCATGGTCCTCAACGTCGACATCGCCCCAAGCCTCTTGGAACTGACCCAAACCCCCAAACCAGCAGGCACACCGAAGATGGACGGCCAATCCTTCCTCCCACTGCTTAAAGGCGATCGCCCTGCCAACTGGCGCAAAGATTTCGTCTACGAATACCACTGGGAATGGAATTTCCCCGCCCAGCCCACCACCTTCGCCATCCGCACCGACCGCTGGAAATACATCTATTACCATGGCCTCTGGGACCGCAACGGCCTTTATGACCTTGAAACCGACCCCCACGAACGCCACAACCTAATAACGGTGCCCGCCTTCCAGGAAAAAGCCATTGCCCTCAGGGAAAAACTCTTCGACCAACTCGAATCCAACGGCCCCCTCACCCTTCCCATACGCCGTCCCAAAAACGAACAATACTACGACCGTAAAATCGACTGAAGGGGTCAGAAATAGAATTTAGAAAACCGATCTGCTGCCGAAGGTTTCTCAGGCTGGATATTTAAATTCTTCGTTTGACCCATTTTCCACGGAAATGAATAAAGAAATCGAACGCAACCACGGCCCACAGCCGATCCAAGGCATCCTTGAGGCGGAAGGCCTTAGCCCGAACGACCTTGTCAACAGTTCCGGAGGGACGATCACCCACAAGATGGTCGCCCGGGCCTGCAAAGGAAGGCGGCTCACCCCGAAATCCCGGCTCAAAGTCCTCGACGCATTGAACAGGGCCGCCGACAAAAGTTACCCGATGGCGGAAATCTTCAATTACCTGAAGCCCAAGCCGGGCAGGTTGGGTACCCCGGACACTTGATATTCCAGGCAACTAACCTTAGAATTTGCCGTTGTCGTTTTGCCATTCGGATTTGGGCGGGACTTCCTCGACGGTATCCCAGTGTTCCACAATTTTGCCTCAGGCAATCCGGAAGAAGTCGTAAAAAGGAGGCTTGTTCGCCCCCGAGAGTGCCTTCGGTCACCGAGAGGACGAAATTGCCCTCGGCCAGGATGCGGTGGATGACCTGGTATTGGCGTGAACTTGCCATTTTGCCAGTGCGTCCTCCAGGGCGGGGAAGCCGTCCGGCATGCCGGGATTGTGTTCGGGGTAG
>JAYPDO010000078.1:0-19284 GCA_038125285.1 Opitutia bacterium
TGAAGGGAGTCTTTGCGGTGTTCATTACCAAGATCCTTAACTTGGGTTATAATTTCGCTTAGTAATTCACCACTGTCGATTGGCTTTGGGTGGAGCCCCTGAGCCTTGCGTTCTTCAATCTCTTTGAGGTAATTTAGATATAAACTCATGTGGATCTGGATAATGCTGGGAATTTGCTGTTGAAGTTTGATGGTTTCAAGAAAATTATGGGGTTTAGGCTACCCCTTTGGCCGCCTCTTCGTCCATGAGCCAGAGGACTTTGGCGGGCATGGCGGCGAGGAGTTGTATGGGGCGGAGTTTTACGTCTACTTCACCCTGGAAGACTTGTTTGACGGCCTCCGTTTTTCCTGCCCCGGTGACGGAGACGACGATCCTTGGGCAGTTGCGCAGGCCGGTGGGGGTGATGGTGAGCCGCCAGCCTTTTCCGGGGACTTCGATGGCGGCGAATGGCTCGCCAATTTCCACATCCAGGAGGGGGCTACCCGGGAAGAGGGAGGCAGTGTGGCAATCGTCGCCCATCCCCAGGAAGCAGAGGTCGAAAACGGGGTGGTCCGGCATTTCTTCTTCCCAGAGCCGGTTGTACCTTTCGGCGGCTTCTTCGGGTTTGCAATAGACGGGCCAAGGGCGGTAGGAGGCTTCTTCCGCGCCCAAGGGGTCGAGCAACATCCGTTGGGCGTTCCCGAAATTGCTTTCCTCGCTCTCTAGGTCGACATGGCGTTCGTCGCTGCATCCCCATATAAAGGAGCTGGTGCGGTTGAGGACTTCGCCGAAACCGGGCTCATGGCTTGCCCATTGGTAGAAGGTTTTGGGGGTGGAACCTCCGGTGAGGCCGATCCGGAAAGTTCGGGACGGGTCGTCGGGGAGTGATTCGAATTCTTGGAAAAGGGCTGCGGGGATGTCTTCAAGAGGGAGGATTCGGACCGTGCCGAGCTGGGTATGGAGTTCTTGCATGATGGTCGGGGGTTAGAAATACAATGCCTCCGAGAGGGCGAGGGCAGGGGAGGGCGCCTTCATTTGGAGGGGGAAAGTTTTCCTTCCCTTCCCAACGTCGATGGCCAGGTTTCCGCGGCTGAGGTCAGGTAGTAGCTCCAAGTCCAGCTCCTTGGTGGGATCCCCGACGTACTTCCAGACACATCGGATTCCTTCCAATCCAGGCATCCCGTCGACCGACCTGAGGACTTCATGGTCAATGGATGCTGTATCGATGCAATCGCCCATCCATTGATCCAGTGCCTTGGCCTCCCCTGATTTGCCCGGGCCATGGGAAGTGCGGACCGATACCAGGCCGCCGAGCAATTCGCCAATCCCGAAACCGCTCAGGATTTGCCCCAATCCTTGGCGGACATGGAGCATCCGCGCCTCGGCAAGGTCCCTTGCCCCGCGGGGGCAGGGCCAGTCGAGCCCCGACAAACCTTCCCCACCTTCCAGGGAGCTGTCGTAGGTTGCCCGTGTGACCATTTTGAGGAAGGGCATGTAGCAATCCCTGATCCTTTCCGCCGGGACCTTGTGGAACCAGTGGTAAGTCGGAAGGTCGCTTTCTAGCCAGATGGAGACTTGGTGTTCTAGGAACCTGGAGTCCTCCAGGGAGTAGCCGAGCATCAGGGCCTCGCTACATACCGGATGTCCCCCGCCTCCGGAGAGGAGGCATTGGGAGAAGAGCTTTCCGCGGAGCAAATGTTCGCCTGCCCTCTCGGAGGGGCAAAGGCAGATGATGCGGCACGGGTAGCGCCCGGCGAACTCAAGGGCATGGTCAAGGATGTTCCGTGCTTCGTCCCTCTGCGTTCTCAGGCCGAAGTGGAGGATGAGGTTGGACTGGACGGCGCGGTAGTTGTGTACGATCCCTGAGCCTGAGGGATCCCCGTGTTCCGTCTGGCTCCACAAATCCCGCAGCGCATCCGGTACTTTGGAAACGGGCATTTCCACACCTGGCAAATCGTCTAATACTGGCATGTCGGCTCCTTTTTCCAGGGTTAGAATCCTGGGCGGCGCCACTCATGGCCGTTTTTCCAAAGCAATTTTTCCGAGGCTAAGGGTCCCCAGGATCCAGCCGCATAGGATTCCAGTCCACAGTCCCCGCAGCTTTGCCAATGTTCTATTACTGGGGAGACGAGTTTCCAGGAAGCCTCGGTTTCATCGCCGCGGATGAAGAGGGTGTTGTCCCCGACCATCGAATCGAGGATTAGGCGCTCGTAGGCTTCCGGGGTGTTGGATCCGAAGGTGGTCTCGTAATGGAAATGCATTTTTACCGGTTGGGTCCGGGTCTCCAGTCCAGGGACTTTGGCATTGAGCAGGAGGGTGGAGCCTTCGTCCGGTTGGATACGGAGGACCATGGTGTTGGGGGCGAGGTCAAACCGCTCGTCTCCGCTAAAGAGGATGCCGGGCGGGCGTTTGTACTGGATGGCAATTTCGCTGACCCGGCGGGCCATCCGTTTCCCTGAGCGCATGTAGTAGGGGACTCCTTTCCAGCGCCAATTGTTGATCGAAAGGCGCAGGGCGGCGTAGGACTCAGTAGTCGATCGGGCGGGGATGCCTTGTTCTTCGAGATAACCTGGGACGGCTTTCCCGTCGATTAGTCCCGAGGCGTACCTTGCCCGGATGACATCCGGGTCCTCCTTGTCCAGGGAAAGGGGTTGGATGGCCTTGAGAACCTTGACCTTCTCGTCCCGGATGGCTTCTGGGTCTAGGGATACCGGCGGCTCCATCGCGATGAGGGAGAGGAGTTGCATGGTGTGGTTCTGAATCATGTCCCGCATGGCACCGCTTTGGTCGTAGTAGCCGCCGCGCGTGCCGACCCCAAGGGATTCCGCCACGGTGATCTGTACGCAGGAGACGTACTGCCTGTTCATGATCGGCTCGAATATGGCGTTGGCAAAACGGTGAACCAACAAGTCCTGCACGGTTTCTTTGCCCAGGTAATGGTCGATGCGGTAGACTTGCTTTTCCTCAAAGTTCTGGAGGATCACTTGGTTGAGGTCCCGGGCCGACGCCAAGTCCTTGCCGAAGGGCTTTTCAATGACGACCCTGGAGAACAACGGGCTGTCGAGGCGGCGTTTTGCGAGACCGCAATTGCCAAGGTTTTCCAGGATGGGTGCAAAGACTTGGGGCGGTGTTGAAACATAGAAGAGGATTTGGAGTTCGCGCCCGAGTTCTTTTTCAAGCGAATCAATCCTGTCCGACAGCCGTTGGAAGGCTTCCGGGTCGTCGTAGCCTCCGGGCTGGTAGTGGATCCGGCTTTCAAGCCTATCCCATGATTCTTGAAGGAGGGGTCGGCGTGAAAATGAGGCTGTGGATTCCTTGCACATTACCCGGTACTCTTCGTCGGGGATCTCCTTGCGCCCGTAGCCTACTAGGAAAAAGTCCGAGGGCAGGAGGTGGTCGACGCCGAGATTGTAGATTGCCGGGATGAGCTTGCGAGAGGTCAGGTCTCCAGAGGCTCCGAAGATGACAACCACTGTGGGTGCCGCCCCCCTGTGCTTGCTCAGTCCCTGGAGGAACGGGTGTCTTTCAGTTGTCTGCATGCAAATGGGGCGTGCCGCTTAGTGGTTTATATTGTGTTGGTTGGGGGCGAGCTTGATGTCCTGGAAGTGGATGATCTGGGGCTCCTCCTGCTCACTGGCTGCGATGACCTCCACAATGTCGAACTGGTATCGCCGGGGAACCTCCCTCAACCGCACCAAGTACGCCCTGCATGCCTTCCAAAGTGCCCGCTTTTTCCTCCGGCCCACAGAGTAGTAACCTGTTCCCGGGGAGCCTGTCCGCCGGGTTTTGACTTCGACGAACACCAGGACTTGTCCGTGGTAGGCGACTAAGTCCAGCTCGTATTTACCATAAAACCAATTCCGAGCGACGATATGGTAGTTCCTTTTGCTATGCAGGAACTCGGCCGCCCGGTCTTCCCCCCATTGCCCTAAACGCATGGGTTCGTTGTCCTGCATGCGCAACTGCTCACGTCGAAGCTTCCTCATTTGGTTCGGGGAGGCAGGCAAGAGCCGGGCCATGAAATCATGGAACATGTCGATCACATTCACGGTTAGGAATCGTAAGTTAGGGGAGTACGCTTGCAAATGGGCAATTGCGAAGCATTGGAAACGGTTTGTCTAGTTATAAATTCTCGTGGGCTGCGACCCGAAGCTTACACAATCTTATCCCTACCCAAATCATTAGCGAAATTCTTGAAGCTGCTCGCGTACATTTTTTCCGGCTTGGGCTTCGTTTTTTCTTCCAAAGGTACTGGATCGTCCTCATCCCTATGTCGCCATAATCCGGGGAATCCTGTTTTTCGCAGTGGCCTCGAAGAGATAGCGAGGCAACGCCGGTCATGGAGGGTTGATATTGCCCGCATCTGGAGCCGTCTGCATTTTGTAGGGTCTTGAGCCATCGTTAGCCCTTGAGAACAGCTTCTTTTGTATTTTCCTTGCCGCCTTCGCGCTTTAGGCGTAGCATGATCTTGGGCATTATGAAATGCATTGACATCCCGCCCATGTCCTGTCCCAAGCCTTGGGCGCCGATGGTATTGCCAACCTGGCCGATCTGTGCCCCGTCTACGCCTTGGTCGAAATTCATCTGAACGGTCCGCATCGTGATGTCGGCTTCGGCACCGAGGACTATGGGAGAACTCATGGGGGAACTGGAGGAGGATTTCTACATGTGCTTCTGCTTTTTCTGCTTCACCTCCTCCATGCCGTCGGAGACCATTGAAGGTGCGATGGCTGTATTCGCTGGGCTCTTCCTCCTCCTATGATGGCGATGACGATTAGCCCTGCCATGAGGAACATGAATGCGGCGGAGGCGAAGGGGATGTCCGAGGAGACCAACATGGCTTTGTCGTGCCCGCCCCGTTTGTGGCTGAAGTAGTGGCCATTCCAATCGGTGTGGCCATGATGTTGGCCTTCTGCGGCACCTTCGCTATGATTCTCGTATTGATTTTTCATCGCTCATTGGAATGTGGGGTCGGATGTTTGGGGGCTGCTTGCTTGCCCTTAATTCTATCACCGTGCGTGAACGCTTACAGAGAGAAGATTTCCTGAACCAGGGCAAATCTCCGCTAAAGGTTCCTCGGTGCCTGCCGATTTAAGATTGGCGGAATGCGCCTGAGCCTTCCGGAATCTAGAATGATACCATGAAACCTGCCCGTTCAATTTTACTCCTTTCGGCCGGCCTAGCGGTCAATAGCGGATGCAATACCACCATGCCCCGCGTCAATCAAGTGCCCGACTCCCTGAAAGAAGAGCAGGCACAACTGACCGCCCTAAAGCACTGGCAAGATTTGGCCGAGGAAATGGCAGAGGAACTGGCCAAACGGGGCGACCTCTTCAAAGACGGCCAGAAGGTCATCGTGGAGCCTTCCGAGTATGATACTGCCTTCTCCAAAGCTTTCCAGAAATTCGTCCTCCGGGCATTCCAAGACCGCAACATACCTGTCATCCATGAGCCGGGTGAAGTCGAGCCCGGGCTTGTCCTTTCCCTCAATTACAATGTACAGAACATTCGCCACTTGGGGCCGAAGTCCAACCCGGTGGTCAATGTGGCCGAAGGGGTCGGCACCGGCGTGAACAAAGTTGTCACCGGTGACCGCTCCCGCCCTGTCGAAGGCGACACTGAGGAGGTGCTCGTCTTCACCTCCCTTTCTGACCAGTCCAAGGATGTCTTTGTCTTCACTCAGATCGCCTACATCGACATCCTCGAATCCCATTTCTACCTGGAGCAAAAGATCGAAAAGCCCAGGAGCCTCGGAACCACAAGAATCCCAGTGATCAATGAAAAGAAGAACATTTAAAGTCCTTCCCGTAGCCGGAGCCGTTGCCGCCCTTTTGGCAGGTGGTTGCCAGACCGCCCCCCAACATGCCCAACTTTCCTCGCCTTATTACGAGGATGACTACCTGATCGGCCGCACCTATTCTGCCGCCGATAAGTTGGTCGAGCTGCTCCGCGAATTCAACCCGGCCGACAACGTACTGGTTGCCACCTTTTCGGACATCAACGACCTCAACGTAAGCAGTCCTTTCGGGCGCCAGACCTCCGAGCTTTTTGCTTCCCGCCTTTCCCAGCACGGGATCAAGGTCCTCAATGTGAAGCTCCGCAAGAAGGACATCTTCATCAAGCCCTCCGAGCTTTCTGACCATCCTGGCGAGTTCATGCTTTCCCGTAATTTGGCGGAAGGGATCAGCGCCGAGCACGAAATCAGCGCAGTCGTTGTCGGAACCTATTCCAGCACCCGTTTCGGCTCCACTACCCATGTCAACGCAAGCATCTTGAAGGCGGACGATGGCACAGTCCTAGCAGCCCACAACTACAGCCTCGACAACAGGGAGATCCAAAGCCTCCTGGAAGTGGCAGTGAGGTATTGAGGTTGCCAATTTCCTTATCCACTAGGACAAAAGGGACGTGAGGGACGAAAGTTCTTACGTCCCTTTTATCTCTTTAGTCCTTAGAAGGAGGCTCCTGGGTTGCCGGCACCGTGTCCAATTCTGAAAAGTCGGCGAACCTGGGGCTCAGGTAGAGCATGAGGTCACCTTCGTAGTCTTTGTTACCCCGGCGGATGGTGAAACGTTCGGCGTAGCCAAGTTCCTGGCAAATTTTTTCCAGGTCCTGGATGTGTTGGAATTTGTCGTAATTGTCAGGGCGTTGCTCCTTAACCGCCCCGTCGATGACGATCGCCCAGTATTTGGCATCGACCAACTGCTGCCTGAGGTCATCCATGCAACAATAGGCGGTTTCATAGCTCTTCCCGCTCCATTGGCTGGAGCCGAGTGCTTTGGTCGCCCGTACGACTTTCCTTGCGTTCGGTCGTCCTGGATCCGCCAGGGCGGCCTCTGCGACAAACATCCCTTCCCCGCTGGCATCGGAACTGATGAGGACGGGTCCCGGCCAGTCCTCCACCTTGTAAAGTTCTTCCACGACTTGACGGAACCCGGAATAGCCTTTGTGATAAACCGGCTCTTCGGCCGAGGCGAACATCCCGGCCAGGCCGATCCCCGATAGAACCCAGGATACCTTCTTGGAGGAAATGCCCGGCTTTTCTTTTACAATCCATCCGACGAGGTCCTTCATCCCGTAGGAGGCCAGGACCACATAGGCGGGGAGCATGGGGATGAGGTGCCGGTGTTCCATCCCAGCCGGGACGATGCAGTGCAGGAGCGGTACGGCCATGAAGAGGATGCCCATCATGGGGAGGAATGCCGGTATGGGCTCCTGGCTTTCCCCACCCTTCCTTCCTCGCCAGAAGGTGGCCACTGCCCATGCGATGCAAAGGAGGAAGAGGGGGCCACCGGTCTCCACTAGTTTCTTGGAGTTGTAGGCCAGGGCGTGGAGGAAGAAAGATACTGATGGCTCGTTTTCCGCCCAGCCGTCCATTGCGATGTCCTTGGTGAAGTGGTACCAGGGGAAACAGAGGATGCCCACAACAACGGCTGAGAGCCAGAAGCCCGGTTTTTTTAGCAGGTCCCACCTTTTCAAAAACACGATGGCCAGGGGCGGCACGAGCCCAAGGACTAGCCCGGAGCCTTTGACCAGGATGGCTGCGGAGGCCGCTGCCCCGAACCATAGGCTCCATTTCCAATTTCCGGTTTCCAGGTATTTGGTAAATAGCAGCACGCTCCCGAAAACCAGGAGACCCATTAACACCTCCGTCATTACCAGGCTGGAGTACTTTTGCACGATGGGAAGTACTACCAGAAGCACGGCGGCGGCGATGGCCCAGCCCTCCCCCAGGTTCTCCCGCGAACCTTTGTAAACGAGCCAACCCAGGCCAGCCGTTAGCACGGCCATCAGGGCCATGATGCTGTGTTGCCCAGGTTTGAAGGCGAGCATCCAGAGGGCTTGCAGGCAGTGGAAACCTGGGGGCCAATTGCCGATGGCAACTTTCGGGTAGTGGTCGTAGTAGTTTTCCGCGTACCTTTTTGGGTGGGTGACTTTGTTTTCCCCCCCGTAAGCGAGTTGGACGAAGTAGTCCCTAATCATGAGCGCGCTGACAAAGTGTGCGGCCTCGTCAGGATGGGCGCCGAATTCGTCGTGGTAGGAGCCGGAGCGTTGTTGGCTCCATACCACCAGACCCAGTAGGAGTAGGAAGATGCCGCCCTGGCGGAGTTTATTGTCCATGGTTCAGAGGAGGTTGAAGCTGGCGGCAATGGCTCGGTGCTGGGAGACCCTAGCCATTTCGACCAGAGAGCCGTCTGGGATGATGTACTTGTTGGAGTATATGTAGTCGATCCGGAGGTAGGGGCCGAATAGGGAGAAAGGGTTCCGGGTCTGCCCCGGGAAGGTAAATCCGCAGCCTTGCCCGGCCAGGCGGTGAGCGTCGTGGAAGTACTTGGAAAATGCGTTTGCGACCAGGCCTTGTGAGGGGGCGTTAAAATCCCCGGCGATGATGGCTGGCAAGGTTTCCCTACTGGCTTCCTTTATAATGTGGCTGGCCAGCTCCCGGTTCCGGTCCATGAAGGCTTGGAATTCCTTACGGACTTTGGAGGAATAGACCCCTTCCCCTGTGAAGAGGGAGCGGATGAAGCCGTTCCCACGAAGACTGCCAAGGGCATCCCTAGGCGTCGGGAGATGGATGTTGTAGAGGACGACGTCCTTTCCGTCGACACGGATGACAAAGCGGGCGGCAACCAAATCCTCCTCCCCGTCGGGTACTCTTCCGAGTTCGTCCGTGAAAGTCCGGGCACTGATGATGGTGTGCCTGGTCATGATGGCGAATTGGTCGATTGCCGCCACGTTCCACTTGGTTTTTTTATAGTCCTGTTGGTAGCGGTACACGGAAGCCCCACAGTCTTGCAGCATGATGACGTCCGGATGAAGGGCTTCGGAGAACTTCCAGAACGAGGTTTTTTGGTTTTGGCCGATGTTGTTGGATATGACGATGAAGTTCGTAGAGGTAGGGTCGAGCCCTGACCCTGGCTTCCATTCCATGTAGTGGAAAAAGAGCAGTGGGATGACGGCGATGTGAAGGAGGATTTGGGTACGGTCGAAGATCGATGCAACTGGCACAAGCACGACCAAAGGCGCTATCCACATGCCCGGGGGGAGGTAGAGGAAGATCGTTGTCATCCAATGCCCTTCGGCGAAGAGCTTGGTAAGGATCAGGGCCGCTACCATGCCTACGATGTAAACCCAGGACGAAACCCGGAGGGCTACCAGCAAGGAGATGAGGATCCGGGGGAGCCATTTTTGGGCGTCGTTCTTTGCCACGGTTATGGTGTAGTTTCGCCCCTTACCTTTAAGGCGGCCAGGAAATACCGGTTATGCCGGAGCGCTTCTTCAATTCTTGCACCCCCGTTCAGGACAGTCCGGACTGTGTCCAGGATGATGAAAATGTCGAGGAAGAGGCTCATGTGCTTCATGTAGTAAAGATCGTACTCCAGCTTCCTGGCAGCATCGTCAACCGAGGAGCCGTAGGGGTAGTTCACCTGTGCCCATCCAGTCAGTCCGGGCTGGATCATAAGGCGTTCCGGGTTCATCGGGAGTTTCTTGTTCAGCATTTCGACGAATTCGGGTCTTTCCGGCCTGGGGCCTACGAAGGACATGTCCCCCTTGAGGATATTCATGAGCTGTGGAAGCTCGTCGATCCTGTATTTCCTCATGAACCCTCCCAGCGGGGTGACCCGGCTATCCCCGTCAGCGGAAGACCATTGGGCTCCATCTTTTTCTGCATCGTTACGCATGGTGCGGAATTTTGCGACTTGGAAGACCCTCCCGAACCGTCCCACACGATCTTGTTTGTAGAGGATGGGTTTGCCGGAGGTGAGTAGTACCCCGATGGATGCCAGCAGGATGATCGGGGACGCAAGGAGGAGCATAAGAAGAGAGAATGCGATGTCCGAACCCCTTTTGATTTTGCGGATGTAGAGGCGGTGGGGCATGGAGCTTGCCGAGACCAACCACTCGTTGCTCGCCAAGTTGAGGGGGACATATTGGTGGATTTCCTCGCAATGTTGGAGGACGGTTACGACATCGATCCCGCTGTAGCGGAGGTTGCAGAGGTGGCGATAGTACCTTTCATCCGCCAGGTCTTCTGCATTGCAGATGACCTTTGAAATTTCGTGGCTTTTGGCGATGTCCTCCAGTTGCTCCATGGTACCGAGGACGGCCAGGTATTCGATGGGTTTGAATTTGTTGATGTCATCCTTTTGAAGCACGAATCCACAAAACTTCAGGTCCGGGCCGATGAAGCGCTGGATCATGTCCTCGGTAAAGGTATCCATTTGCGGCATGTTGAGGATCGCACAACGCTCCCGGTAGTTCCTCCTCCGCACGGTTGTATTGATATGGTGGAGCATCACCAGGAGGGTGCAGACAGCCATGGCGTAGAACATGACGCCCCGGCCGATCTTGGCCGAGAAGTCGATGGAAAAGTAAGCCAGCAATACAAGGATAGTGAGCCCTTGGCATCCGGCCAGCATGAGGAACCTCTTTAGGATTTCTGTATGGAAACTCTTGGGTGTGTAGAGCCCGCATACATAAACGCAGGAGGGGAAAAAGAGGGCGCTGAGGATCATCCCCGGCCAATACTCGTCGAAGGCTTCCCAATATTGCGCGATGAAAGCCTCGTCGTCCCCTGCCCACTCCATGCCGAAACGGAGCAACGTGCCCACGAGGAAGGAGACAACTACGATGGTTGCGTCCACCAAATAGGCCCTGGCAACTTGTGTCCAGTGGTTATGTTGGACTGCCCCGGTCATTCCTTTCTATTTTTCCCTTCATCTTTTTGCAGGTAACGCCAGAACTCAAACTTGAGGGGATCCTGCGATTTTTCGAGTTTGGATCTCAATTCATCGACCAAGGCCTTGAGTTCTTTTATTCTCTTTTCTCTGTCCGATTGCATTAGATCAGCGGAGATCTGTGTCCCGTCGAGTAGGTATGCGCTGTCCAGTGTGAGGATTTCTTCATAGAGCTGGGAGTATTGCTTGGGAGTGAAATTGACATAGGAAGTGAAGTTGGAATGCCTGAACGTGAAGGCGCGGGATTCCCCTGGTTCCATCGAGTCATTGAAGGTTTTGGTGCGGGTGTCCTTTTCTGAAAGCTCCAATCCCTTCCGGGTTTTGAACTGCATCGTCCAGGTGAACCCGCTAATGGGCTTCGTGGATCCGTTGGTTAGGGTAAGATCAAGCCTGAGCCTGGAGCGGATATCGTCGGTTTCATAGGTGTAGCGAACATTGGAGGTAGTGATCCTCTGGAATTCCACATAGTCCTCCAACTCGCTGGCCAGCATTTCCTCCATTCCCTTCAGCTTTGCCAGCATTGGATCCAGCATCAGTTTGGTTTCCTTCCTGACGTGATTGAAACGCGAGAAAGTCAAATTTAGTATGTCCTCTGCAGAGCAACCGTCGAGCTCAAAAAAATTTTCCTCTGTGAAGTCCAGGTATTTCAAGTCTTCCTGTCCCTTCCCTTGGTAGTATTCAGGATCCAGGACTTCCTGAGAAAGGAAAATCAAGCAGTGCACGACAGGTATCCGGATATCCTGTTTATTCTTCAGGAGGAAGTTGGCCACTTGTTCATAGAAATCTGAATGTACGCTGGCTCGCAGCCTGGGAACCTCGGGTTTCTTTTCACAAGATTGTATCAGGACAGAAGCCAGGAAGGCAAGGGAACCTACAAAAGCGAAGCCTACGAGTATGACCGGGATCATACTTGGGCGTTTTGGCTCGAATTGCTGTTCCATCTTTTTTTTTGAATGGTATATACTGCCAGTGATGTCGAAAAGCTTCAAGTTGGATCAACCACCCGAAAGGGAAAAACCTTCCAGTCCCCGTCTTACGGATACCGCCCATTTGGCGATATGTAGGAATTTATACCCTGGGGCTTACGCTGTGGATGCCACGGTGGGCAATGGTCATGATACGCTTTTCCTTGCCCGGCATGTCGGCCCGGGAGGCCATGTCCACGGCTTTGACATCCAGGCCGGGGCTATCGAAATTGCCCGTGGGCGGATCGAGGATGCTGGGTTGGCAAGTTTGGCTACGCTCCATCCATGTGGACATGAGGAGATGCTTGATGCCCTTCCCGAGGACATGGCCGGGAATACTTCTGCCATCCTCTTTAACTTGGGCTATCTTCCCGGGGGGGACAAATCCGTGACCACCCTTTCGGAAACGACCTTGCTTGCATTGGAACAGGCCTGGGGAACCTTCCTTGCCCCCGGTGGCATCCTTTCTGTCCTTGCATACCCGGGCCATCCGGCGGGTCGACCCGAGGCGGAGTCTGTCCTAGCTTGGTTGGGACGGCTCGGGGGGGAAGCATCAATACAGGAGCATCCTTCACCCGGCCCCGTTTTGTACTTGGTTACCAAACGCCAGTTGTAGCTTTCGCCTTACGGCAACCAAGGGTACTTCCTGAATTCCGGCTTACGTTTTTCCAAGAAGGCATTTTTGCCTTCCGAGCCTTCTTCCGTAAGATAGTAGAGCAGGGTGGCGTTCCCGGCCAGTTCCTGGATGCCGGCCTGGCCATCGCAATCCGCATTGAAGGCCGATTTGAGGCAACGGATGGCGAGCGGGCTTTTTTCAAGGATTTCGTTGGCCCAGCGGATTCCTTCGGCTTCCAGGTTGTCGATGCTGACAACTTCGTTGACCAGACCCATCTCCAGTGCTTCGTCCGCATTGTACTGGCGGCAGAGATACCAGATTTCCCTGGCCTTCTTTTGCCCGATAATCCTGGCTAGGTAACCTGAACCGAAGCCCCCGTCAAAACTTCCCACCTTTGGGCCGGTTTGCCCGAAGATGGCATTGTCCGCCGCAATGGTCAGGTCACAAATCACGTGAAGCACATGACCCCCCCCGATCGCATATCCGGCCACGAGTGCGATTACGACCTTCGGCATGGAACGGATCAACCTTTGCAAATCCAGGACATTTAGCCTTGGTACACCGTCCGTGCCGATGTACCCTGCCTTCCCTCTTATGGATTGGTCCCCGCCAGAACAGAATGCGTATTTGCCGTCGGAATGTGGCCCGGCTCCCGTGAGGAGTACCACGCCTACGGAGTTGTCTTCCCTTGCGTCGGTAAAGGCGTCGAACATCTCGAAGATGGTCTGCGGGCGGAAGGCGTTGCGCTTTTCAGGTCGGTTGATGGTCACCTTGGCGACCCCGTCGGCTTTATGGTAGAGGATGTCCTCGTAGGTCTTGGCAGTTTTCCAGTCCATAGTCTTGGAGGTTGGGGTCAATCCGGGGTTTGGGAAAGCAGATTATGGAATTTTTTCCGCAGGACTTTCCCTTGCTTCCGGTCTGTCTGGATTTCCAGGATCCGGATGGAGTGGTTGGTGGGGTTTTCGATGAGTTTAGGGAGCTCGTCCCAATCCGGCACTTTGCGGTACGCTGCCCCGTAGGCGGCGGCAAGTTGCTCGAAATCGACATGCTGGGGGGTGGCGAAGAAGTCCTCGAAAGGCGGTTCATGTTTCGAGACGGGAAGGTTTTCAAAAATCCCGCCCCCGTTGTTGTTGATAAGCAGGACGGTCAGTTTTCCTTTGAAATAGGGGTTCCTTGCTAATGCCAATCCATCCGCGCCATGGAGGAAGGCCAGGTCGCCGGTTAGCAAGTAGGCGTCATCGACATGCTGGGCGATGCCCAAGGCGGTCGGGAGTGTCCCGTCGATCCCGTTTGCCCCACGGTTTCCGCTCAGCACATGGCCCGAGGCAGCTTTCGGCCAGAACCACTCCACATCTCGGATGGGCATGCTGCTGGCGACATGGAGGTGGGCACCCTCCGGCATATGCCTTGCCAGGAGCCTGGAAACCTTAGCCTCAAAGGGCTCCCCACATTTTTCAAATGCCTGGTCAAACATACTCGCCATGGTGGAGTCCGCCCGTTGCCAGGCATGCAGGTAGTTGCTGTCCGCCTTGGCCGGGGAAGGGAAGGAACTTTCCAGTGCGGCTGGGAAAACTTGGAGGATTTCCCGCTTCGAGTGGAGCGGGTCGAAATCCTCCCTGAGCGGGGAAACTGTCCAGCCAGGGCAATCCCACTCCTCCATCCGCTTGCGGAGCACCTTGCTGGTCGGAAGTGCACCGGCTTGGAGGATTGCCTGTGGGTGGAGGACATTGGCCGCCTTGTCATCCCGTAAGATGGTATCGTAATGGGCTACGACATATTCTCTTCCCGGTTCAGACGTGTTCCGAAGATTTGAAAGCGGGTCGGCTAGAACCGGCCAGCCCCGCGCGGAAGCAAAAGCCAGGAGGTCGCTGAAACCCTGATGGAACCCAGGTCCACCCGGGCCCGCCACAACCAGGACGCGGGTGTATGGGCAATCGGCAGTTGGGGGAAGATAATGGTTCGGGTCATGGGCCATGGTGAGGATGGTGGCATCCGGTGAACCAGATTCCTTCAACGGCTTAAGGTCTTCCGGCATCGGCAAGAATGGCTCCTTGAACGGGCAGTTCAAGTGGGCGGGCGCGGCCTTGCACAAGGAGGCTACGAAAGCCCCTTCCACCAAATCCCCGATGTTTGGCAATCCCTCTTCCGAGGGCTCCGGCATCTGTAAAAAATGCCCGGCATATCCGCCGAAAACCTTCTCCTGGTCGATCGTTTGCCCGGCGTGGCACCCTTGTAGCTCCTGCGGCCTGTCGGCAGTTAACACCAGCAGGGGGATCCCTGCCATCCTCGCCTCGACCACAGCAGGGAAGAAGTTCGCCACCGCCGACCCCGAGGTGCAAACCAACACAACGGGCAATCCTGTCGCCTTGGCCTGCCCCAGGGCAAAGAAGCCTGCGGCCCTTTCGTCCAGTACCGGCACTGAATGCAACACATTGGATTCCGCGAAGGCAAAAGCAAGGGGGGTCGACCTCGAACCAGGGCATACCACCGCATCCCTTACGCCCAAAGCCACCAACTTTGCTACGATCGCCCGTCCCCAGCGTAAATTCAGTTCTCCGGTGTCCATCTTGAAGGTTTCCCCTTGCTCAGTCCTAGAAGTGTGCTTCACCTCCCAAAGCTTCCAGCATGACCCCAAACTTCAAGTCCGTTTCTCGCTTTTCCAATTCCGGCTTGGAGCCCTCCACGATCCCCGCGCCAGCGTAGAGGCGGACCTGGTCCTTCTCCACAAGGGCGGAGCGGATGGCGACGATGGCCTGGCCCTGGCCGTCCGGCATTACCCATCCCAGCGTCCCGGCGTAGAGGCCACGGGGATGGGTTTCGAGCCTGGCGATTTCGGCCATGACGTTTTCCCTCGGGGTTCCCCCGACCGCTGGGGTCGGGTGGAGGGCGCGGAGGGTTTGCCAGAAGGATTTAGAATCCGCCCGTTTTGCGACGATCCTGGAAAGGAGGTGCTGTACATTCGGGAGGACCCGGAGCCCCGGCCGTGGTTGGGATTCGGCCTTGAGACCAAGTTGTCCCAAGCGCCGGATGATGGAAGCGGCGACCAAATGGTGTTCGTGTAAATCTTTCACGCTGGCCAGCAATTCCCCCGCCAAGCGCGCGTCCGCCCCGGCGGATTTGCCCCTTGGGGCGGATCCGGCCAAGGCTTCGGTCCTCAGGCTGTGTTCGCCATAGTGAAGGAGGAGTTCCGGGCTCAGGCCGATAAAGCTCTCTCCGTTTCCTGCCGAGACGGAGAAGGAGAAGCATTCCCGGTACTTTTCCCGGAGGCGGTTTAGCCAGTCCAGTGGTTTGCCTTCGGCGGAAAGCCGGATGTCGATGGCCCGGGAGAGGACGAGTTTCTCGTATTTCCCTTTGCGGATCCCTTCCAGGGCGATGTCCACATTGGCCTCGAAGTCGTCTTGGGGTTCTGTCTTTTCCAGGATTTCGATCCCTGGGCTTTCCGGTTGGGGGTCGGGGTAATCGTAGACCTGGAATTTCCTGTGGGCGGCCAGGATCTTTTCTGCCATGGGCTCCAGCGGGGAGTCCGGGGTTACGGGCAAGTTGGCCACCGCGAAATAGTCGCTACCATGGGCGACGACTTGCCACCGGGGAAGCAAGAGGGTGCCGGGGGCAAAGTTGGATCCTGGTTCGGGGTCGTCCTGGAAGGTGTGGAAAAAGAAGAAACGGGGGCCGGCCGCCTTGTGGTCCAGGTCGCCGATGCAGATGATGTCTTCCATGGCGGACTCCATGGCCACCTGTGCGTCTGCGAAACGGGATTTGCCAGTGAAGGTTTCCTGCCAGATGGCTTCCGCCCCGGCTACGGCTTCCGCTTCCCCCGGGTTTTCCATGTAGAAGTGGGCTTCCCTTGGGTTGAATATCGATTGGAGCACGGCCAGGGGGGAGATGTGCCCCACGCGCAGGCAGATGCTCGCTATCTGGGGGCGTCCCCTGGCAATAGCCCGCTTTTGGCAATACCCAAGGAATGCGACCAAGGTTTCGCGGTCGCGGCGGGGAGGGGAGTTCTCAGGGATGATTTCCAATGCTGCCGAGTCTGGCGGTTATTCGATTTCGACCCGCGGGAACAGGATGGTTTTATCACCGACGGCTTGGCCTACCAGGGTATTGCCCCATACTAATCGGCCTTCCCAAAGCCCGCAGGGGCTGGAGCCGACAAGTTCCAGGATTTTCCCCGATGTACCGGGCATCACCGGGGTCAGCAAACATGCGGAAAGCCGGAGGCCTTCGCCTATGACGGCCAGGGCGCTGGAGACCTTTTCGGCGTCGGCCGGGTCGTCCGACTTTGCGAGTTTCCAGGGCTCGCGGATGCCGGTGTAGGCATTGAGTCCGGCAATGAACTCGAAAAGGGCTTCGAGGCCACGGTTGTAGCTGAATTTGTCGAACTGTTCTAAGTAGGTGTCCCGGGCTTTTATCCAGTTGTCTTTGACAGTTTGCTCGGGTTCCTCGTTGACCGTCTGGGCGGGGACTTTGCCCTCCGAGTAGCGGGCGGTCATGTTGAGGAAGCGGCTGACGAGGTTCCCCAGGTCGTTCCCCAGTTCGGCGGTGTACCGGGAGTTGAAAAGCTCGATTGAGAAATCGCTGTCCTGGCCGACGGTCATTTCCCGCATGAGGAAGTAGCGGAAGGCGTCCGTACTGAATTGTTGGGCGAGGTCGAGCGGCTTGAGCGCCTTGCCGGTGCTTTTCGACATTTTCTCGCCGGACATGGTCCACCAGCCATGGACAATATAGCCTTTGGGGACAGGGATGCCCGCGGCCTTCAGCATGACCGGCCAGTAGATGGCATGGGCGGGCACGAGGATGTCCTTGCCGATGATATGGCGGTCGACCGGCCAGTTGTTTTCAAATCCTTCCTGGCCATATCCGATGGCAGAGATGTAGTTGGTCAATGCGTCGAACCAAACGTAGGTGACATATTCAGCGTCAAAGGGCAGCTCGATGCCCCAGGCGAGGCGTTCCTTCGGCCGGGAGATGCAGAGGTCGTTGAGCTTTTCCTTCAAAAATTCGAGGACTTGTTTCTTCCGGAAAGCCGGGAAGATCTGGCATTCGTCCGACGCGATCCACTCCGCTAACCAGCCTTGGTATTGGCTGAGTTTGAAGAAGTAGTTCTCTTCCGTGATTTCGATCACTTCCCCAAAGATTTCCGGCCATTTGCCGTCCACCATGTCCTTTTCCTGGACGAACTGTTCCTGCCGCACGCTGTAGAAGCCAGTGTACTCGGCCTTGTAGACTTCCCCTTTGTCGTAAAGGGTCTGGAGGAGGCTGCGGACGATTTCCTTGTGGCGCGGCTCGGTAGTGCGGATGTAGTCGTCGTTGGAAATGTCGAGGTCGTCGCACATGCCTTGGAACTCTTTCGCGATGTCGTCGCAAAGCTGCTGTTCGGGGAGTCCGAGCGCCTTTGCGCTTTGCTGGACTTTCTGGCCGTGTTCGTCGAGTCCGGTCAGGAAGTGGACGTTGTTCCCCTTGAGCCTTTCCGTACGTGCCAGGATATCGGCCAATACCTTTTCATAGGCGTGGCCCAGGTGGGGCGAGCCATTGGCGTAGTCGATGGCGGTGGTGATGTAGAAGTTTTTCATGGGGGGCTGGGCAAAGTGGTTGATGCATTAAGCTTGTCGAACCAATTTCCAGGAAGGTCAGGCCAAGCTGGCTTTTGCCACTTCTTTGGCAAAGTAGGTCAGGATCATGTCTGCCCCGGCACGCTTGATGGCGAGGAGGGATTCGTCCCGGCATTTGGTAAGGTCGAGCCAACCTTTCTCTGCTGCTGCGTGGATTTGGGCGTACTCGCCGGAGACTTGGTAGGCTGCCACGGGAAGATCCGTGTTGTCCCGGACGTCCCGGATGATGTCGAGGTAAGGTCCGGCGGGCTTGACCATGAGGATGTCCGCGCCTTCGGACTCGTCGAGTTCGATTTCGCGCATGGCTTCGCGGCGGTTACCGGGGTCGATTTGGTAGGTGCGTTTGTCTAGGTTATGGGTTCCGGCAGCGGATGCGCTGCCTACTGCATCCCGGAAAGGCCCGTAAAAGGCGGAGGCGAATTTGGCGGAGTAGGCGAGGATCCCGGTCTGGGTGTAGCCTTCGTCGTCCAGGTACTCCCGGATTTCGCCGATCCTACCGTCCATCATGTCCGAGGGGGCTACCAAGTCGACCCCGGCTTCCGCTTGGAGGACGGCCATGTGGGCGAGGATATCCACGGTCTCGTCGTTGAGGATTTCCGTCTTGTCTTTCGATAGCAGGCCGTCGTGCCCGTGTGAAGTGTAGGGATCCAGGGCGACATCAGTAATGACGGCCAACCCTGGCAGGGCCTCCTTGATCGCCCGGACTGCCCTCAGAACGAGGGTTTCCGGGTTCAAGGCCTCGGTGGCTTCGTCGTTTTTCAGAGAGGGATGCAAACTTGGGAAGATGGCGACAGCCGGGATGCCGAGCTTGGCCAATTCCTTGCATTCTTCCAACAAGCCGGGAATTCCCCGGCGGAAAACGCCGGGCATGGAACCTACTGGCTCAGGTTCCCCATCCCCTTCGATGACAAACAAGGGCTGGATCAAGTCTTCAACATGAACACGGGTTTCTGCGACCATAGAGCGGATTGCAGGTGTACGCCGTAGGCGGCGCGGACGGATGGGCAAATCGATCATCCGACCATGGAATGGATTTCACGGCTTGGGTTCAAACCGGAAATCTCTTGGCCCAATACGTAGAAGTTGGCGTTTCCTACCCTATTTGAGCCAGGTGGAGGTGAAAACCGTACCTTTCCCTCGTTCACTGTCTATTTCAATTCTGCCTCCGTGTTGTTCGATTGTCTTATTGAACCAGGGAGAGTCCAATGCCCCTAAAGGAACAGGAGGTTTTGGGTTCCTTGGTCTTAAAGAGCTGGAAGACCCTGTGTTGGTCTTTTTTTCAATGCCGATTGGTCAACGACAATTAAAACTCCCCGTTCGGCGACAATTTGCGCAGTTCCCCGAGGAACCCCCTTTTGAATGCCTCCGTTTTCACCTTG
>JAYPDO010000079.1:0-19128 GCA_038125285.1 Opitutia bacterium
TTACTGGAATTCGATCATGCCCACCCCCTCCACAATGTTGGTTATCGGAAAAGGTTTTGCAATTTTGCCTGCCCAGGTTTGCATCCCCCAATGCATCTGAGTACTGCCATGGAATTTGGAACGATCCGCAACCAGCAAGGGGAACAAATCGATTACGCCTACCATGGTGCCGATACCAACCAGGACATCCTGGTTCTGGTCGGGCATGGGGTCACGGGGAATAAAGACCGCCCCTTTGTCACCGCACTGGCAAAAGGCTTGGCCGAAGCAGGCTTCCCGTCCTTGCGCTTTTCCTTTTCCGGGAACGGGGATTCGGAAGGCAAATTTACGGACAGTTGCCCGAGCAAGGAAGTCCGGGACCTCCAGGCCGTCCTCGATGTTGTTTCCCAAGAAGGCCGCACCATCGTGTATGCCGGGCACAGCATGGGCGGTGCGGTCGGAGTCCTGGCTGCTTCCCAAGATGTCAGGATCCACAAGCTCATTTCCCTTGCGGGGATGGTTCACACCAAGAAGTTCTACGAGGTCGAATTCGGGGACCAAACCCCGGACGAGGGTTGCATGTGGGAGGACGAATCCTGCCCCTTGTCCTCCATCTTTGCTGATGACATGGAGGCCATTGGCAGTGTCTTGGAAAAGGCGGGTGGGATTTCCGTCCCCTGGTTGCTCGTCCACGGTACAGAGGACGATGTTGTCCCTATCGGGGAAACCCACGAAATTTTTGAAAAGGGAGGCGACAATGCCGAAAAGGTAGTCCTTGAAGGTGCGGACCATGTCTTCAGCTCGGAGGAAGCCAAATCCCGGTTGGTCAGGGAAACCATTGCTTGGCTTTCCAAATAGGCCTGATTCGCTTTCCCGCCATGGCAGGCTCCCCATCTTTCTGCAATCCCCTACGCCAGGCTTGGCAGGAAGGGAGGCAAACTGTAAATGGCTGGCTTGCCATCCCTTCACCTGTAACTGCGGAAGTGATGGCCCACCAAGGTTGGGACTCCCTCACTTTCGACATGCAGCATGGGTTGGTCGACTACACGGACACCATCCCCATGTTGGCCGCGATTTCGACGACTTCGACCGTCGCCATGGCCAGGATCCCTTGGTTGGAGGAAAGCATCATTATGAAGATGCTCGACGCCGGTTGCCACGGCATCATTTGCCCCATGGTCAACAATGCCCAGGACGCCGCCCGTTTTGTCCGCATCTGCCAATACCCCCCGGAAGGCATCCGCAGCTTTGGGCCAATAAGAACCGGCCTCTACGCCGGGCCTGAATATTATAAGACCGCCAACGGGGAAGTCTTGAAAATAGCTATGGTCGAGACCCGTGAAGCTGTGGATAACCTGGAATCAATCCTTTCTGTGGAGGGACTTTCCGGGGTTTATGTGGGTCCGGCCGACTTGTCCATGGCCTATGGATGCACCCCGAAGTTCGACCAGGAAGAACGCCCTGTGGTGGAAGCCATCGAGAAGATCGTCGCCACTGCTCGGGAGAAAGGTAAGTTTGTGGGTGTCCATAACTTGACGCCGGGGTATGCCCTCCGGATGGCCAAACTCGGGGCGAACTTCGTTACCATCGCCTCCGACTTGAGGCTCATGACCGCTGCGGCTGCCGACGCTGTAAAAACCTTTCGGTCCGGTTTGGAATCGCAATGACCGGCACCCTTCCCGCCTATCATTTTGAAGGTAAGGATGGCGCCCCGGTACTGGTCCTTTCCCATTGCCTCGGGACAAACCGCAACTTTTGGCAGTCCCAAGTGGACGCGTTCAATGGGCATTTCCGTATCCTCCACTATGACCATCGCGGCCATGGAGGATCCGGATCCCCTGCCCCTCCTTGGGAAATCAAGCATTTTGGCCGGGACCTGCTCCGTTTGCTTGACCACTTGCAACTTTCCCAAGTCCACTTTTGTGGGTTGTCCCTTGGCGGGATGGTCGGGATGTGGCTTGGTATCCATGCCCCCGGGCGGGTAGGCAAACTCGTCCTGGCTAATACCACCGCTTTTACAGAAAACCCGGCTTTGCTCCAGTCCCGCCTGGAGAACATCCGGCAGCATGGCTTGGCCTTCGTTGCGGACGATGTGCTCGACGGCTGGCTTTCCCGCAGCTTCCAGGCTACCCACCCTGATACTGTCGCATGGATCAAGGCCATGCTCTTGGAGACTCCTGCCGAAACTTACTTGGACGCCGCCCAAGCCGTTTGCCGTTCCGATCTCCGGGCCGGGCTTGCCCAAATCCAGTCCCCTTCCCTTGTCATCACCGGTTCAGGGGACAAACCGACCCCTCCGGCCTGGGGCGAACTTATCGCGTCAAAAATCCCAGGTTCCCACTTGGTGCAATTGGATTCCTGCCACCTCAGCAATATTGAAGCGGCCAGCGAGTTCAACGATGTCGTTTTGGGGTTCCTGCTGGGATAGTTGCTTCTATATTTCAGGCTCCATCCCTAGGCCTGGGCCTTCGGGGATTCGGATATTGCCATTGTCTGGAAGCGGTATCCCTGCAAACATCCATCTCTCCGGCTCGATAAAGAGGTACTCGAATAGGTCGAAAGCCGGCTCCATGGCCGCCATTTGCAATGTCGCCAAGTATCCCGGCCCGAAATAGGGCGAATGTGGCATCAATGGCAGGTGCCAGGATTTCCGGTTTTCCTTCAGGATTTCCATGAATACGGAAATTCCACCGACCTTGGTAATGCTGGGCTGGAGGAAATCCGTTGCCCCTAGCCGGGCCATCTCTGAAAACGGGTGCAATCCGCAGGCATTTTCACCGGTAGCCACCGGCAGCCCTTCCTTCCGGATTTCGGCCAACAGGTGGAAGTCCTCCGGAGGGAACACCGGTTCCTCAAGCCAACGGGTGTCCAGCCCTTTTAACTCAGGGATCACTTCCCTCGTGAACTCGGGAGACCAATTACAATTTACATCGACGATCATCGCCCTGTTTCTCCCGATCGTTTCACGGCAAGCCCGGAACTCCGGCATCGTGATTTCATGCAACTTGATCTCCGGGAAGCCCTTGGCGCAGGCTTCCTCCGATTTACTTCTAACCAGCCCACTGTCCCCGTACCTCACCAAGCTCGCATAGGCGGGTACCGAGTCCCGGCAACGGCTTCCTAGCAGTTGGTGGACCGGCACTCCCTCGGATTTGGCCTTCAAGTCCCATAGGGCGATATCGACCCCGGAGAGGGCATAAAAAGAAACCCCGCCCCTGCCTTGCAGCACCATTTTCCTTTGGGCTTCCTGGTTGAACTCCCTGGGGTCGGGCATTTTCCTTCCAACCAGGAGCGGCGCAAGGGAACGCTTGACCATTGCGGCTACCGAGTGGTTGCAAAAATACCCGAAACCTTCCCCCCAGCCCGTCAGGCCGGAATCGGTTTCGATCCGGACCAGGCAAAAGTCCAGGGTGTCCCATTTGGTGGGGAAAATGCCTTTGCCCTCCCCCCCGTCTTCAAAGGGGATGGAAAAGGTGATAGGTTCGACTGAGGTGATTTTCATCGGTCCGATGTGGCAAAGTTTCCCCCGATCAAAGCACCGTCCACATGCTTTTCGTCCTGAATGGAGGGGTTGGCCAAGTGATCCAGGGAGGTGTCCTCTGGTTGGTACCCGAGGCGGAAGGCGTTGGAATTGTCAAAAAAAGGTTCGGGTACGTTGGAGACTCCATAGACGACCTCATGGTGCAACCCCGGCATGGTTAGGCCAATATGGACGAGTTGTGCCAAGTCCCTTGGGCTTACCCATGTGTGCATCCGCCTCTCGTCCGGTACGTCTTTCCCCACGTAGCCGATCCGGATCGAGAAGGATTTGATCCCGTATTTGTCAGCATACAGGGAGCCGATTTCTTCGCCGAATGCTTTGCTGAGGCCGTAGAAACTGTCCGGCCTTGGGGCGGTGGAATGGTCGATATGCCGCTCCCCCCGTTTGTAAAAGCCGACCGCATGGTGGCTGCTTGCGTAGATAACCCTTGGGACACCCGCTTGCCGGGCCGCTTCGAAAATGTTGTAAGTCCCCACAAAGTTCGGCCCCAGGACTTCGTCAAACGTGTAGTGCCCTACCATCCCGGCCAGGTGGACTACCCCGCAGATTCCCTCCATCAGGGAACGGACAAACCCCAAGTCGGTAATGTCGCCTTCCTGGAAAACTTCATTGTTTGCCAACCCTGCAATGGGCCGGATGTCTGTCAAAAGGACTTTCGGGTACTTTTTGGCCATCAGGGGGCGCAGGGCGGTGCCGACGATCCCAGCGGCCCCGGTTAGGAGGATTGTTTCCATGGTGTCCGGAATAAAGGCTTCTTCCCTTGGGTAAAGGAACAAAAAGGCCGGCGGGATTGCCCCGCCGGCCTTTGCAAAGGTTGGGTTTTGCGCTTTGGGGATCAGAGCTTGCCGCCGTAAATGGCGTGGGGGCCGAGTTCCTCCTCGATGCGCAGGAGTTGGTTGTATTTGCAAACACGGTCGGTCCTGCAGAGGGAACCGGTCTTGATCTGGCCGGCATTGGTGGCCACGGCAATGTCCGCGATGGTGGTGTCCTCGGTCTCGCCGGAGCGGTGGGAGATGACGGCCGTATAGCGGGCTTCCTTGGCCATTTCGATGGCGTCGAGGGTTTCGGTGAGGGTGCCGATTTGGTTGACCTTCACGAGGATCGAGTTGGCAACGCCGAGGTCGATGCCCTTCTTGAGGAAGGTCGTGTTGGTCACGAAAAGGTCGTCGCCGACAAGCTGGGTGGTGCTGCCGATGGCATCGGTGAGCTTTTTCCAGCCGTCCCAGTCCTCTTCCGCGCAACCATCTTCGATGGAGCGGATCGGGTACTTGGCCTGGAGGTCTTTGTAGAAAGCGACCATGTCGTCGTCGGAACGGACGGAACCATCACTCTTGTCGAATACATACTTGCCGTTTTTGTAGAATTCAGAGGAAGCCACGTCCAATGCGAAGACGATGTCTTTTTCGAGTTTGTAGCCGGCTTCCTTCACTGCCTTGGCGATCACTTCCAGGGCGGCTTCGTTGGAAGCGAGGACCGGGGCGAACCCGCCTTCGTCCCCCACGGCGGTGGAGAGTTTGTTGGCCTTGAGGACTTTCTTGAGTGAGTGGAACACTTCGCAGCCCATACGGAGGGCATCGCGGAAGGATTCGGCCCCGACAGGCATGATCATGAATTCCTGGATGTCGATTGGGGCGTCGGAGTGGGCGCCACCGTTCATGATGTTCATCATGGGCACGGGGAGCACCTTGCCGTTGGAGCCGCCGATGTAGCGGTAAAGGGGAAGCCCCATCTCGGCTGCGGCTGCATGGGCACTGGCCAGGGAGACGGCGAGGATGGCATTCGCGCCGAGGGAGCCTTTGTTCTGGGTGCCGTCCAGGGCGAGCATGATTTGGTCGATCCCGATCTGATCTTCGATGTCCATGCCATGGAGCGCGGGGCCGATGACCTTATGTACGTTTTCCACGGCCTTCTGGACGCCTTTGCCGAGGTAGCGCTTGGCGGCATTATCGATTTCCGGCAAGTCGTCGGCGTCGAGGGTACCGTCACGGAGTTCGACGGCTTCGTTGACGCCGGTGCTTGCCCCGGAGGGGACTGCGGCGCGGCCGATGGTGCCGCTGTCTAGTTCGATGTCGACTTCGACTGTGGGGTTGCCGCGGGAATCAATGATCTCGCGTGCACGTAGGTCTATTATGCTACTCATTGTTGGGTTGGTGGTTGAAAGGAGGCTGGTGTTTTGTACCAAGTGGCCATCCTGTCAACCGGGAAGGCAGTCCGCACGGGACTAATCCCTTTTGTCCGCCACCCCGTCCCGGTCCTGATCCACGATGCCGGATAGCGGATGCCCGGTTACGGCTTCCCATGCAATTTTCCGGAAGATTGCGTCCAATTCGGGCGAGGGAAAGTCTTTGTTCCCCCCGAAGGCAACTTCCCCTTCGATCAACTCCGGGGACTTGCCGTATAGGGTCGCGTAGAACACATATCCTTCCAACCTGTCGAAACCCGGCCCGAGGTGCCCCAGGGTATCCCTCCACAAAGAACGTTCTTTCCCTCCGAGGGCTTTGTGCAGCCCTTCGATCCCCGGCAAACCTTCCCGGATGTAGAGGACTGCTGCAAGGGTCATCGCGTCAGAAGTCGGCAGGATGAACACGTTGTCCGGGCAGGATTCCCGCAATTTGGCGACCAAACTTGAGTATCCTTCCCGCTTTTCCTTCCCGATCCGGAGCATCACTTCTTCCGTGATTGCGGCTTCGGACGCCGGTTTTGCCCCGAGTTGGTAGAGTTGCGGCCAAGCGTCCGACAAATAAAACTTCATCCCCGGGTTGTACTTCAGGCAGAAGTCGATCCAACAAGAATAGTACTGTGAGCGGTCGTTGAAATAAGGCCCCCATATCATCGCTTCCCATTTGGCATTGGCGATGGAGGCCAGGAGCAAGGGCTTCGGTTCCTTACCTTTAAATTGGTAAATCCCGTTTTCCTGCTCCCATTTGTAACGCGAACTTCCTGTGATCCCCCCGCCGGTATGCAGGTGGAGCGGTTGTTCGAAACCCGCCGCCCGGCAAATCGGCACCAATGCCTTGTACCCCGGCATCATGAAGCTATGCCCAGTCCCCACCACCCGTAAAATCCCCTCCTGGCTTGGGAACTTTTTGACGGTTACCACCATTTCGGCCAACTCCGCCGGGGATTTGTAGCAAGCCGCATCTTTGGGGAATCCTTGCTTCTCCCAGCCCGGATCCACCAAAAACTCCCTTGGCGCACCTTTCTGAGGTGTCCCAGGGACTTTCCCGATCAAGCCCTGCCTGTATTCCAGCGCCTCTTCGTAAGCCAGCTTCCCATCCTTGTTGGCATCCGCCGCCGGGAATTTTTCGAGGAACTTGGAAAGCTGTCTTTCCGATGGTGCTGCCTGAAGCAGCAATGGGATCGCCAGCAATACCAGTATAATTAATCGCACCATTAGCTTTTGCCATGGCTATCGGGTCGACCGCTTCCGGTTTACCTCAGGCCAGATTCAATCGTCCCGACTTTGGGCTTGAGGATGTCTTTGTTAAAAGCGGAGGTGAGGTCGGGGTTGAATTGGGAACCGATGCTGATGCGGTTGGGGAAGTCGAGGGAGGGGAGGTGGATGGCGTGTTCCCCATTGACCAATACCCCGAGCAGGCACCCGGCTTGTGAAAAGGTGTAGTCGGCCCGGCCGGGGTTGAAATCGCCTGCAAGGCTCCGGAGCAGGCCGGTCTTGAATTCAAAATAGTTGACGTTTTGCGGGTAGAGTTGGAGGTCGGCTTCGCCATAACTTTGGGCGGCTGGGTCGATGATAATGGCCTTGGGGAAACGATCGGGCTTGGGGTCGACTTTGAAGGGGTTGGTGCCGTCGGCGATTTGCTCAGGGACAGGGATGACCAGGACACGTGGGTCGTAGACGGAGAACCCGACTTGGGCAAGGGGGAAGTTCTTTCCGAAGCCGCTGATGTAGCCTTCCACGGATTGGAGGGAGTTGAGGCGGTCGCTGACAAAGGGGGTGTTGTTGGCCAGGCAAACTGCGTAAACGCCTTGGTCGTCCTTAGCGAGCGTGGCCGGAACTTCGTAGCTTTTATTCGCCAATCCGCCAAAAACGTTCCTGACTTCGGAAACGAAGGTGAGGTTGACTTGGTTGGACCGGAAGGTGGTGAAGATGGTGTTGGGGCTGAGGGGCTGGGCTTCTTCGATGAGGCCGCCAATTTTGTCGGTAGTCTCGGCGATGGCCTTGGTTTGTTGCTCTATGTCCTTGGCCAGGAGTTTAGTCGTCTGGGTCTGCAGGGCGATGTTCTCAGTCAGTTTGGCCGCCGTGGCACTTTGCTTTTCGATGTCGGCGGCAAGCTTCCGGGCGGTTTCGCTTTGTTTTTCAATATCTTCGGCCAGCTTCTCTGTGGTCTTCCGCATTTGTTCGTTGGCTTTGGCCAGGCGTTGGTTCTCCTCTTCTTCTTTGCTCAGGCGGCTCTGGACTTCGGAAATTCGGGACTGGATCCGAACCTCTTCCTTTTTGGCCGCTTCGATACTGAGCTTGGCGGAGGTCAGCTCGGTCTGGAGGCTGGTCTTTTGTTCCAGGAGGTTGTCTTTGTCGTTCTCCAGTTTGCGTCTGGTTGCCAGGAGGATCTCGGCTTCTTTCTCTAGCTTGCGGGTTTCGTCTTCCAGGGCTTGTGCCTTTTGGGCGATGATGGTCTTCTCGGCCTGGGTGCGGACTACAGTGGATTCAAGGGCGGCACGTTGCTTTTGGAGGTCTGTGATGTTGGTTTGGGCGGAGGCGAGGGAGGACTCTGTTTTTACCAATTGGGAGCGGGTGGCCTCGAGGTTGGCTTCCTTGGTGGCGAGGTTTTTCTGGAGGTTTTGGCGGGCTTGGTCGAGCTTGGACATTTCCTCTTTGCTGCTGACGAGTTCGGCCTTAGAGCGCTCGACCTCATTCTGCATGTTTTTGAGGCGTTCGGAGATTGCGGCTTTTTGGGCTGCCAGGGCGGCTCGTTTGTCGCTGAGGCTTTGAACTTCCTTGATCAATTCGGCTCTGGCTGCGGTGGCTTCTTGGTAGGAGCCGGTCAGGACGTCCCGCTCGGTCTTGAGCTTAACTTTTTCTTCCTGAAGGCCGGCTTTTTCTTTGAGGAGTTCGGCCTTGGCGGCTTCAAGGGCGAGGGTTTGCTTGGTCAGGTCCTCGGTTTCAGCTTTGGAGGACTCAAGGCTTTTTGCGGTCTTTTCCAGCTCCTCCTGGTGTTTCTTCAGCATCTCCTCCTTGGCTTCCAGTTCGGCCTGGAGGAGTTTTTGTTTCTCTTCCAACTCCTTCTGGATCGCTTCCTTTTCGGCCTCCAATTCCTTCCGGACTTGTTCCTTCTCGGCTTCCAGCTCTTTTTCGGCCTCGGTTTTCTCGGTTTTGAGGTTCTCGGTCTTTTTGTTGAGCATCTCAATGAGCAGGTCGACCTCGGATTGGCTCTGGCTGCGGGCTTCCTCGATGGCGGCCAGGCTAACGGCGTCGCCAGGCTTAAGGTCTTCTTCGTCGAACCGGACGAAGGCCAGGAGGCTCAGGACCAGAAAGTCGCAAATGATCAGTAGCATGGATTTACTCATGTCGGGATTCCTCGGAAGGGGGTTGTCTCATGTAAAGGTGTTCTCCGGATTTTGGACACATTTGCCCACTGGTTGTTAGAAATTACTCCCGAAATTCCCTTCGGTTTGCAACAGTTTTACGCATTGCTTGTTCCCAAGGATTGACGAACCGGGGATCCGGCCCAATATGCCGGACTTTGATGGAACAGCAGACGGATTCCCCCTACCCACACAAATATAAACGCATCATCCTCAAACTTAGCGGGGAAGTCCTGAGGAACCCTGAGAATGGCGACCCGATTTGCCCGGAGATCATGCGCCAAGTTTGCGGGGAGATAAAAATTCTCCATGACCAGGGGACGGAGGTCGGACTTGTCCTCGGGGGCGGGAATATTTTTCGGGGGTTGGCCGGGAGCCAGGACTACGGGGTGGATCGTACGACCGGGGATCACATGGGCATGCTTTCCACCGTGATCAACGGCCTGGCCTTGATGGATTGCCTGGAGAAGATCGGTGTGAGCGTCCGGGTGCAGACCGCTATCCCGATGGACAAACTGGCCGAACCTTACATCCAGCGCCGCGCCATTCGCCACTTGGAAAAAAGCCGGGTGGTCATCTTTGTGGCCGGGACTGGGAACCCCTATTTTTCGACGGACACCACCGCCGCCCTTCGGGGTAGCGAGATCCATGCGGATGTCATCCTCAAAGCGACTAAGGTCGACGGCGTCTACGACAAGGATCCCGCAAAGTTCCCAGATGCCGTCAAGTATGAGGAACTGCCATTCATGGAGGCCCTTGAGAAGAGGCTCAATATCATGGATTCGACCGCTTTCTCCCTCTGCATGGACAATGACCTGCCCATCCTGGTCTTCTCGATGAGGGAGCCCGGTAGCATCCTCAAGGCAGTCAAGGGCGAGCGTGTAGGCACATTGGTACACTGATTGGCATCTACTGGATTGACGCTTAGCCCAGGCAATCCTTTCCTACTGGGTTTGAAAACATAGAAGAGGGCTTTCCCGTGCTTCCCGTGCCCTTCCCCCGCTAACCTCAACCCTGCCATACCAATATGCAAGTAGACGACATTTTCCTCTCCATGACCGAAGCCATGACCAAGGCCGTAGATCATGTACTCCATGAGTTCACCACCCTGCACACCGGGAAGGCTTCCCCTGGGATGGTCGAACCAATCGTCGTGAAAGTGGAGTCTTACGGCTCCTCCATGCCGATCCGGGATATCGCCGCCGTCACGACACCCGATGCCCGCACCATCGTCATCCAACCATGGGACAAAGGGGTGCTCCGGGATATCGAGCGCGGCATCCAGGAAGCCAACCTGGGCATCAACCCAGTCATCAGCGGTACCGTGATCCGGCTCCCGATCCCGGAACTCAGTGGGGAGCGCCGCAAGGAGCTGGCCAAGGTCGCCCACAAAATGGCCGAGGAAGGGCGCATCAGCGTCCGTAGTGCCAGGAGGGACGCAATGGATGCGGTCAAGAAATTGCAGAAGGATGGCGATATTTCTGAAGACGAAGCCAAGCGCCATGAGAAGGACATCCAGGAAGAGACGGACATGAACATCGAGCAGATCAACACCAGCCTGGAGGAAAAGGAGAAGGAGTTGACGACCGTCTGACCCGCTTTTCTAAACTTTTCGCGTCACTCCAATGCCCCCAACCCCCAAGCGGATCGTCCTGAAGTTCGGGACTGGCGTGTTGACTCATTCTGTCGGGCACCTTGAAGAAGGCCGCATCCGGAGGCTTTGCAGCCATATTGGCGCCTGGATGAAGGACGGGTATCAGGTCATCATCGTCAGTTCCGGTGCCGTCGGCCTGGGCATGGGAGTGCTTGGGTTGAAAGAACGTCCCAAGGATATGCCGAGCCTTCAGGCCTGCGCCGCCATCGGGCAGTCCGACCTTGTCGATGTCTGGAAGCGGGAAATGGGCAATACTGGCATGAAAATCGCCCAAGTCCTCCTCACTCGAGATGACTTGGACTATGGTAGCCGCCACAAAGGCGTCCAGGACACCTTGGAAAAACTCCTTTCCTGCAAAGTCGTCCCCATCATCAACGAGAACGACACTGTCAGTACCGAGGAAATCAAATTCGGGGACAACGATGTCCTTTCTGCCATGGTCGCCGTGCTTGTCCGTGCTGAGAAACTGGTCATCCTTTCAACTGTAGAGGGCTTGAAAACCGAGCAAGGGCAAGGCGAGTTAGTCAAGGAAGTCCCGGAAATCACACCAGAGGTCGAAGCCCTTGCCGGTGGAACCTTCAGTTTGACGGCCGTCGGGGGGATGGTCAGCAAGATCCAGGCCGCCAAAGTCGCGCTGGAAGCTGGTTGCGGTGTGGTGATCCTGGATGGCCGCGAACCCGAAAACCTGGAGAGACTCAGGGCTGGCGAACCCGTCGGCACTTTTTTCATCCCTTCCCCAGAACGCCTCCTTGCCTGACTGGAGACCGGTATTTCCCCATGTCCACTAGCGAATTATTTGACGACGACATGGAACTGGACGCCCCAGCCTTCGTCCCCCAAAAACCGCAAACTTCTCCGCCGGTCGCCCCTTCCTCCACTGCCTCTTTCGCTCCGATCGACTTCGAGGCTCTGCTCAACCCAGACCAATTTGCCGCCGTCACCGCCCCTCCGGGTCCCGCCCTTGTCCTGGCTGGCGCAGGCTCGGGGAAGACACGTACCCTGACCTACCGCGTGGCCTGGCTCCTTTCCCAAGGCGTCGCGCCCGAAGAAATCCTGCTGCTCACCTTCACTAATAAAGCCGCCAAGGAAATGCTCGGCCGCGTCCAAGACCTAACCGGCATCCCCGGTTATAAATTCTGGGGCGGCACTTTCCATCACATCGGCCAACGGACTCTCCGGATGTCAGGGGAACACATCGGGATCGGCAAAAACTACTCCATCCTGGACGAGGGGGAAAGCGAGTCCCTGCTCTCCGAAGTCGTCCGCGAAATCGACTCGGATTTTTTTAAAAATAAGGAGAATCCAAAGGCCAAGGTTCTCTCCTCCATCATCAGCTACGCCCGGAATACCCAACTCCCCCTCCAGGACGCCATCAACCAAAATTACCCCCAGCACGCTGACCACATTGACCAAATCACGGGCTTCGCCAAAAAATACGCCGAAAAGAAGCTCGCCCAACAAGTCACCGACTACGACGACCTTCTTGAGCTTTGGCTTCACCTCCTCCGCGTTTCGGAACCTGTTGCCCAATGGTTCACAAACCGCTTCAAGCACGTCCTTGTGGACGAGTACCAGGACACTAACGCGCTCCAGTCCGCCATCGTGGACAAAGTCGCCGCCCACCACCAAGTCATGGCCGTTGGGGACGACGCACAGTGCATCTACACCTGGCGCGGTGCCAACTTTGAAAACATCATGACCTTCCCGGATCGCCACCCTGGGACAAAAGTCTACAAAATCCTCCTCAATTACCGCAGTACCCCCGAAATCCTGGACCTGGCCAACCGCGTCCTCGAAGATCGTCCGGACGAAGAAGGCTACCACAAAGACCTCCAGGCCGTCCGCTCCAGCCTCTCCCTGCCAACCGTTGTCCCGGCCTACGACCCCAAGCAGCAAGCCCAGTACATCTGCCGCAAAATCGTAGAACTCCACCGGGAAGAAGGTCATGACCTGAGCAGCATTTGCGTCCTCTACCGTGCCCATTTCCAGGCCATGGACCTGCAAATGGAACTCTCACGCCACAGCATCCCTTTTCAGATCACCAGCGGCGTCCGGTTCTTTGCCCAGGCTCATGTCAAGGACTTGACCTCCCAAATCATGTTCCTAGCCAATACGGCCAACACCATGGCCTTCCAACGCTTTGCCTGCCTGCTCCCTAAGCTTGGCCCCCGGGCCGCGGAAAAAATTTACAAACAGGCGGCCCAGACCGCCCAGAAGGAAGAGACCGACATCGTGCAAGTCCTCGGTCATCCTGACGTCCTCGCCAAAGTCCCCAAGGACTCCAAGGACTACTGGCCCGAAGTCGCCCTCACCCTCAAGGAAGTCAAGAAAGCCATGGACATCGGAACCCCCACCAAGGTCATCGAAATCGCCTTGGAAGGTTGGTACTTGGACTACATCCGTGAAATCTACGACAATTGGACGACCCGGGCGGACGACCTGGAAAGCCTCATCGGTTTTGCTGCACGGTACACGGATCTCAACGAAATGCTTTCCCAACTAGTCCTCCTCAATGCTGAGACTACGGATCGCTCCATCGACCCCGCCGAAGACGCGGTGCGCCTCTCCACTATCCACCAGGCCAAAGGGTTGGAATACCCGGTCGTGTTCGTTATCGGTCTGGCCGACGGCGCCTTTCCCCTCCAACGCGCCATCGACAACGACGATGTGGAAGAGGAGCGCCGCCTCTTCTACGTAGCCGTCACCCGCGCCCAGGACGAACTCTGGCTCACCTACCCCACCACCAGCTTCATCCGCGGCGGGACCGTGCGGACCCGGCCGAGCATGTTCCTGCGTTCCATCCCCGAAGACCACTACGTTACCGAGCGTATCGCCGGTTCCGCCCCTTCCCAAGGGTATGGATACCGCGGGGGTTATTCCCGTTACTGACCATACGGGTTCCGGCACGGGTTGCCCCGGGGTTTCTCCAAGTTGGCCATTAGTAAGGTAGGAGTCTCCCTGTTTGGGAACAGCCAAACATTTGCGGACAAGTGGATCGATAAATACAAAGAACTCGTAAGAAACCCCGCTGTGGCGATATATTGCATTCCCCGAACGATGACCCTCTTTCCGAAACACACGATTCCCCTGGCCGTTTCCTTTGCTACCTTCGCCACTGTATCGGCTGGGGTGGATTTTAACCGCGATATCCGGCCTATCCTCTCGGACAAATGCTTCCACTGCCATGGCCAGGACGCGAAAAACCAAAAATCGGACTTCCGGGTCGATACCCGCGAACATGCCCTGGCCGACCTGGGCGGTTATGCCGGGGTCGTCCCAGGGAACCTGGAGGCCAGTGAACTCCACCACCGGATCCATGCCACGGATGGCGACCGGATGCCCCCGGCGGACTCCAACCGTTCCCTTTCAGAAAATGAAAAGGCCCTGCTGGACACCTGGATCCGGGAGGGCGCGGAATACGATGTCCATTGGGCCTTCAAAAAGCCCGTCCGCAAGGATCTTCCCCAGCCTCCCAAGGAATTCAGGGATTGGGTGCGGAACCCGATCGACAACATCGTGTTGGCACGCCTGCTCCAGGAAGGCTTGGAACCTTCCCCTGAAGCCTCCACGGAAACCCTCAAGCGCCGCGCCTCCCTTACCCTTACCGGGACAAACCCCGATTTGGATGCCCTCGATGGAAAAGCCTACGAAGATGCCGTGGAGGGGTTCCTCGCCTCCATGGACTTCGCCGAACGCCAAGCCCTCCGTTGGCTCGATGCCGCCCGCTATGCGGACACGGACGGTTACCAAACCGATGCCGAACGCAAAAACTGGCCATGGCGGGACTGGGTCATCAAAGCCTTCCATGACAACATGCCCTTCGACCAGTTCACCATCGAGCAACTCGCCGGGGACATGATCCCGGATGCCTCGGACTCCCAGGTCCTCGCCTCCGCCTTCAACCGCAACCACCGCCAAAACGCGGAAGGCGGTGCTTTGGCGCCTGAGTTTTATGTAGAGAACGTAATCGACCGCTTGGAGACCACTTCCACGGTCTGGCTCGGCCTTACCTTGGGTTGCGCAAGGTGCCATGACCATAAATACGATCCAATCACCCAGTACGAGTTCTACCAACTCTTCGGCTATTTCAACAACATCGGGGAACGCGGAACGGGCAAAGGGGTTTCGGCCAACCCCATGATGCAGGTGCCTTCGCCTTTGGTCAAGGTCCCTGAAGGCCTGGCTACTGCCCTGGAGGCCGCCAAAGCTGCTGAGGCAGAAGCCAAAGAGGGTTTTCGGAAGCGTCTCGACCAGTGGGTTGCGGAACAATTTGCCGACCAGCCCGATGGCCCTGCCCAATGGTCTGCCGCAGCCCAAGGTGCCGCTTCCGCAAAGGGCGGCCAAGGCAAGCTGGAGGCCGACCTGGAAGGAGGGTGGATCTACCAAGGTTCGGCCAATAGTGTCGAATACGAACTGGAAATCCCGGCCGGGGGGCAAACTGTCGCCGGGATCCGCCTCGATACCCTCACCCATCCTGACTTTAGCAAGCCCCGGCAGCTCTCCCGTAGCGTGAACGGGAACTTCGTCCTTTCCGAGTTTGAAGTCGAAGCCGGGGGGCAAACCATTCCGGTCTCGGCTGCTTCGGCCACCTATGAACAGGACAAGTATCCTATCAAAAATGCAATCGACGGCAATCCTAGTACCGGTTGGGCCGTTTACCCCCAATCCAATCCCCAGCCGGAGGATGTCAGTGCCACCTTTGCCCTGTCCAGGCCGGTTACCCTGGTGGAAGGGCAAGCCCTCAAGGTGCGCCTCCGTCACCTGTCCAATTATGGTAATCACAATATTGGCCGTTTCCGGCTCTATTTCAGTGAAAAGACTCCGGCATTGGATGTCTCTGGCTCTGTGTCTCCCGAAGTGCAGACCGCTTTGCAAACCCCTTCTGGAGAACGTACCCCCGCCCAAAAGAAAGCCCTCGCCAAGCACTTCCAGGGAATTGACCTGATCCAGCAGGTCGCAACCAAAAAGCGGGAAGCCATAGAAAAGAAAATCGCCGCTTCCGGGGCAGGGCCAGTTCCAGTGATGGTCATGCGGGAAAAGTCCGGCGACCCGATGCCTGCCTACTTCCTCGACCGCGGCCAATACGATGCGCCGGACACATCCAAGCCCCTTCCCCGGGCCATCCCTGCCGCTTTCTTCAAGGGTAAGCCTGATGACCAACCCAAAGACAGGCTTGGGTTCGCCTCGTGGCTCGTCTCCAAAGACAATCCCCTTACTGCCCGGGTCACCGTCAACCGAATTTGGCAGGAACATTTTGGCCTCGGCCTAGTCAAGACCCCGGAGGATTTTGGTACCCAAGGCGATGTCCCCATTTACGACGACTTGCTCGATTGGCTGGCGGTCGAATTCATGGAAAGCGGGTGGGATGTCAAAGGCCTGCACCGCCTGATCGTCAACAGTGCGACCTACCGCCAGAAATCAAAGATTACCGACACGCTGTATAAACAGGATCCTGCCAACAGACTCCTGGCCAGGGGTCCCAGGTTCCGGCTCGACGGTTTTGTAATACGGGACAACGCCCTGGAAGCATCGGGGCTATTAGATGGCCGGGTTGGCGGCCCGCCGGTCAAACCCTACCAACCGGTCGGGCTATGGAACTCCGTCTCCAGTGGCCCCGGAACCCGTTACAACCCTGGTAAAGGAGGCGACCTTTATCGAAAAAGTATGTACACTTATTGGAAGCGGGCAGTCAACCCTCCCCGCCAACTCATCTTTGACGCAGGCGGGAGGGAAGCCTGCAACGTCGGGGTCAAGCGTACCAACACGCCGCTCCAGGCATTGGTCCTGATGAACGATGTGACCTTCCTGGAAGTCGCCCGGAACCTGGCAGAAAAAGTCTTGAAGACGGAAGGCTTGGACTCGGATACCCGGCGGTTGATCGAAATCTATAACCTGGCCACAGCGACCCGCCCCGAAGATAAGGCTCTCGCCATCCTTTCCGAAAACCTGGCTTGGTTCCGAGAACATTTTGCCAAGGACACGGATGGGGCAGCGAAATTCCTCCGTGCTGGAGAGTCCCCCAGGGACGAAAGCATCCCTGCTGAAAAACTTGCCCCTTGGGCAGCCGTAGCCCACCTGGTGCTCAACATGGACACCACCATCTCCGTCCAGTAAGTCTACCTTCGGCAAACACTTCCAAAAACCCCAGAAAATGAACGCCCAAGAACCCACATCCGAGTACCAACTCCAGATCAACCGCCGGCACTTTTTTGGCCGGTCAGCCCATGGGATTGGGGTTGCCGCCTTGGCATCCCTGCTTGGCAAAGAGTCCGCTTTTGCCAAGGGGAAGAATCCTTCGGACGGGATCCTGGACGGCTTCCATGTTGCCCCTAAGGCCAAACGGATGATCTACTTGTTTCAGAGCGGCGCCCCTTCCCAGCAAGACCTCTTCGACCACAAACCCATACTTCAGGAGCATTTCGGGGAGGATATGCGGGATCATTTCGAGATGACCCAAAGGGTCACCGGGATGACTGCCGGGCAGAAGACTTATCCCCTGGCAGGGACCAAGTATGCATTCAAAAAATACGGGGAATCGGGGCTGGAAATCAGTGAGCTTCTTCCACATACCGCAGGGATTGCGGATGACATTTGCCTCGTGCGCTCCATGCATACCCAGGCCATTAATCACGATCCCGCCATCACCTTTTTCCAAACAGGGCACCAGCTTGCCGGGAGGCCGAGCATGGGGGCGTGGCTCTCCTACGGGTTAGGCTCCGCCAATGACGATTTGCCCACTTTCATCACCATGGCCTCCCGGGGGACTGGGCGTCCTAGTTGCCAACCCCTCTACGACCGGCTTTGGGGAAGTGGGTTCCTCCCGACGCAACATGCAGGGGTAAAGCTCATGGGCGTCGGCGACCCTGTCCTTTACCTCAACAATCCCGACGGCTTCGGAGCCCCCGCCCGCCGCCGTATGCTCGACGACCTCGCCAGGCTCAACCAACACACCCTCGAAGAATTTGGAGACCCTGAGATCCACACCCGGATCCAGCAGTACGAAATGGCTTGGCGGATGCAGTCCTCCGTACCCGATTTGACCAACATTTCCGACGAACCCCAGCACATCCTCGACATGTACGGCCCGGATGTCACCAAACGCGGGACCTACGCCAACAATTGCCTCCTTGCCCGTCGCCTTGCCGAGCGCGATGTCCGTTTCATCCAGCTTTACCACATGGGCTGGGACCAGCATTTCACCTTGCCCCAACAACTTTCGGGCCAGTGCCGGGACGCCGACCAGCCTTCGGCCGCATTGGTCAAGGACCTCAAGCAACGCGGGCTCCTGGACGACACCCTCGTTGTCTGGGGCGGGGAATTTGGCCGGACCTCCTACTGCCAGGGGAAACTGACCCGTGACAACTATGGCCGGGACCACCATCCCCGCTGTTTCTCCCTTTGGCTTGCCGGTGGCGGCATCCGCCCAGGCCTTACCTATGGCGCGACGGACGAGTTTTGCTACAACATAACGGAGGATCCTGTCCATGTCCACGACCTCCATGCCACCCTCCTCCACCTCCTCGGCATCGACCACGAGCGCCTGACCTATTTCTTCCAAGGCCGCCACTACAGGTTGACGGATGTCCACGGGCATGTTGTTAAGGGAATACTGTCATGATTTTTGATCCGGTTACCATCGTTTGTTTCCTTGCTTGTGCGATCTTCATCAGCTTCCCGCTCCTTGTGAAAGAGAAGACCCTGGAGCGGTTTTGGTCCCTCCGTACACTCGACCCAGACTGGGACAAAAGTTTCCCTGACGTCGAAGACCGAGATATCTTTACCTTCCTGGACATTCTCGTCGCTTCCTTGGGGCATCACGGTAAATGCCGCCTCAAACCCAAGCCGACTGCGAAGGTCAGCGAGGTTTACAAAGCCCTTTACCCGCCAGACGGGGAATTGGATGACAAGGAAACCCAGGCTTTCGTCCAGGCGATGAAGACTGAGTTCGGGCTGGATCTGTCCACTTGGGAAGAACCTTCGGAAATGGAATTGGCCGACCTCTTTGCGTTTGCCACGCGCTTGAAAGAGATGGGCGGGGCAAAGTCCTGACACTTGCCAACCTCAACGCTGGCCTCCGCATCCTCCTAGCCAGTTTGCCATCATCACCCCGATTTCCGCATGGGTATGGATCCCTCTGGCTTGGCGAGCCAATTCCGGTGAGCCGCACGCGGTTACCGAGACAGTTGTCGCCGTATGGGTACCGATTGCCCAAACCGAGCATTGGTGTTTGGCGAGGGCACGGCCCATAAGGTCGTTGCGGCATCGGCCAGGGTGACGGGAAAGCCTGTGGCGCCTGCCAGTAATACCATTATCAAAAACTAATGAGCACATCGTTCGGAAAGGAAACGTTTGCTGAAAGACGGTGGTATCCTCGACCAACCAAGCTCAGGACTCGGCGCTGGTCTGTCCA
>JAYPDO010000080.1:0-14231 GCA_038125285.1 Opitutia bacterium
TGCGGAAAAAGTTTTTTTTCTCACGGTCGCTTCGCGATTTGGGGGTCTGTCCAATTTTTCATGAATTTTGAATTCCTTATTAGAGGGGGAATCAGGAAAGAGTTGTTTTTCTCACGGAGGCACGGAGAGCACTGGGGAAGGTGATTAATGCAAGGGGAACCTGTGACCTCTGTGCCTCTGTGAGAGGGATGGCTGAATTTGACAGTGTGTTTCTGTGGAAACAGGCGACCAGAGATCGCCTCTCCTTGTTGCATTGTGTACAGTCATGCAGCTGAACTGGAGGGGTGGGATCCCTTGCCGTGGAGCAGGCACCTTCGTGGCCTCAGGCAAAATGATAGAGGCTCCGAAAAGGTGGGGCATGGCAGTTTGGCTTGATTGGGTTCAGGGTTTGCTGGGAGAGGAGGACCTTTTGGTTCGGAAGTTGGGTGCATTTCTCGGTTCTTCCCTACCCTGTCTGATGATCACAATTCCCTTGCCTTGCAGCACGGGAAGGAGGAACGTCCTGGCATGCCCAAAAAAACCTCCCGAAATAGCAAGAACCGGTTCCCGGTTTTTCGTTGTGCGGGGAACAAGGGTTTATTCGATGCCAACTCCGAGGGCACAACTGTTGGAGCGGTTGCCGTGTAAACCTTTTACACAGATGGAGCAACGGATGCAGGACCTTATCATCGGGACAGAGTTAGTCGAAATTGCCGCCGATATCAGGGCATGGTGCTTCAACGAAGGGGCGGAGAGGGAAAGGGTCCGACTTGCCAAGGCTGTCCCCGGAACCGAGGGAAACCGGGAGGTTGGGCAGAAGATGGAATTGGAGGCGCTTGATGCAATGGCTGGTAAAGCGGGGAAGGCACTGGGGATCCTGGAATCGATCAAAAGCCAAAACATGGATTCCCTGGAAAAGGGTTCCATCCTCCCAGGGCAACGGGCCGCGATTTTGGAATGCAACGACCAACTGGATAGGGGGATCAGTAAAATCAAGGCTTACATAGGGCCGTACTTGGAGGTTTTCCGAGAAAAAGTCCAAAAGGCGAAAATGGATGGACTTGCTAACTTTGGCATGCCCATGCCCGTGCTACCGGCGAACTTTCCCTTCCAAGGTGAGTTGGTCGAATTTGGTGCCGAGGAACTTAGGAATTATCCATTCGTCAACTTGGGGCACGGGCAGAAGGGGAAATTTGTCCATCCCCCGTCTTTCCAAGCCTCCCCCCAGGAAGCGGTCATCGGAATGGTGCAAGCCTATGACAATGAAGAAGGCCACTGGTTGCTGAGCCGGGCAAAGGGAGAGCTGGCAAGCAAATTCCTTTCCGGGGAAGCCTACCGCACCCCGGCCAAGGTATTCCTGGACGAACAAAAGCCAGGCCATCGGGTTGGCTGGCTCCACCACGAGACCGGGGAGCGTTTGCCGGTGAGGCTCGCAGAATGGGCCCTGACCCCAAGGGCACGCCGGGCGCCTTATGGAACCTCGCTCCAGGTTTACCTCCACAAGGCTGATTTTGGAATCCGGCACATTGAAGGAAGGGAAACGATGGCCTGGGACCATGGCCAGCCTAGGTACCCTTACCCATGCCGTGCTCGGGAGGAATTCTGGGATGCGTACCAATCAGCCCTGGTTTTGTCGTACAAAATGCTCATCCGGCAGGCAGGCATGGCCGGGGACCCGAAAGGGGCAACGTACATCCTTCGCCTGGCCAACAGCGCGGAATTTCCCCTCGGGTTTAACCTTGCCGAAAGGACGGTGGAGGTGGGCCTTCAGTGCGGGAGCCGTTTGGGTATGATGGGAGAAGCCGGGAAGGGCTTCAATGCCTACTTGTTCTACGGCGGTTTTTCCCCGGTGGCCAGCGGGGGTACCCATCCTCCCGCCGAACTGGAAAAGGCGATCAAGGAATCTTTCCGGTGGCAGGAGGGGTTGAAGGTACGGCAAGAACTGGCCAACCAGGAACTCCGGAACCTTATGGCGGTGCTCCGAGCCGAAGTAAGGAGCGCTCCTTTACGGAAAAGGATGTCGATGGAGTTTACCGCATGGGCGGCTTCCGCAAAGGCGGGCACCGGGAGTTTTACGGTCAAGTTCCAGGGGACTGGCAGCCTCCCCCGCCATTTTGCCGTCTGCTTACAAGGGGAAAACCAACCACTTGGCTGGACAATAGGGAACGGTAAAGCCCGTGGGGTCGAGGTCGACATCGCCTGGGAAGCCAAGCGGCATTTCCAAACGGGGGATTTCCCGCAGGCCGGAGTATTACAAGCCTATCCTGTGGGCAGGCCCTTGCTCTACCAAATCGGTGCGCTCCAGGACTTCTTGTCCTCTTCTGGTGAGGAACATTTCCAATCCGGGGAAACGGCGGCTTCGCGGATCCTTTGCCAGGAGCTGTCCGGCATCTTTACCAGCCATCTCACGGAATCCCCTGCATTGGAGACGGACAAACGGCTGGATGAGCACCAGGCCCAGGCAGTTTCCCTACTGGCAGGCAATGCGCCCCTGGTATTGATCCAGGATCCTCCAGGAGCCGGGAAAACCCATGCCCTGCACCAGGGTATCGACAAGATTATCAAGGGGAATCCCGAGGCGAAAATCTTGGTGACTTCCCACTCGGATGCAGCAATCGACGCGCTTGTGGACAAAATCAAAAAGTCTTCGCCCGAACTCAAAATCTACCGGGAAGATCCCAATGCATCCAAGGGGAAAAACGCGAGAGGCAATCGTGGGGAGGGCTTGGACAAATTCTTGGCAAATGTCCGGACCTCCATTGATGCCCCACTCCCCCAAGCCAACCCGGACTTGGCACCTTTGTCAACTTGGCTCCACGAAACGATCCTTCGGAACCCCGATAAGCTCCGGTTGCATTGTACGGAAGACCTAAGCAAGGAGGCTAGGATCGTCGCCTGTACCCTCCAGAGGCTGGCCAGGCTTTCCAGTTCCCTCCCACAGTTCGACCTTGTGATCCTGGATGACGCGGCCCATGCCTCCCTCCCCGAAGTCACCTTGGCCGCGAACTGCGCCAAACGCCTTGCCCTGGTCGGCGATCCCAAAAAGAGGCTGCCGTACCTGGATGAATCCTACTATGAGCAATCCGCACCTGACCAGGAAGAGCATAAAGTCTTAAAGGAGATTGGGGACTACTCCCTGTTTTCCCTGCTGTGGGAGCAAGCGCCCGCATCCAGGAAGTCCTTCCTCGCCATGATCCGGACGAGCCGCAAGCCCATCGCACAATGCATCAGCCATTGCTTCTATGAAGGCCATTTGCAACTCAGGAGGACGATGGACAGCCCCATCTTCCCTACCCCCATTTCTCTTTTCTGGATAGATTCCGGCCATACCAAACACATGGAAAAGGAGACGGTCTCCAATCCGGATGAAGCCATGATTGTCCTCCAGGCCTTGGAGAGGTTACATGCCCTGTCGAAGAAAACCTTTAGTTCGGCCGTGATCGCCTTCCACAAGGGACAAGCCGAACTTCTCAACCGAATGGCCTCCTCACTGGAGGGGATTCCCAAACCGGATGTCCGGACTGTTGAGGAGAGCCAAGGGAGGCAATGGGATGTAGTGGTCATCAGCCTTGCCCGCACCCAGGGGACCCCAGGTTTTGTAGGCCATCCCAACCGCCTCAATGTCGCCCTGTCTCGGGCGAAAGAGATTTGCATCCTCGTGGGCAGCAAGGGATATGTTGAAAAGTCTTGGTTAAAAGAGAGTTTCTTGCCGGATGTCCTAGGATTTTTCCAACAAGGGGCGCAAGAAGGCACAATGTTGGTCGGGCTTGGGGAAGACGGGATGTTGCCCCCTAGCTTCGGCAAAGTCCCCGAACCAAAACCGAAACGGAAACCGGCCAAGCCCAGCAAACAAGTAAAGAGGGGAGGCCGGAGGAAATAATGATCCGGGTTGAATACAGGCCTATGGCTGACCTCAGCCCCTTGCACCAAGCAATCTTGGTGGCCGCGGAAAAATCACCATCCCACTCCGGCCTTTTGGGGGACTTATCCATTTCTGCGATCCTATTCGAACCTGCCCTAGAAGACCTCCAAACATGGGGATACCTTGCGTCAAACAAGGGAAAATATTCACTCCTCCCCCCTGGCATGGAGTGTGTCCAGGTCTGGAGGGATACGGACAAAACCGGCACATGGGAAGTTGCCAATCCCGAAGGATGGCTCCTCGGCAAAGGCAAGTTCCGGATCAGTGCCAATTCAGCCTGCCTTACCGATGTAGGCTTTAACCAGGACAACGGTCGCCAACTAACCCATAAGGAAGCGATCGCATTACTTGACTCATACAAGAAGGTTGGCATACCCAAGGAATCACGGGGAAAACCGGGGCCGCAGTCCCTTGGATTGGCAACCACACAGGAAATCCTCCTCGCCCATTGGCTCCATAAACAAAAAGGATTCCTCGGTGAAATTGCCCACAGGACCCCTTCTTCACTTCTTGTCGAAAGCACCTTTGGATTTCCTCCAGAACCCGAACCAGGATCCCGAGCAACTGCGGACGGGCAAGAAGCCGTCCAGCCAGGATCGGATTGCCTTGAAAGGAAAGCAGCCAAGCCGCAACTATCGCCTGAATCCCCATCCGAATCCATGTTCCAAAGGTTGCTCGGCTTTTTCAGGCCAAAAAAGTAGGGTGCGCAGCTTTATTTGAGAAGGGCAGAATACCAAATCGAAACAAGAATGGTCAAAAGGAGCGGAGATTTGTCATCGCCTGGGCGGAGGGAGGCCGAACCTTGGGGGCGGTAGGCGACCGGGCCTTCGGCCATCTGGCGGGCCATTGCCACCGCGTCGTTGGTTTTTAGCGTCGGGGATGCCCCAGTAGCCGCCGATGATATGGGGGAAATGGCCCGGGGTAACGTGGTAGTGCCAGCCGCGTTCCGGATCCTGGTGGACATTGAAACCGTTAAGCGGGTTGTCCTTGGATTGCCAGGCAATGATGCCTTTGGCCTCGTAGGGGCCGTAGACTGGGTAGCCGTCGAATGCGAAACCAATGACCGGGGAATGGCTCTCCCCGTCGTCCGACCAAGGGGTTTTGTTGCAGACGGGGTACTTGTGGTAGTGGTAGAGGTCGCGTGGGGCAGGATGGCCGCAACAGCGGTCGAGCCGCCAAACAGCATCTTCGTCCTGGATATGGTCAAAAGGGTTGAAGAACACGATGCCGTTGTTGGCAATGCCGATCGGCCCCATTGGGAGTGCGTGGTCGTTGTTGTGCTTGTTCTTCATCGCCAACCGGCTGGGGTTTTCCTGGGGTTCGAGGGGGATGTAGATTTCCAGGCGTTGTTCCCCTATGTAGTTGGGGTTGCCATCGAGCCAACGGGATCGGTCGGGAAAGACGGCGGTAGGATGGTTGGGCAGGCCTTTGCTACGGATAATGAGATGTTCCTTTGTCACTTCGATGACAACATTGTCCGGCACAGGTTGGTCCTGGCGGACGATTTTGCTGTTGGCATCAATGTAGCCTTCGCGGAGCCAGGAATGCATGTTGCCCTCGAAGGGGGCGATGAAGCGATTGGAGCGGAAGAGCAGTTGGCCCGCATTGGCATGGGTGAATTGTTTGGGAACGACCTGGGCACCGCCGTTTGGGTCGAAGTACCAACGTCCCCCGAGTGGAACCAAATTAGCAGGGACAACGAGTTTAGCAGCGGGCGCAGGATTGGGCTGGAAGATCCCTGGGTCCTGTGCGCCTGATAACTCGAAACGGTTTACCAGGAAGGCCGCACTCGAGCCTTTGCCTATGCCATTGGCGAAATGGAGGCTGGCTTGGAGGGTGTCGATCTCTGGGAATGGGGTGCGGAACATGAGGGAATAGTCCCGCCAAGTCCCCTGCCCCAGGCTCGGGTTTACCCCTTTGTCCTGAAGGGCGTCCCTGTCCCCCAGGATTTGGGGAAAGACGGATTTCTGGATGCTATCGACCGGGGTCTTGCCGCCATCTTTGAAAAAACGGACTTGGAGGTAGATGGCATCCTGGCCGACTTGAAACTTTTCCTCCGCATAGGCCCCGATGCTGAGGCGGAACCAGCGCCCGTCGGCAGGTTGGATGTTGACAGCGGCGGCCTTGACGGAACCCGAGACCGCGCCGTCGCTGTCCCGGTCCTTTGCAGAATCCAGGATGAAGCCCCGGGCGGTGGTTTCATTACGGGAGGTTTCCAATTCCCCGACCGAGGCATCGCCTGTAGTTCGGAATCCTTCGATGAGGAGTCCTTTGCCAAGGAGGAGTGCAGGGTTGTGGAGGAGTTGGCGCGCTGTTGCCGAGCAACATAAGCATGATGCAAAGAAGAGAATTGTGGCCAGTTTCATCAATCCTGGGGTTGGTTCCAAAGTCGGTAAGGATCCCCCAGGCGTTGCATTTCTGCAAGAAGGAGGGCTTCCATTTCCTTGAGCTTGGCAGCATGCTTGGGATCAGGGGCGAGATTGGTTTGCTGATATCCGGTTTTCTTGTGTTCGGGGAGGAATTCGTGGGGGTTGTCCTTGAGGTTGAAAAGTTGGGTTTCCCGGACTTGGCCGTCCATTACGTCAAACTTGACGAGTTTCCAGTCCCCTTTCCTGACGGAGCGGATGCCGGGCTTGGTTCCCCCGCAGTAAGCTCCATAGAGGGTATCCCGGGTGGTTTCCTTTTGCCCCATGAGGACCGGTTTGAAGCTGATGCCCTCGTTGGTTTCGGGCGCACAGATCCCAGCGATGTCACAGAGGGTGGCCAGGGTATCGAGGAGGTAAATATTCCCTTGGACACGGCTTCCCGGCTTGATCCCAGGGCCTTTGGCGAAGAACGGGACGCGCCAAGTGTGCTCATAGAGGTTTTGTTTGCCTTGGAGACCGTGGCGACCGATGGCCATGCCGTGGTCAGCGGTGTAGAATACGTAGGTGTTGTTAAGCTCACCCATGGCTTCGAGCTTGCCAAGGACGCGGCCAATTTGAATGTCGATGTTTTCCGAACATGCGAATTGGCGCCCAATTTCGTTGCGGATCGTAAGTTCGTCGCGTCGTTCCCAGACCCCGCTGACGGAAACTTCGTCCCGGAGGCCAGGGTGGCCATGGTGAAAGGGGTGTTCCGGGAGCCAATTGCCAGGAAGGTGGGGGGCTTGTGGATTGGCTGGAGGTAGGATGTTTTTGTCCCGGTGGTTGGTTACCCCGTATTTATCAAGAAGTTCGGAGGTACCGTCGCGGGTATCGTGCGGATGGGAGAATCCATAATAGATCAGGAAGGGCTTTTGTGCTTCCCCTGCTTTGGCCGAAGTTTCCCTCTCGCCCAGGAAGTTGAGGACTTGCTCGGCATGCCAGGCACTGCCGGACTCTTCCGAACCTCCTCGTTTGGTGGCGTCGTGTCGGATAGTGAATTGGGCGTTTGCCCCTTCGTAACTGTTACCCTTCTTGCAGGTTCGCATGGTGATGTAGCCAGCGCGGTTGAAGACGGCAGGCAGGCTCTGCATTGCAGCATTTTGGGAATAGTCAGCAGCCGCTTTTAACGCAGCTGCTTGTTCGGGAGTGGGCGTTTGGCCTTTTTTTCGGGATACCCGCTGGGGGATGTTCCAGAGGGTACGGCCAGTCATCACCATGTGCCGGGAAGCTGTGCATACGGCGCCGAACATGGATCCCATGTGGTAGGCACCGTCAAAGACCATGCCATCGGCGGCCAGCTTCCCGAGGACAGGGGCATCGAGCTGCGAATAGGGATTGTATGCCTTGAAATCGAAGGGGGACTGGTCGTCTACGATGATGAAGAGGATGTTGGGTTGCTTTGCAGCTTCGGCGAGGAGAGATGGGATGAAGAGGGCGAGAAGAAGGGGAAGGGGTTTCATGGTGAGGATGGTGGAGGTGTAACAGGCCATGCTGCCGGGGGTTTTTTTTAAAATTCTTTTTTGTTTTTTAATGTACAGGCAGGATTGCCTGTTTCACTCCCCTAGTACGCCCCGTCGATGGCTTCGACGGAAACGACCTTCCCGTCCACAAACTCGACTTGCATGCGGAGTTGCTTCTCGTACCAGGAGTGGTCCACGGTAACGTGCTCGTAGTGGACATGGTGTTTACCATGTTTGTCCACATGGGTGACAGGGACATGCATGGTATCGTAGGCCGTACGGCGAATATTGCGGAAGAATTGCCAAAAGGTGGAAGAACTGGTTTCGTCTTTGCGTTTGGACATGCTGTGAGGATTGCCAAGGGCGAGGTAGACCATGTTTTCATTGAACCCTATGTCGATTTGCCCTGCACGGATCATGGCGCGGACATCTTCAGGGTATTCGTAGAAAAGGTCGATTTGCTGGTTGATGCGCTCTTCCCGGCGGGCTTCCGGGGTGATGCAACCGGAAAGGAAGATGGCAAGGATCGAGAGGGACAGGAGGGGAAGGGGTTTCATTGTTGGGAGGGCTGTAGATGATAATCCGGCTTACGGCAAGAATAGTGCCTGCTCATTTGCTGAGGGGATGCGGCAAGTTTCCTTGCGCCCGAAAATCCTGTATCGGTGCCGGGCGACCCAGCGGTATAAGAAGTCAGCCAAAAACCTGGGCATAAAAAGGCTTATGCGGGAGGCGACACCGATGAAACCTCCCAGTTTTATCCCAACCCGCAATGCCGCGGCGGAACGTTCGTGGATCCCCTTGCCGTCCAGGAAGACCATCGACCATCCGGCCTCACCGTCTTCCGAATTGGAAATCCCTGTACCCTCCGGAAGCAATGCCCGGGCCGTTTCGCCTTGGAGCGGGGCGAAGCGGAAGTGTTGCTTCGGGTCATGCCGCATCACGAGGTCCACCGCAAAGTTGCAGAGGTTGCAGACCCCGTCGAAGAATATAATGGGATGCTCCCTGGGGTCGGCCTTCGATTGTTCGGTCTCGGTCACGATGGATTCTTGCTTGCGGGATGAATGTACGGCACCCCGAGGAAAATGGAAACCTGGAAATGAAAAGGGTTGGTAAGCTTGCGCACAAACCTATCTTCGGGGAGCAATCCTCGATAACTATCCACCAGGATTGAGCAGACAATGAACAAAAGGATTCTAGCTATCGCAGAAGCCGAGATCAAAGACCATACGAAACCATTTACTTCGCATCGCGCTGACAGGAATTGGTCGCGATGTAGGTGACGACCATACACGACGTAATCCTGACAGAAATTTCGGATCTCTTCATCGGCTCGTTTTCCCAAATGAAATACATCAAGCAGGGGAAGGAAGCCTTGGCGAACGGATGGTTTGTACAGCCGATCGACCCGGAACCCCTAGAGAATTTTAATAACCGGTTCTAAGATTCCAAGTAAGAGCCGTGACAGGGTGGTTTTATTTCTCCTCTTTGGAGTAGGCTTGCCAGAGGGATTCGATCCCGGCGGACCTCTCATCGCCTTTGTGGAAGACAAAGCGGTGACGGAGCTTGAGGGTCTCCCCCTTTTTCAGCGTAAAGCCAATGTCCGGGGCGGTTTTGTCGAACTGCTTGGAAGCGAATGGGTTGGCGGTGAAGAGGCCGTAGGTCCGGACATGCCAACCTGTGGGGTAGCGGTAACTTGACGGGTGATTGAGGATGGCCACGCCGAGGTGTTCCTTCCCCACAGGGCCGTTGTAGTCGCACCACCGGGCACGCTTGCTCCATGCTTCCTTGTCGCGGATCCCTTCTGAGTTCACGATGGTTCCGCCTAGTTCGCTGGTGACATCCATGGAGGTTGGCACACGGATGGACAGCCCCGAATCCTTTTTGTCCTCGAAGGGGACATCGGCAAATTTGGCTACCAGGTCTTGGTCGAAATCAATAGTGCGGACCTGGCAATCAGCCCGGAAGGTCAAGGTGCGCCTTTCGAGGAGGATGGGATTGCCCAGCTTGCTTTGGTATTCGCATTCCTCGATGACCCTGGCGAACTCCTTTGTGGCCTCCTGCTTCAGGTAACTTTTGTGGACGATCCTGCCCAAGGCAGCTTCACGGGTGAGGATGTATTCGTTTTTCCCGCCCTTTTTGGCTGTGGCTTCATCCCAGGTCTTCTGCTCCGACCACGTGTCCACCCCGCCGATTCCTTCATGCCCGAAGTTCATTCCACGGTGGTGGGGATGGTCCTGGCGCTCCCCGTCAACGTCTTTCATAGGGTAGTCGCGGGTCATGGCAGCCCCGGTAGACCCATAAACCGGGTAGAGGTAGGGTTTGTTGGCTTGGTCCACGACGTACTTGGCAAAGGGCTTGCCGTCATGGGTGATGACAAGGTTGCCTTTGCCGGTTTCCTGGATTTGGAAGCCTGCGGCAGACAGGAGGAAGGAAAGGGCAAGGAAGGAAGCAAGGTAGAGGGAGGTTTTCATGGTTGGGAGGTCTGGAATCCGGGTTGGAAATCTGTCCATCTTTTATGGATGGTGGGGAATCTGAGGGCTTCCCGGAGTTTTTCAAGGTAGACCTTCCGGGAGATGTTGTGCGCGCCGAATTTCAGGATATGCGGGGTTTCAACTTGGCAATCGATAAAATGGAATTGGTTCCGAAGACAAAAGTCGACCAATGCGGCAAATGCGACCCGGGAGGCTTCCGGGGCATGATGGAACATAGACTCCCCGAAGAAGGCCCTGCCGTAGGACAACCCATACAAACCGCCGACAAGTTCGCCATCCAACCATGCCTCGAAGGAGTGGGCGTAGCCCCGGCGATGGAGTAGGGTATACACCTCGATCATGTCCTCCTCGATCCAGGATTCCCCTGAAGAACGTGGGCGGGGTACGGTCGCACAAGCCCGCATGACTTGTTCATAAACCGTGTCCACACGGACTTGGTAAGTCCCTTTGTGAAGGGCGGCCTTGAGGTAGCGGCCGGGTTTGAAATCCTCGGGTAGCAGGACACAGCGGGGATCCGGTGAAAACCAGTGCCAGAGTGGCGGGTCGCCATAGGTTTCCCAAGGGAAGATTCCGGAATGGTAGGCAAGGGCGACCCGGTCGGGGTTGAGGGTATGGGATACGGCCAGCAACCCGTTCGCCGGGGCAAAGGCGGGATGGGGGAACCAGTTGGGCTGGTCATCCGTGACGAGGTACACCATGACCCCTGCTTATGGCAGGTCTTGCAGGGTGTTGGAAGCTGGAATTTGGAAAAGCTACAACAGGTCTGCAGCGAGCTCTGCCAATGCGGAACGCTCCCCTTTGAGCAGCTCGACGTGCGCGGCCAGGGGTTGGTCCCGGAATTGGTTGACCAGGTAGTTGAAGCCGTTCGACTTTTTGTCGACATAGGGGTTGTCGATCTGTGAAGGGTCGCCGGTGAAGACGATTTTTGTGCCACCGCCAACACGGGTGACAATGGTCTTGGCTTCGAGCGGGGTGAGGTTTTGTGCCTCGTCGATAATCATGAATTGGTTGGGGATGCTACGGCCTCGGATGTAGCTAAGTGCCTCGATGAGGATCGTGCCATTCCTGAGCATGTCTGCAGACTGGTGGTCGTGGCGCCCCATGTTGAGGTCGGAGAGGAGTTCCAATGCATCATGGATCGGCTTCATCCAAGGCTCCAGTTTCTCGTCCAGTGATCCGGGAAGGAACCCGAGTTCCTTGCCCATGGCATAGGTGGGGCGGGCGACGATCATTCGGTGGTATTCCTTCTGGGTGACAGTCAACCTGAGGCCAGCGGCCAATGCAAGTAGGGTCTTGCCAGTACCAGCCTTGCCCAGAAGGGTGACGAGGGGGACATCGGTGTTCAGGAGCGCGTCCAAGGCGAACCGCTGTTCCCGGTTGATCGGCTTGATACCCCAGATTTTTTCATGGAATTCTTTGATCTTGCTGGCTGTACCACCACAAATCCGAACCAGTGCGGAACTTTGGGGGTGGTCTTCATTGAGCAACGTGCAATACGTGACAGCATTGGGAGGAAGTTTCAATTCCTCGGTCGGGATGGTGCCTTCGGTATGGAGATGATGAAACAAGGCAGCCGGGACAAGGAGTTCCGGATGGCCTTTGTAAAGCTCGGCCGGGAGGATGTGGTCGGTCTCATAGTCTTCGGCACGGATCCCGAAAGCTTCCGCTTTGACCCGCAGGTTCAGATCCTTACTGACGAGGATGGTGCGTGTGTCGGACTCCTTACTGAGGTCGATGGCCGATTTGAGGATGAGGTTGTCATTGCCGACATTGGACGGGGCATGGGTACCCGTGAATTCCTTGGGGAGATAAACCCTGAGTTTGCCGGAGTCGGGCAAAGGGACCCCTTCACTAAGGCTGCCAGCCTTGCAAAGTTCGTCAAGGGAGCGGATGGCTGCCCGGGCATTGCGTCCCCGTTCGTTAAGGTCTCGTTTGAAGCTATCCAGTTCCTCAATGACCGTGATCGGGATAACCACGATGTTGTCTTCGAAGTGGTAGAGGGAATCGGGGTCGTGAAGGAGTACGTTGGTATCGAGGACGAAGTTTTTATGCATAATCGGGGTTCATCAAAATTAGTAAATTGCGGGCAGTCCCTGTGCCGGCAATGAGACAGGCTGGTAAAATTTGGGCAACGGACACGAATTCACCCAGGGGTATCCTGGGGAAATGGCGTTCCTTGGTAGAGTTCATAGCGGCGGAAAAGTTTGCCATTGTACCCAATTTCGATGGTCCGGGGGAGTTTTGCGAGGGTTTTGTACCGAGTGCCCCAATCCTTGGGGAAAGGGGCACCAGCCTGGATGACCACGATGGCGGGTCGGGCGGGCACATGTGGCAACCCTTCCCAAATGCCATACTGGCTGGTTACGGGGGCTTCCGGATCGTTCCAGGCCAAGGTCCGGGGTTGGCCTGGGGTGTTAAAGGCAAATTGGCAAAGTTGGTAGCGATGCCCGATCACAACGATGTCCATGTTATCCCTTTCCGGCACAGTCTGGAGAAACTCGCCCAACTGCCGTCCACACTCGTCGTACCCCCGGAACTTTTTGAAAATGTCCATTTTGGTTCCTTCCAAGTGGGCCATGGGGATGAGGAACGCGAAGGCATAGGTCAGGAAAGCTAGGCAGAAACCAACGGCGATGGCCGCCTTCCGTAGCTTGTGCTCGGCCAATGCATCGATTTGACCGGAAAGCAGAAGAGCCATGGGGAGGTAAAAGACGGCAGGCCAGTTAGGGTTAACCCGTTGCCTTGTGGCCAAGAAGAAAAAGACAAGGATAGCAGGGGCAGAAAAGACCCAAAGGAACCGGTTTTGGGCGTTGTCCCCGAACTTCCTGGTTGCCCCCCAAAGGGCACCCAAGCCGGCGAAATAGAGTACGGGATTTAGGATGAACGCCTCGGCAAGGACAAATTCAAAAAAACGCCCCACTTGTTTCAAAGCGGAGGCATCCCCCCGGTTGAAATGCTCCCCCGTGTGCTGGAAAGTGATCCACTCGTGCTGCGAGTTCCAATAGAGCGGAGGGAGGAGAAATAGCAAGGTCACGGCCCAACCTGCCCACAGCCTCCAATCCGCAAGTCCCTTCCTCTTCATGGGATCCATTGCGAGGACAACCAACAGCAGCAGGGGGAAGACCAGCATCATCTGCTTGGTAAGGTTCCCCAACCCCAGGCACAGGATAAGGAGCACCGCCCATCGCAAACCGCCTTTTCCATAAAACAGATTCCAACTGGTCAACAGGGCGGACGCCCAAAAGAACAAGAGGGGGGAGTCAATGGTAGCGATCAATCCCTGGACGACATTCCCAGGGGTCAGTGCGACAAGGAGCATTGCGGTGAAGCCTGCCTCTGGACGGAAAAGGGAACGCCCGAGCCAATACACTGCTACCAAGAGCCCGGATGCATAAAGCACGGAAGGCAGGCGGATGCCAAAGGTCGTATCCCAACCGAGCCAATGTAGCACGGCCATTTGCCAACCAATGTAGGGAGGTTTGCTGAAATATCCCCAGTCCGGTTGCCTCCCCCATTCCCAATAGTACGCTTCGTCCCCGGCCAAACCGACAGGGAATATGGCCAGATATATGATCCGGAAGGCCGTGATACCGGCAATCCAATACAGCCAACGGTTGGATGGGTTACCTTGCCCTGTCATGCTAAATTCGGAATTGTGGAATTGCCACGGGCTACCTCAGGGCCAATATCCCGCCGCCTATGGCCAAATTTCCCGCCACCCAGACCAAACACCTGCCTATGTTGCCTGTTTGGTTTGTCCTGTTGTTGGGATACCTGGTTTTGGTGTCCGGGAGCGGCACCCTCCCATTGTTGGACAGGGACGAGCCAAGGTTCTCCCGGGCTACGGTGGAGATGGCGGAAAGGGGCGACTGGTTCATCCCCTATTTCAACGGGGAATACCGGTTTGACAAACCGCCGCTCACCTACTGGTTGATGGCCGTCCACCAAAAACTCCTCGGGGTAAACGAGCTTT
>JAYPDO010000080.1:14354-18772 GCA_038125285.1 Opitutia bacterium
ATCGAGGCGACCTTGCTGGTAGCCTTTTGGATGTGCCTGAGGGGAAGGCGTTGGGTCGGGAAAAAGGCGGCGGGGTGGGGGGCATTGGCCTGGTGTTTGAACGTCCAGGTTTGGCAACATAGGCGGCTGGCCTTGGCAGACATGCCGATGGTGCTCGGGCTTTGCCTGGCGATGGACGGGTTGTGGACTTGCCTGAAAGGAGCCGAGGAAGAATACCGTACAGGAAGGTTGCTGCTCTGGGTCGGGCTGGCCTTCGGTTTCCTGGCAAAGGGACCGATTGCACTGGCCATCCCGGCTGGAGTATGGCTGGCGCTTATCGTGACGAAACACACCAAGGCTGGAGACATTACCCGAACCAACCCGGTAGTAGGAATCCTTGCATTCCTGGTGGTTGTCGGCGCATGGGGAATTCCCGCCCTGGTGAAGACGGGTGGTGAGTTTGCTAAAGTGGGTTTGGGAGAACACGTCCTGGAACGCGGGGTTTCGGCTTTTAACTCCAGGAAATACACACCCTTTTTCTATCTGGGAACCTTTTTCCTCAGTTTTTTCCCATGGTGGTTGCAAGGGCGGTGCGCCGCACACTATTGCAAGGAGAACAAAGGGAATGCCAACGTCGCATTCCTCTTGGCCTGGGGGTTGGCACCGGTGTTGGTGTTCACCTTTTATTCGACCCAATTGCCCCACTACATCCTCCCGGGCTTCCCCGCACTGTTCCTCCTCCTCGGGGCGGCATTGGAAAACCGGGAAAATCCAACATTGGCCCCCTGGGGTGCTTTGGTTGCCACAGGGATCCTCCTGGCGGCCTATCTGGCAAAGGACAAGATTGTGGACGAGGAGTTCCCGATGGAGTTTGTGCCGTGGTTGGCCCTAGTATTGGCCGGTTTCGCTTGGTTGCCTTTCCTTTCTTTGCAGTTCGGGAAATGGGGTGCCCTTGCCACTAGCGTTGTCCTAGCAATCGCAGGCAATGGGGTCAGCCATGAGTTTGCCCGGCAACACCTCACCCTCAAAATCAGGGATGCGGCCGGGGTCACCCCGGACATGGTGCTACCCCGGCAATCCTCAACTTTTGCCGAACCTAGCCTGGTGTTCTACCTGGGGGGACCGTGGGAATTCGGAGGCGAAACCGACATAGTCCCGGAAGGGTTGCGGGTGGAAAGCCTTGATGGCCAAACTGAAGGGACAATCCCGAAGGGCGGGATCGTGGTCGAAGGCTTCAATCCTGGGAAAGGGCGGCTTGGGAAGGTAGCAGTTTTTCCGCCAACTTCAGCTTTAACGCATGCTGGCGGCGAAGCAAACGCCCAATAACCAGGCCGACTGTACCGCCCAATAACCATCCGGCCAGGACATCACTGGGCCAATGCTTGCCCAACTTGACACGTGACCACCCTACGGCGGCAGCCGCCGGGACCAAGACGACCCCGGAGGGCGGGTAGAGGATAAGGCAGGCGACCATGGAACCGGAGGACGACGCCGAGTGCCCCGAAGGCATGGAATGGTAGAGGGTTTCCCCCACCAGGGCGAACCTTGCCCCATGCAGGCCACCTGTCCCCTTTCCCCCTTGGGGCCGTTCCCGGCCTAGTAACATCTTTCCGGGCCAAACCAAGAGCCCAGCAGTCAATCCGGCAAGGAAGCATCCTTTGGCCGCCAAATAAAGTTTCTGCCTTCGTCCAGGCAACCCCAACCGGCCGGCCAGAGTCAGCACCAGGGCGACACAAAGCGTAGACCACTCCAGCCGGCCATAACGGGAAAAGAATTCGGCCACATGATGGGAGGTTTCCCCAGCACCCCCGGACACTGCCCGGAACAATTCCTGGTCATGAGGAAGGGTGAACGGGATCGCCGATGCCAATGCGGCAAGAGCCAAGTAAGCTGCCCACTTATGCTTCATGCCGGATTGGCCGCTTCCCCGTTTTTCAGGGAGTTCTGCCGTGTGCGCCAACGCATCTCCATGATGAGGTTGTAGGTAGCCACCGTGGCGGGGAAAAGGTTGGCCAGGATGCCCACCGAATCATTCTTGCCGAAGATAAAGTAGCTGAGTGTCATGACCGACCCGCCGAAACTCAGGATCCAGAACAATAGGGGGAAAGTCGGCTTCCCTTCTTTGGCCGTGCAGACCAATTGGAAAACCCAACGGCTCCCAAACATAAGGACACCAGTATAGCCAATCAGCTTCCAGGCGGTGATGACCAATGCGGCCCCGCCAATTTTAAGGGTGAACAGAGTCTCGTGCATAATCCTTGATTTCTACTGCCCGACCGGGGCAAACCCTTCGGGACAAGAGCCAGGCCACCCCGGCAAGATCCCATAGCCCTCGCCAAGCCCGGCCGAGGTTGGTATATTTCGACTCCCCTCGCAACCGGGGACGATGGTTCACAGGAACCTCCACCAACTCCAGGCCCTCCTGTTTGAAAAACGCTGGCAAAAACCGGTGCAACCCATTGAACGGAGGCAAATTGTCAACTGCTGAGCGGGGAAAAACTTTGAGAGAACAACCGGTGTCACGGATGCCGTCGTTGAGAACCCGGCGCCGGATCCCGTTCCCAAGGCGGGAAGTCACCCGTTTGGACCAACTGTCCCGGCGGTTTTGCCGGTAACCGCACACAACCTTGCCTTCCGCCCAGACCTTGGTCATCGGCACGATGTCCGAAGGGTCGTTCTGGCCATCCCCGTCCATCGTCACGCACAATCGCCCGGTCGAGGCACGCAACCCTGCGTAGACCGCCGCGCTTTGCCCCTGGTTCTTGTGAAAGGAAATCAGACGGATGTACGGCAAGTCTTTCAAAACTTCCAAAGTGTTGTCCGTACTCCCGTCATTCACGGCAATGATCTCGGCATCCGGGCATATCTTGTGCAGTTCGCCCAGGACTTCGGAAGCAAGTATCCCTTCGTTGTAAAACGGGACGACCACGGAGTATGGGAAAGTTTCCATCATGTTAAGAGCAAGGGGGGCCTCAACTGTTTGCCGGACGGGCGTTATGCCCTGTGCCACCTTTCTGCCCCAGCCAACAAAAGGAAGGAGCCAACATCCAGGAAACGAAGAGGACAATCCCGCAGGAAGCCACAATGTCCGTAATGAAATGTCCGCCCTGGGCAATCCGCGCCATCCCGATCAACACCCCCATCAGCAGGCCGATCCCAAGCCACAACCACCTGCGCCGGTTTCCCGGGATCATGGACAGGCAACACAGGTAGAAACCCACAGAAGCATGCCCCGAAGGGAAGGACCTGCCTTCCCCGCCAAAATGCGGTGACCAAAAATGCTGGTAATGCTGTTGCCCCCCGAAAACCTCGCAATCCCGCGGGCGGGGGCGCCCCCATTGGTCTTTCCCAAGCGCGTTAACCAAAAAACCCGGCGCGATCGCCAGGCAAGCGAATGGATACAAGGCCCACAGCCACTTTTTCCGGGGGGCTTTCCGAACCAATAACACAATCCCCCAAAGCAAACTCCCCACTCCCACCAAGATCGAGGGAACTGGCCCGTACTCGTAAAGGAACTTCCACAAACCCCAATCCTTCCACTTCCATTCCCCCCCGACAAATGCCAGGGACGAGACCTTCTGCTCCATCCCGGACCAATCTAGGGCAATGAGCACGAGGAACGTGGCAATTGCTATGACCCAAAGGCCGAGTCCCCTGGGGGATAGAAGCTTGTCACCAATTCCCTCCTGCCGAATGGTATCCTCACCTTTGGCCTTACCGGTACGATTGGCCGCGGGCATGCCCTTTGGGGTGCCGGCATGGAGGACTTTAGCACTCATCGAAATCGTTAGACTAGAAATTTTGGAAAACGTTGGGTCACATTGCGGTTACAATCACCCCGGTTTCCTCCACAAAAACATCCGCTCCAAGCCGTTGCGATGCTCCCATGTCGGAGGATCCCATTCTGCGACCAGCTCCAAATGGGGGGAAAAACGTTCCCGCACCTCCCCGCAATCCGTACCGAAGGGCGGCCCGTCTTCGTCTTTGGGGAGCAGATAATGGACGGCCAGGAAATGCCCGCCCGGCTTTAGCCATTCCAGCAACCGCGTTACATAATCCCCCCGCATCGATGGGTCGATCGCACAAAAAAAGGTATGCTCGAAGAGGATGTCGAACTGCCTGCCCCCCGTTGGCCCGTCAAAAAAGTTCCCCAGTTCGAAGCGGACATTCGAGAGTCCGGCCGGGGTCTTCCCTTTCGCACCTTCCACCGCGCTGGGCGCAACATCCATCCCGGTCACGTCAAACCCGGCCTCGCCCCAAGCCCGCACATCATGCCCGAACCCGCAACCCGGTACCAAGACCGTGCCGGAAAAGTCGCCCTTGTTCCGGGCCAACCAGTCCACCAACCCTGGCGAAGGTTCGCCTTTATCCCAATGGGTCTCCCCCGCTTGGTACATTCCTTCCCAATCGCTCATTAGTCTCTCATCAATTGGCGCACC
>JAYPDO010000081.1:0-9493 GCA_038125285.1 Opitutia bacterium
CTGTTTGGTTTGACAGGGGGTAAACGGCGTGGAGCGTTGCCGTGTCCATGAAAACTCCGTCTATATTCCCCGTCCTCCTAACCTTCGTCCTGGCTTTGCCGACCTTCGATTCCGGGGTGGTGGCAAAGGAGGTCGATGTTTGCGTTTACACGGCTACGCCATCGGGGATTTTGGCGGCCATTGCGGTCAAGAAGGCGGGGCATTCGGTTGTCATCGTGGAACCGGGACGCTGGGTTGGCGGGATGCTGGGGGCAGGGTTGAAACCGATGCAGGATTGCCCGAACTATGCGGCCACTGGGGGGATGACAAAGGAATTGCTGCTCACGCTCGGGCAGTCCGAAGCCGAAGGGCAACTTCGACTGAGGAGGGATGTCAACCCGATGGACGTCCTGGCGGATTTTGAGAAATTGCTGGAGGAATACGGCATCGAAGTCCTTTTCAACCAGCGGGTGGCGTCCTGTGCGAAGGATGGGGCGAGCATCACCTCGGCGACCTTCGACCTTGCCCCGTTTGACGAACTGGGTTGCCCGGTCGCGGAGGTGGAAAAAGCGGGCACCCTCGCAGTCAGGGCAAAAATGTTCATCGACGCGAGCTACGAAGGCGACTTGATGGCGAAGGCAGGCGTGGGTTTCCGGCTGGGTCGTGAATCCGAGGCGGAATTCGGGGAGGAACATGCCGGAGTGCAACCCCCAATGGAATTGGCACCCATCGACCCGTTTGTCGTGCCAGGGAAGCCGGAAAGCGGGTTGCTGGACTGGGTGGAGGACGACCATTGGAAACCCCTTGGTTCGGCAGACCAATACACCCAGGCCTACAACTATCGCTACTACACCACGGACAACCCGAAGAACCGTATCCCGATTACCCCACCGGAGGGTTATGATGCAAAGGAGTTCGAGCTGGTCGGGAGGTACGTGGAATATTTGGTGAAGACGATTGGGGACGAGAACGCCTTGCGCAAAAAACTGGTCGGCATCTTCCCAGGTTGGAAAAACTCGGGGGAATGGAATTACCAAAGGAGTTCCCTGTTCTCGATGTCCCCGGTGGGGATCAGCCAGGAGTATGCGGGCGGGGATTATGCGACCAAGGCCAAGGTCTGGAAAAAACACCAGGATTACCTGCGCGGCCTTCACCAATTCATGTCCACGGACAGCCGAGTGCCGGAAGCCTACCGCAAGGAAGTCGCCGGATTGGGCCTCGACGGCCGTTTGCACCAAGAAACCCAGGGCTGGCCACACCAACTCTACATCCGCATCTCGCGCAGGTTGCATGGCCGCTATACCATCACCGCCCACGATGTGTACAACCGGACGGAAATCGACGACCCCATCGGCCTCGCCCAATACGGGATTGACACCTACCCTTCCCGCCGGATTTGGTTTCGTCAAGACGGGCAGGTCATGGTGGGGCTGGAAGGCAAGATGTTCATCGGGGGGAGCCGCGGGCCGACCAATGTCCCCTACCCGATCCCTTACCGCGCCATCACGCCCAACGAGGCCGAATGCACGAATTTGCTCGTCCCAGTGTGCTTTTCCGCCACCCACCTCGGCTACGCTTCGGCGAGGATGGAGCCGGTCTTCATGATTTGCGGGGAATCTGCCGGGATTGCGGCCTGCCTTGCCATCGAAGGGGGCACCACAGTCCAAGGAATCAGCCGTTGCACCCTGCAAAACGCACTCACCAAAGCTGGGCAAAAGTTGGCTTGGGACAAGAACGTGGACCAGTCCCCAGCCCCGGCAAACGACAACTATTCCTATGTATCCCTCCTCACGACTTGCGACCTCGACAAGGACAAGTTGGTCTCTAAAAAAGAGTGGGAAGATGGCAAAAAAGGTTGGGAATGGCTTTTCCCGCACATCGACAAGGACGGGAACGGAACCGTTGACGACAAGGAATACGCCGCGTTCCAGGCTTTCAAAAAGCAATATCCCGACTGGCTTTCCAGGTTACGGAAGAAGGATTGAGCGCGTGTATCCTTGCCTTCTGCTGGCTTGCATGTACAAAGGAATCCATTTCCATGTGGATCAACTTTAAGCCCATGCGCGCCCACCACTCCGCGTCAGCCCGCCATTGTAGTCCTCCGCAACCCCTTGGATTCGCCGTCATCCTCGCTACCCTGGCCATGCTTGCCGGTGCCCAGGCCGGGGCCGCAATCCCAGCTTTCCCTGGGGCTGAAGGCTACGGTGCTTACGCTACTGGCGGGCGCGGGGGCGACGTTTACCATGTCACAAACCTCAACTCCTCGGGCTCTGGGTCATTTGCCGATGCGATCGCCACGGTCCCGGCTTCAGGGCGGACGATTGTTTTCGATGTCAGCGGCTATATCCATCTTCCAGGTGGCGGCAACCTGCGCCTGACCAAGGACAAGGTCACCATTGCCGGACAAACGGCCCCGGGGGACGGGATCGGGTTCAAGGACGGGACATTCCGCATTTCAGGGGGTGATGTGGTGGTACGCCACGCGCGTTTCCGCTTTCGCGACCAAGCTGCCGGAGGAGACAGTATCGACCTTGACGGGGGTTGCACCAACGCAGCCCTTGACCATCTTTCCATCCAGTTTGGCACGGATGAAAACATGTCGAGTTTCAGCAGCGCGCCGGAAAACCTAACCCTCCAATACTCGCTCAATGCGTGGGGTCTGGAGAGCCATTCCTGTGGCGGTTTGTGGGACCAGAAGCACGCAACCTCCCATCATAATCTCTGGGCGCACAACCACACCCGCAACCCCAAGTCCCGTCCGAGCGGATTGCTCGAATGGATCAATAATGTGACCTACGACTGGGACATCGGCTTCATCATGGGGGACTCGCAGTCAAACCAGAACTGGAAGGCGAATGTCATTAACAACTACTTCGTCTGCCCGCCTGGAAATACGCGCAGCAAGGCGCTGCAAAAAGGCACTATCGGGGACAACGGCAAGCCGAACTTCACGGTTTTCCTCAGTGGCAATCTCATCGACGCAGACGGCAACGGGCTTCTCGACGGCGTTGACAATGGATACGGGATTGTCGAAGGCACAGGCTACACACCGGGCACCAGCGGCCTGTCTCCCGGCGCCAAAGGATACTATGAGTCGCCCTCGGCCATTACCGGGTCAACGGCAGGGGTCGAAACGGATTCCCCTCTGCTTGCCTACAAAAAGATCGTTTCCAGCGCGGGTGCCCTGCGCCTGGATTCCAGCTACGAAGGGGGGATTCGCGACGAGGTGGACACCATCCTTTTCAGCAAACTCGCCAGCCAATCCCGAGCCCATGTTAGCAAGGAAAGCAGCACCGGAGCAAGCAACGGCGGCATTGGCACGCTAGAATCCGACCTGCCGCTCGCCGACACGGACAGGGACGGCACCCCGGACCTGTATGAAAAAGCCGTCGGCATGGATCCCGCTGCGGATGACCACAATACCGCCTTTTCCAGCGGCGCGATCTCCAGTGGTTCCACATTCTTCCCTGTGGCGACCCCCACCGGCTACACCTATCTGGAGGAATACCTCCATTTCAAGGCTTCCCCGCACACCTTCACGGCAAGGAACACCGTGGCGGGACCGAGCTTTGTGGACATCGACCTTTCGCGCTACACGGGCGGTTTCGTCAACGCCCCGGTCACATTTGTCACCGCCAACGAGGCAAACGGCTCCACCGTGCTTCAGGCGGACGGGCATACCGTTCGCTTCACGCCGACCCTGGATTTCTCAGGCCGCGCCCATTTCGATTTCACGGTAACGGATAGCGACGGCAGTTGGACCCAAAGGTTCCTGGTCCTTGTCACCACGGCAGGACTCCCGAAGAACCTCAAGTGGCAGGGTGACGGATCGGCGAATGCCTGGGACACCTCCACTTCAAACTGGCTAGGCAACGGGACTCCCACCACCTACACCGACGCCGACACGACGACCTTCGACGACACGGGTTCGAACGCTTCCTTCATCGACATTCCAAGCAGTGTGCAACCCGGTGCCATCACAGTGAACGCCGACCAGGACTACACCTTTGGCGGGGCAGGCTCGATCGCGGGCAACACAGGCATCCTGAAGTCCGGTGCGGGCACATTGACCCTTAACAATGCGAACACCTACTCGGGCGGCACCACGATTGCCGGGGGCACCCTGGCCTTAGGAAACAGCTATTCCCTCGGCACCGGCCCGATCTCCATGACCAATTCGACCCTCGCCTACTCGGGCGGCACGACCATCAGCATCGGCAACACGCTGCAACTGAGCGGGGAATGCACCTTCGCCGCAGGTGCCACCACGGTGAACCTCAACCCGCCGATCAGCGGAACCGACGCCTCCATCACCCTGGACACGGTCACGGGCACGACATTCACTCTGCAGAGCGACATGTCCGGCTTCAGCGGCACGCTGAACCTATCCGTCGGAAAACTACGCCTCTACGCCAACGCGACCAATTTCACCTACACCACCGTCAATATCGGCGACGGAAGCCTCTACAGCCACATCTCCTCGGCCAAGGCCATTCCCTTCGGCTCAATCTCGGGCAACCTTGCCTCCACCTTGAGGGGAAGCGATGCCGGATCCGGAACCGACACCTACACCATTGGCTCCCTGAACCAGGACAGCTTGTTTGAAGGCCAAATTCTTGACGGCACCAAACATACGCTCGCGATCACCAAGGCAGGCACCGGCACGCTCACCTTGGGCGGGGAGTCGGGCTATACCGGCGCGACGAAGGTAAACGCGGGCACCCTGCTGTTGAGCGGTTCGCTTGGCAACACGGAGGTCACGGTCGCAGACGGTGCGACATTGGCAGGTGCGGGGACGATTGGTAGCAGCACTGGCGGTGCTGTCACGGCATCCAACGGGGCGACGATTTCACCGGGCAACTCGCAGGGAGAGGCTGGCACGCTCAAGCTGGGCAATGGACTCACCCTGGAGGCCGCGACACTGGTTTTCGACTTGTCAGACGATCCCACCGGCGCAAACAACGACAAGATCACGCTCAACGGAGGCACGCTCACCTTCGTCGCCACCCCCACCTTTGACTTCAACTTCCTCGACGGCACGCTAGGCAACGGCACCTACACCCTTATTTCCGGCGGCACCGACTCCTCGGGCGCATTTCCCCCAGCTTCGAACCTTCCGTCCGGCACCCGGCAAACCTTCAACCTGGGCACACCTGCAAACGGCGCCATCGAGCTGGTAGTAGGAGGCACCATCCCCGCCTCCCTAATCTGGGAAGGCACAGGTGGCGGCACTTGGGATACGCAAACCACATCGGCCTGGTCCAGCGGGCCGACGCCAACCTTCTTCAATTTCGACTCGGTGACCTTTGACGACACCGGTAGCACCGGCCAGGTGCTAGTCGGCAGTGCTGTGGAACCTCGCTCCATCACTGCGGACAATACCTCCACCTCCTACAGTTTCTCCGGACCAGGCGTGATCGGTGGGGCCTGTAAACTGCTCAAAACCGGCGAGGGGATCCTCTCCATTTCACCAGCGTACATCAGCCTCGCATCCATGACGACCACGGGCTCGCCCGATGTTGTTGTGGCCACCACGGCCGGGCTGGCCGCCGGGATGACCGTTAGCGGCACGGGCATCGCATCCGGCACCACCATTGCAGGGGTCACCAATGGCACCCAGTTCACGCTTTCCCAAAACGCCACAGCATCCGGCAATGCCTCCCTCTCCTATGTCCCGAGGAACAACTACTCCGGGGGCACCTTCATCAATGGCGGCTCGATTGTCCTGGGCAACGATGTCGCCAACGCCTACGGCCTCGGCACCGGGCCTGTTACTTTCAACGGCGGCACACTTACGATGTACCAGTCGTCGGGCTTCGCGCCATCTGGTGTGTCCAACCATTTCATCCAGGACCTGGTCGTCCCCGCAGGCCAGGCCGGAACCCTCAACGCCGATCCCCGTTGCGACTATGACGGCAAGCTCACCGGAAGCGGCACGCTCAACTTCCGCGTGGCCTCGAACCGCACCAACCTCTTCGGCGACTGGTCCGCCTTCTCCGGCATCCTCAACATCACCACGGCATCAAGCGGCGAATTCCGCATGGCCATGGACTACGACTACCCCGGATTCCCACTTGCGTCCATCAACCTGGCCGGCAATGTCAAACTGCTTTACACCGGCAAACTTCACAGCAACGCGGGTACGATCATCGGGATAGGCGAGTTGACGGGTGATGCGCTGTCCTCATTCCGGGGAACCGACCAGGGCGGTGTTCTGACCTACCGCATCGGGGGCCGGACGGCGTATGGCGACGAAGCGGTCTTCGACGGCACGATCTATGAGGCCAGTTCCGACTCGATCACCAGCTTTGAAAAAACCGGTGCCGGGACCTGGACTCTGGGCGGCCCTTGCAGTTGGAACGGAGGATCGACCATCGAACAAGGCACTCTGAAGATTTCGGGAACGGTGACCAGTGCCGGTGCAGTGCAGGTCAATCCCGGCGCGACACTCAGCCTCGCCAACGGCACCCTTACCACGGACACGGTCAACATCGCAGAAGGTGCTTCGCTATCGGGTTTTGGCACGATAAACGCCGACCTGACCAACGACAGCATAGTGACATTCGCCTCCGGCGGACAACTCACGATCTCCGGGGAAGTGGTCAATAACGGCACCATGCGACTGACCGGCGGCACCTCACTCAACGCCACCGGCCCATTCGTCAACAACGGTGTGCTCGACCTCCTCACCGCCTCCGGCCCGCTTCCTGCGCTTCTCGAGAACAACGGAGTAGTGATCCTCGCCGGTGACACGGATGTCAGTTCTTACGAAATGACGGGGAACTCCTTCACGCTCACACTCCTTTCGTATTCAGGCCATGTCTACCAGCTCCAGAGGGCAACCTCCCTTGCGGCCCCTACCCAATGGGAAGATATCGGCCAGCCCCAATCCGGCGTTTCCCAGTCCGACGGGACGCCGACGCCCCTGATTTTCACCGATGAGGCCCCCCCGGTCTCCCGTGCGTTCTATCGCATCGAGGTGATCCTTTGATCCCTTCCCCAAAACCGCCCCATCACGCCCGAGGAGGCCTAATGCACTAGTTTCCTATTCCTTTGCTTCCCTCCTCTCGACCTGCGACCAGGACAAGGACAAGTTGGTCTCAAAGAAGGAATGGGAGGACGGGAAAAAAGGTTGGGAATGGCTTTTCCCGCACATCGACAAGGACGGGCACGGAACCGTTGACGACAAGGAATACGCCGCGTTCCAGGCTTTCAAAAAGCAATATCCCGACTGGCTTGCCCGGCTTAGGAAGAAGGATTGGGTGTGTTTTCTTTGAACCAGCAGTATTGTTCGCACGAAAGATTGATAACCCAACGGGATTAGACCCCATAGCCAAGGGTTGGCAACGCCTACCCTTGGAAAGCAATGCCGTAAGTGTGATACCCTGAAGGGGTTGCACAACATCCGGCGCCCCAAGGCAATTGTGCACCCCCTTCAGGGTAGTAGCGGGGACGACTAAAGACCCAGGGTGTCCGCAAGGGAAACCCTGGGCTTTGGGGTGTAATCCCCCTGGGATAAACAAAAGCGTCCCTACATCGATTCCCCAAGGAGAACGGAAAGAAACCCAGGTTGAACCCTTGACAGGTTAAGCCCTGCTAATAGGGTAAGTTACAAGCTGATGCGCGCTTGAGCCCCCTCGGGCGAGAATGAGTTATACACCGCACCAACATCCCTTAGCTGACCCATGTACGTATCCAGATTCCTGGCCGCCATCTCCGCACTGGCCTTGTTTCCCGCCTACCTCCTGTCCATTACCCGGGAAAACGACCTGCTGGTTTACTTTAAAATGGACGATGCCGCCGGGTTGGTGGCCAAAGACAGTTCGCCCTACGACCAGGACGGGACCTTGACCGGGATGGACAATGACGATTGGGTTGCGGGGCGGTTCGGGACAGGGTTGGAGTTCGACGGTGGGGACGACCGGGTGCTCATCCCGACGGCTGTACCGGTGTCCTTCCACAACAGCACGGTGTCCATCTGGGTAAAGACTGCCCATTCCTACACGGACGCCGGGCACGTTTACTATGGCTCGACCAGCACGGGGGCGGACGGTTTTGGGGGCGAGGCCGAGTACCACCTGAATTTTGCCTCCGGTTCCAACAACCTCCAGTACTTCATCCTCAACGGGGCCAGGGTGGACATGCAGACCTCCGTACCCCTCAACGACAACCAGTGGCACCACCTTGCCGCAGTCAACGAACCGGGCAACTTCACCCTCTACGTGGACGGCGGCCTGACCTACAAAGGCGTGGACCCGGATACCCCGGGGTTGTTCAACTTCTCCGGGAGGCACCAATTGGGCGGACCGGGCGCGAACCGGCGGGCATATACCGGGGTGCTGGACGAGTTTCGGATTTACAACGCCATCCTCCCGGAAGCGGAAGTGAAGGCGATTTATGGAAATGGCCAGGGGGACTTGAACGAGCCACCCGTGCTGGCTGTGACAGGGGAAAACGAGCTATCGCACCAAATCGGCACCCCGTTCACCCCGCCTACCGCCACCGCCACGGACTTGGAGGACGGCGACCTCTCCGGGAACATCCAAATCGAGTACAAATACAGCCGCAGCGCCACCCGGCAAAAGGACTTGGCGGCCTGGTGGCGTTTTGACCATGACTTGTCCACGGTGAACATGCTCTCGGGTTCCTCCGACTTCGGCGCGGCACAATGGGTGGCCATGGGGTTGGCCGTCGCGACCGATGTTGAAGTAGGACCCGACAAGACCGTGACCGCCGACACCTTGACGGAAGAAGATTCCGCCGGGACGACCCACCAAACCTACCAAGCCTTTACCGCAGCAGCCGGGACGACCTACACGGCGACAGTCTATACCAAAGCCGGGACGCGCAGCCATCTTTCCCTCTCCCTCAAGAACTATTCAAAATGGGAAGGTGGAGGCGGCGCGAAGACCACCTTCGACCTGACCAACGGCACTTCCACGCCGGACAACTCCACCCCCGAAGCCCATTCCATCGAGGCGTTGGACAATGGTTGGTACCGCTGCCGGATTACCGCCAAGGCCACGGCCGATTTTTCCTCCGCGCTGAACATCCTGCTCCACGATGGCAACGGCACGACCTATGACGGCGACGGCGCGGGAAACCTCTTCATCTGGGGCGCTCAGTTAGAAGCCGGGGACACCCCGACGGAGTACGTCAATGACTCCAAGGCCAAGCCCGCCATCGACAGCAGTGCGTTCCTGAGCCACGGCACGCTGAAAGGCGACGCGAAGTACGTGCCTGGGAAGTTCGGCGAGGCGGTGCAATTGGACGGCACAGGGGATTACGTCCGCATCCCGAACCTGAACTCCCTGGCCGACGCCACCGCCATCACCGTATCCGCTTGGTGTTACCTTACCTCCGCGGCCGGCGCCTCCGGCGCCCACCGGCGGGGTGGGGGGGGGGGGTCCCCCCCCGGGGGGGGCGGGGGGGGGGGTGGGGGGGGCGGGGGGGGGGGGGGGGCGGGCGCCCCCCCCCCCCCCCCCCCCCCGCCCGACCTTTCATGGCCACGGAC
>JAYPDO010000081.1:9503-18699 GCA_038125285.1 Opitutia bacterium
CGGTGCGCGGCGCGCCGTTCAGCCGCGTCGGCCTGTATCTCGACGGCGTCCTCCAGGCCACCCGTACCGAAAACCCACCAGGGCAAATCAACCTGCACAACCAGGAAATCCGCATCGGGGGTTGGAGCGGCACGGCGAACTTCGATTTCGACGGGATGATTGACGACGTGCGGCTCTACAACGTGGCCCTGGGCGACTCCGAAATTGCGAAAATCTACGGGGGCGACAACGGAGACTTGGTCGCGCCGGACACCGACCAAATCGACACCGACATCCCCGGCGAGTGGACAGTCACCTACTCCGTCACGGACTCAGCGGGCAACAAAGTGGACAACTCCATCACCGTCACGGTTTTCGACCCCGAAGCCCCGGTCATAACCTTGACTGGCCCAGACCCCTTCCCGCACCAACAAGGCACCCCATGGCAGGAACCGGGCTACACTATCCAGGACAAGGACGGCAATCCCGTGGCCGACACTTCCGCCATCGAAATCGTCGGGGATGTGGACACGGAAATCCCTGGCACGTACCTCATCTCCTACCTCTTCACAGACGCCAACGGCCACCAAGCCGTCCCGCAAATCCGGACGGTCGAGGTAGGCGATTATTTGCCGCCGGAACTCACCCTGCACGGCCCGGACACCGTAAAAGTCCAACTCGGGCAACCCTACATCGACCCAGGCTTCACATCCACGGACTCCATTGACGGGGCCATCATCCCCTTCACCTCGCTCATGGTGAAAGACCACCTCCTGCACCGCGGATCCGGGCAGGGCTGGCCGGAAACCATCCTCAACCTGGACAACAACGGCGGCATGCTCCAGGACTTGCCCCTCGGCCAAAAACTTTTCCAGACAGGCCCCCGGAACATCGGGCTGTACTTTGACGGCGACTCCGAGTTCATCGGTGCCGGGGTGGGCATCACATCCAGCGACAACTACCGGAACCTCTTCCTCGGCTACTTCCGGGCGACGGTGGCCGGGGTTTATGAATTCGGGCATGAAAACGTGGACGACCGGGCATCCGTCTGGCTCGACCTAGACCAGGACGGCACCTTCGAACTCAACGGCGCCAAAGGAAACGAAATGGTCTCGCCGGGCTACACCGGAGGGTACTCGAATGTGGAACTGGAGCCTGGGTATTACCGCTATGCCGTGGCCCACATCGAGGGCACTGGGGGTTCCCGGATTGACGCACGGTTCACTGCCCCGGCAGGAGCAGGGCCGACTTCCCGCACCAGAGTCTTCCCCGGTGGGTTCGGGCAGGATGGCCTTTGGTTTGCAGACACCACCTTCAACACCGCCATCCCAGGCACGCACACCATCACCTACACCGCCATAGACCAAGCGGGCAACTCCACTACCCTCACCCGCACCGTCATCGTGGCCGACTTCCCGGAGCGGCCGAAAATCGAATTGCTGGGACGCGCGGCCATCAAGCATCCGGTCGGCACAACCTTTACCGACCCAGGAGCCAATGTCATGGATGCCGACGGCAATGCTATCCAAGGCGAAAGCCCGGTCATAACCGGAACGGTCAACGCCAACCTCCCTGGCACCTACACCCTGGGTTACAATTGGAAAACCCCGGACGGCTTGTCTGCGGACACGGTGACCCGGATTGTGGAAGTGGTGGATTCCGAAGCCCCGGTACTGACACTCACCGGAAGCGACTCCATCGAAATCATCCTTGGCGAACCCTACGTCGAGCCAGGCGTCTCGGCCACGGACAACTACGACCCTGCCGTCACTGTCGGTTCCTCTGCCATGATGCCCAAGTCCGGACTCTGGATGCATATCGACGCCAGCGGCATCCCGGGCATCCTGGAGGGCGAAGAAGTCGCCATCTGGCCGGACCTCTCTGGGAATGGTAACCAAATGGACCGCGTGCTCGGTTCGCCGAAATACTCAGAGTCGATACTGAACGGAAAACCGGCGGTCGTCTTCGACGGGGCGTCCATGATGGCCGTGACCAACCAGTTGGACAGCATCTACTCCGTGTTCACCGTCTCCCAACTGGAAGGCACGGACAACGAACGCCTCATCACCTCGCGAACCCGGAACTGGCTCATCGGCTATAACGTCAACAACGAGAACGTCTTCCACCCGGAGGCCTGGTCCACGGACAACGGCGTAGTCCCGACTGCATCGGCGCACCTCTACTCCGCCACCAGCACGGGCAACAGCCTGACCCGTTTCTGGGGGGACGGCCAGGACTTGACCCTGGACGAAAGCCGTAACGGACGTATCGGACAACTCCAACTCGGCGGCTATTGGACGGATGCCCAATATACCGCGGCAGGCTATGTCTCCGAAATCCTCCTCTACGACCGCGCCCTGTCCGACCAAGAACGCCTCAGCCTCGAAACCCGGCTCGCCACCAAGTACCGGCTCATGGGCTATCCCGCCCACGATTTGCCGGATTTCAACAAAGTCGGCACGCACACCATCCTCTACGCAGCCCGGGATTCTGCTGGCAACACTAGCTTTGCCACCCGCTCAGTCACCGTCCGACCCGACCCCAGCATCCCCGTCATCCATCTCACGGGCGATGCCGAAATCCGCCATGAGGCCGGGACACCCTACACCGACCCCGGTGCAGTCGCCAAGGACGGCGATGGCAACAACCTTGATCAAAGTTTCCTCAAGCTCACCGGGACCATCGACACTTCCAAGACCGGCCCGCAAACCCTCACCTACACTTACGAAACCGAAGACCTTTCCGCCGAACCTGTCCACCGCAAGGTCGTGCTGGTGGACACGACCCCGCCCGCCATCACCTTGGTCGGGAACGCGTTGGTCGAGTTGAAAGTCGGTGACACCTACGTCATCGAAGCAGCAACAGCCACGGACAGCATCGAAGGCGATGTCACGCCGACCCAGGCACACAACCATCCGCACATCGACTACGTCCCCGGCCTGCTTTTGGGGGAAATCAGCTCCAGCCCCATGAGCTTCGCCGACAACCCCGGGAACATGGGCATCGACCCGCTAGGTCCGGGAATGGCTTTCACCACCACCAAGGGAACCGGCAGTTGGCGGGACCGATGGACCTTCGTCTACAACGGCCAAGTTTATGACGAAGACGGAGTGATGTCCTTCCGGGAAAGCATCGACGACCGCGCATGGCTGTCCATCGACGGGGAAGTCCTCTTCGACAACACCTCCGCCGCCACGGACGCAGTGGCGATCTTCAGCCGTCCGCAAGGCGGTTGGTTCGACATCGAAATCAGGATGTGGAACAACAACAACAGTGCCGGCGAGGTCAACGCACCGGGCTTCGCTTACGACCCGGCAGGCGGCGGGGCATTTGTCGCCGCACAAAACACGGATGTGGACACCGCCAACCTCTTCCGATTCGGAACACCCGACAGCACAAAAATCAACACGGAAACCCCGGGCACTTACACCGTCACTTACACCGCGACCGACTCGCAGGGAAACACCTCTACCGCCGAACGCACCATCCTCATCCTCCCAGACGACGCAACCCCCTACATCCTCCTTTATGGCGACAAGGAAGTGACCATCGAGGCCGGGACTGTCGCCCAATACACTGACCCCAAGGCCATCGCCAAGGCCGGGGACGGCTCCACCATACAGGACAACATCGCCGGAACAGGGACAGTAGACACACAAACCCCCGGCACCTACACGCTCCAGTACATTTACCAGCACACCGACGGCACCATCGCCCAAGATGTGAAGCGCACCATCCATGTCGTCGATACCATCGCGCCGCAAATCACCTTGGTCGGCGAACCCTTCATCACCCTGACCGTAGGCGATACCTACACAGACGCCGGGGCCACCGCTACCGACAACCTCGACCCATCCGTCCAAGCCTTCAGCAACCTGGAGGCCATCCCCAACCAGTTGGAGCACAAGGCCTATCTCAACATCTTCGACGAGTCGTACCTCGACTTCGACATGGATGGCGGCGTGCTGGCCATGACTTCCAGGGGCACCCTCCTCTTCGACAAACCCATCCGGTTCAAAGATGACGCCGATTTCCGCGCCGCCCATCCAGGCATCACCCGCAACGACCATTTCCAAAACGTGTGGATGGGGAACTTCAACGCGTCTCGGGATGGGGATTACTACTTCCAGACTGCCGGAGTGGACGACCGGGGCACCATTTACATCGACAAGGACCAGGACGGCATTTTCGAGCGTCTCGGCGACAGCGGCGACGAACAGATTACCTACGGGAGCCAAACCACCCCGGTCTTTTTGCCCAAGGGAGCTTATGCCATCGCCATCGGACAATCGGAAGCCGGGGGCGGGTCAGGTATCATCGCCCGTTTCAGCACCCCCGAAGGTGCCGGGCCAGCCACCATGACGGACATCCATCCCGCCTCCCCGGAACAGGCAGGCATCTGGACGACCCGCCCCGCCATCCTCGACACCTCTCTCCCCGTCCGCCACACCATCACCTATTACGCCAAGGACTCCTCCGGAAACCTCACCACCGCCACCCGCACGGTCGTGGTGGAAGAAGACCCTCTCAAACCAGTCCTCCTTCTCCTCGGTAGCGCCAACATCTCCCATGAAGCCGGCATCGGTTACCGGGACGCAGGGGTGCTGCTCGAAGATTACCAAGGCAACCCCCTGGACGAATCATTGGTTCAAGTAACCGGAATGCCAGACGGATGGACGGTCGGCCAGTTCACCATCACTTACGAATACACCGACCCGGACGGCCACACCGCCGATGCCGTAACCCGCTCCGTCAATGTACGGGACACCTTGCCCCCGGTCATCGAACTTCTCGGGAGCAACCCGGCCATCGTGCCAATCGGCGAGGTGTTCAAGGATGCGGGCGTCACGGTGTCCGATGTTTTCGACAAAGACCTCGACCTCACCAACTCCTTCACTTTCCCAGAAGGCCTCATCCTCCACCTCGATGCCGCCACCCTCGCGGCAACAATGAATGACGGGGATGAATTCACCGGGAGTTGGGACGACACATCCGGGGCGGGCAACCATGCCGACAATTTCACGGGCAACCCGGTCTGGCGGGAAAGCGGGCTTAATGGCCGTCCCGTCGTCGAATTGGACGGGAACACGACCGGCGGCGACGGCAAGCACGACCTCATCTGGACCACGACGAAGTTCCATGCCATCACCGACCAGTACACCCTCATCACGGTTTCCAAGTATGGGAGCGGAGCGAGAGACCGCCTCATCTCCACGCATGACGGCCGGAACTGGTTATTCGGTTACAATGACAATGGTGCCGGGCGTTTCCACCCCAGTTCCTGGGTCGTCAATACCGGCCCGTACGACCAGAATTGGCACCTCCACGTCGGCTCGGTCACCAATGACGACGTCGCCAACTTCTGGGTGGACGGCCTCCAGTTGGCCAACAATAGCCGGGGTGCCCACGATACTGCCTACGTGCCTAGTGACCTGCAATTTGGGGGGTGGCGCACCAACTCTGAAGTCAGCAGCGGCTCCATCGCGGAAGTCCTGATGTACCACCGCGTCCTCGATAAAGCAGAGCGGGTCCAAATCCAGTCCCACCTCAACGGCAAGTACGGCCTAAACGGCGGCGGCCTCGTCGTCGAACCGGTCGATACCAGCGTAGTTGGAGAGCAAACTGTCCACTACGCGGTCGCCGACGAAGCCGGACACTACGTCCAGGTTTCGCGCACCATCAAAGTCGTCGACCCGGCCACCTTGCCCGTCATCACCTTAATCGAAGACGCACAAGCCACACACCCGACCGCAACCCCTTACACCGACCCTGGGTACACTGTCACCGATGCTGGTGGCACGCCCATCGACGGCGCGGTGGCGGAAGTTTCCTCCAACCTCAACATCCACAAGCCCGGAGCCTACACCCTTTCCTACGGCTACACGGATGCGGACGGCAACCCGGCACCGACCGTCACGCGGACTGTTGTAGTCGTCGACCAGACCCCGCCAGTCATCAACCTTACCGGCGGCGAAACCTGGGAACACCAAATTGGGAACCGCTGGGTCGACCCCGGTTTCCAAGCCCTCGACGCGGTGGACGGGGAAGTCCCGGTGGTCAACTCCTACCTGGCCGAAAACCGTTTGCGCGGACGTTCCTTCACCATGCGCGGCACCCAATACCTCGACCTCGACAACAACGGCGGTTATCTGGTCGAGACCCCGACGAGCATTGTCGAGGAGTACTCCAGCGGACCGACAAACGAAGGGCTGCGGGTCATTGGCGCGGCAGCTTTCCGGAAAGCTTTCCCCGCCATCCCCGGCAATGACAACTTCGGCGTCATGTGGGACGGACATTTCCACACCGAGACCGGCGGCCGCTACGAATTCGGCATCGAACAACCGGACGACCGTGGCTCACTATGGCTAGACCTCGACCAGGACGGCATCTTTGAAATCAACGGGGACAAGGGCGACGAACGCGCCAACCAGAACTACCAATACGGCTACCGCACCTTCGACCTCGCCACGGGTTTTTACCGTTTTGCCGTGGCATTTTACGAAGGCGGCGGCGGCGAACAAATCCAGCCCCGGATGCGCGCACTGACGGGGAAAGGACCGGCCACATTGAGCTACATCAACCCAGGCGACCCGGCGCAAGAAGGCCTTTGGGTGCGCTACAGCCCGTTCGACGTGAACACGCCCGGCGAGTACCCAATCACCTACACCGCCTTCGATGCTGCGGGCAATGAAGCGACCTTGGTGCGGACGGTCATTGTCAAAAACAACCCCGACGCCCCGGTCATCACCTTGGTCGGAAAAAAGGCCATCACCCTTGGGATTGGGGAGGCATGGGAGGAACCCGGCTTCACCGTGGCGGACTTCGCGGGTGACCCCATCGACACCAGCGGCAACCCAGTCCGCATCACCGGGAAAGTGAAGGCACAGTTGGGCAAATACGAGCTGCGCTACGACTTCACAAGCGCGGAAGGCATCCCTGCGCGGACGGTCGTGCGGATGGTCACGGTCGCCGACACCATCCCGCCCGTGGTCACCTTGGCCGGGGACGCGGAAATCACCGTGTTCCAAGGACAGGCGTTTGCTGACCCTGGTGCCACCGCGCTGGACAACTACGACGGCACCTTGCCGGTCGGTTCCTCCCAAGGCGTCCCGACGGACGGAATGCTCATGCACCTGGACGCCTCCAGAATCGCAGGGGTTGCGGACGGTGCGATGCTCCCCATCTGGTACGACTCCTCCCCTGCCGGCAACGACCTCAGCCTGCGGGGAGGTGACCCCATTTACCAGGCGGACGGTTTGAACGGCAAGCCGGTCGTCCACTTCGACGGCACCTCCCGGCTCGCCTCCGAAGAGTCCTTCGGTAACGAGTACACCCTTGCCACCGTCTCCCGGATGCACGGCCAGCTCAACGGGCGTCTCATCACGTCACTGAACCGCAACTGGCTCCAAGGTTATTACAATGGCAAGATGCACACCTTCCACCCCGAAGCCTGGGCCACTTCCGGCCATCCGGACGCCGATGCCGGGTTCCACTTGCACATCTCCATCAGCACGGGTAGCAACACCGTGCATTTCTACGCCGACAGCCTGGAAAAAACCATCTTCCCCGACCGCAACGGCTCCATCGGCCAGCTCCAGCTCGGTGCATACCAAGGCGGCAACGAGCCCAGCATCGGGGATGTCGCCGAAGTCCTCCTCTATGACCGTGTATTGGGCATGACCGAACGCCTCAGCCTCGACGCCCTCCTCAACGCAAAGTACGCCATGAACGGAGTTCCGTCCGCCAATGTCCCGGTCAACCTCCAGGAAGCCGGGACCTACCACATCCTCTATCTTGCCGCGGACGGCGCGGGCAACATCGGCACGGCCACCCGGACAGTCCATGTCGTGCCCGACCCCGACGCCCCGTCCATCACGCTGGCGGGGGATAAGTACATCGTCCTGGAAGCAGGTACTCCTTTTGCCGAACCCGGCTTCACCCTTTCCGACAAGAACGGCGACCTCGACGCAAACCTCGTCACTGTCACCAACCCGGTCAAAATCCAACAACCTGGCCAATACACTATCACCTACGATTACCAACCCCAGTTCGCCGCACCCGCCCCGCAAGCCAACCGGATTGTGGAAGTCCGGGATACGAAAGCTCCGGTCATCACCTTGCAAGGCGAGACCTACATCAAGCTGGAAGTCGGGGATAACTGGGAAGACCCAGGTTACTCGGCGGTGGACGCAGGAACCGGGATTGTCCCGGTCATGAGCAGCGAAATTTACGCCCCCAACCAGATGGAGCACTTGGTCTACACCGACTCCTCCAATACCGACAGCCTCATCGAACTCGACCAAAACGGCGGCATCCTCGCCTTGACACCTGTGGCCACCGAAGTCTTCGACACCGGCCCAGGGGACAGGGGTTCCGATTTCAACAACTCCGGGGAAATGAAGTCCCCCCAGGGTGACCATTTCCAAGTCCTCCTCCGGGGAAAATTCTTTGCCCCCGTCACCGGGACCTACAAGTTCGGCCGTACTGACCTGGACGGCTACATCAGCCTTTGGGTAGACCTCGACCAGGACGAAGTGTTCGAGTTGGACGGCAATAATGGGAACGAACGCCTCATGGCCGTCAATCAAACCGGTTGGCTTCCCGTCCTTTTGGGCCAAGGAATCTACGATATTGCCATCGCCTTTCGGGAAAACGAAAGCGGTGGCGAACGTTTCGAAGTCCGTTACACCATGCCACGGGGGAACGCCCCGTTCCAAAGCCAAATCATCCGCCCCGTCGCCTCCAACCAACTCGGCCTCTGGGGAACCAAACGCGCCGCGTCCTCCGTCGACACCTCCACCGCCGGCACCTACACCATTACCTACACCGCCCGGGACGTTTCGGGCAACCTCGCCTCCGCCACCCGCACCATCGTGGTCGTCGAAGACGCTACCCTCCCCTTCATCGCCCTCAAAGGCGAACCCGCCCTCACCCACGAACTCGGCCAACCCTTCACCGACCCCGGCGCCAAAGTCACCGACCAAAATGACGCCGTCCTCGAAGGCAACCTCCAGGCCACAACCCAACCCGACATTACCCTACTCGGTACCCAAACCCTCACCTACGAGTACACCAACGCCACCTCCATCACCCGCACCGTCACCTTCGTCGACACCACCGCCCCGACCGCAACCCTCACCGTCCACCCTACTTACGGCGGTACGGACACCGTTACCCTCCTGGCCAAGCAAGAGTGGGTCGACCCCGGCATCACCAT
>JAYPDO010000082.1:0-9506 GCA_038125285.1 Opitutia bacterium
AAGCCTCCGCCCCATGGGATGATGACCCTGCCCTGGCCAAACTCCGCAAAACCCGCAACGAGATGGCAATGTTTCTCGGTGCGGAGTGCGAATGTGCAATCGAGGATGGTTGGGAACTCCTTGCCCACAAAGACCGCCTTATCCGCTACACCGTCCGTTCCAATGTCTCCCACCGTCCCCTCGCCCTATGGGAGAAGTTGTATTGGAACGAACAACGTCCTGTCGCAGTCATTGAGGGGGCTGTCGCCATGGCCAAAAAAGCCACCAAGGAATACGCACCCAAAGTCCTTCAGAAACTAGACGAAATCGACTTCCAGAAGCTCGAATTGGAGCAACAAACCGACCTCCTCCGCGCCTACGGGCTTGTCTTCATCCGGCTCGACAAACCCGGCGAAACCACCCGCCAACACCTCATTAAAACCCTGTCCCCGAACTACCCCTCCGGCAATACCGCCCTCGATCGCGAACTCTGCCAAATGCTCCTCTACCTGGAAGCTCCCGGCGCTGTCGAAAAATCCATCGGGCAACTCCTCGCGTCCCTGTCACAACCAGACCAAATGTTCTACGCCTACCACCTCCGCACCACAGGCAAAACCTGGACGGATAAGGACATTAACGGCTACTTCGGTTGGATCAACCGTGCCAGCAAAGATGGCAACTATATCGGCGGCGGCCACTTTAGCAACTTCATCAAAACGGTAACCAAGGAAACCCTGGACAGCCTCCACCGCGCAGGCCGCGAATCCGCCCAATCCCTCCTGAAATCCGCCGTGCCCCCGCCCCCTCCTCCCCCCGCTCCGAGGGAGTTCGTCAAGGCCTGGCAAGCCTCCGATTTCCAGGACGCCTTCTCCCCCGAGTCCCGCCGATCATTCCGCCGTGGCGAAGCCCTTTACAACCAACTTTGTTCAGTCTGCCACCTCCTCAACGGCAAGGGGGGCGCACTCGGCCCAGACCTCACCTCCGTTGGCGGCAAACTCAAGCCCGACGGCCTCGTCAACGAGATTATCAACCCTTCCCTAGTCATTTCCGAACAACACGCAGCCGTAATGATTACCCTCAAGGACGGCACAACACTCTTCGGCCGCGAAACCGGAGGCGACGACAAGGAAATCCAACTCGCCACAGACATCACCAAACCCGACCAGTCCCAAACTATCTCCCGCTCCAAAATCGCCAAGCGCGAAGTCTCTAAAATCTCCCTCATGCCCCCCGGCCTCATCAACACCCTCCAGAAGGAAGAAGTCGAAGACCTCGTCACCTACCTCCTCACCGGAGGCAACCGCTCCCACAAATCCTTCCAGCAGTAATGGAGCGGCGAATTTTGGTCGCCGTATAGGGTACTTTCTGCCTAGCCAAGATATTCCCACCCCATAATTTTTTGGCAGAATCATGTTGGCAAAATTATTCTCTTGGATGCGCGCCTTCCTCGCCCCTGTAATTCATGCACTTCTCTTCAACGCCTGTGCTGGGGCATTGGATACCCAAACCCGATCCTTCATCGAAAACCGATGCCTAGAATGTCATGACGCCGAGACAAAGAAGGGCAGCTTCAACATCGAGTCCCTTATCGACAAATACGATCCGGGAGCAGATGTCGCCAAGTGGGAGAAGATCGACCTAGCCATTGCGAAGGGCGAGATGCCGCCCGAGAAGAAAGGGGCTTTGCCGGAAGGGGAAAGGGCGCTGTTTGCGAAGTGGTTCGAGGGGGAGTTTGTGTTTGCTGGTGGGGTGCAAAAGGCAGGGTTTACTGCCCCGCGCCGGCTTACCCGGGAGGAGTTGCAGAATACCTTGGAAGACCTCCTGGGGATTCCGATCCGGGTAACCGTGACGAACAGCCGTTTGCACGTCATTCCGGAGACAGTGGTCGAAAAATTCTTCCCTGCCGGGGTTTATGGGGAATCCGGTTTTTCCAATGATGCGGTGGCCCTGGGAAAGGGGAAAGTGGACATCCAGACCATGGCGCGTTGCTTTTCGATGATCTTGGCTGATGTGGATCCTGGGGAGGTGGAGCCGGAGGCCTGGATCCTGGATTTTGCGGCCAAGGCGTTCCGGCGTCCACTGGCCGATCGGGAAGGGGAGGGGTTTGTCAAAGTGTACCGAGACCTCTCCGTATCGCAGACCGGGTTGGAAGCCTTGCGCTCGGCAATGCTGGCGGTGTTGTTGTCACCGGAATTCTGGATGCGTTTCGAGGATTCCGGCAACAATGGCAAGTTGTCTAACCGGGATTTGGCGGTTCGCTTGGCGTACTTCTTGTGGTCTGCCCCTCCGGATGGGGAACTTCTGGCCGCAAACTTACAAGACGAGGCGGTTATCCGGGCTCAAGTCCGGAGGATGTTGGCCGACCCCAAACGGGTCGCTCTGGCCGAGAACCTTGGGGGCGAATGGTTTGACTACAAGAAGCTGCGCCAGCAAAGCGCCGTCGATAGAAGGAACGACACCATGGCCGGGTTTTACCGGTCGCAATTCGAGGAGGCTTTGTTGTTCTTCGACAGCCTGGTCCGCTTTGACCAATCCATTTTCAAAATCGTGGATGCAGACTGGGCCTACACGAACGGCCACCAAACCAAGCTTTACAAGCTCCAACGGGGCAAGCCCAGAGAGATTCCCGGAAAGGCTCTACCACCCATCAACCTCCATTACCGCGATGGTACCCGCCAGGTCGAGACAGGTGGTTATGAGTACAAGCACAATCCTATGGAAATCGTTTTCCTGGACGACCCTTATCGGGGTGGGTTCATAACCATGGGGCCCACTTTGAGCGCCACTTCCACCCAAAATCGCACCAGCCCGATCCGGCGTGGCGTCTGGGTCATGGAGCGCATCCTGGGGCGGCATTTCGTCGTCCCGGAAAATGTGCCCGACTTGGAGGAATCCCAGAAAAAGGCCAAGGCCGAAAAGCTCAGCCAGGATCCCCTCGAAATCCTCAAACTCCATTCCTCACAACCGGGATGTGCCTCGTGCCACAAGTTTATCGACCCGATTGGCTTCGGCCTCGAAATCTATGACCAGACCGGGTTTGTTAGGCCTAACCAAGCCGTTGATCCAGAGGGGGAAAAGCTCCATTGGACCCCGGATACCACGCCCCGGGCCTATGAAGACAGGAGTTGGGAAATCAAGGGGGCTATCGAACCTGGAAAGCCGTTGAACCTCCATTACCAATGGAATAAAGGGGGTGCCCGGCTTGATGTGAAAAATGTCCGGCTCACTGCGGGGGAAATCAAGTTGGCCGATGACCACTTCGGTTATTCAGGCGTCCGGAACCAAAAGAATATCTGGCAATTCCAAATCCCCCAGGATGCCCCCGCTACAGGATGGACAATCACCGCGACAGTCAAGGGAGACGGAAGTAACGATTCCCACGGCACGATCACCGTTTACTCCGCCCTCAAAGGCCCGTCCTACCAACTACCCAACGGCAACAATTTTGGAACCCCCGCCGAACTCAAACAACGTCTTCTCACGGATTACAAGGAGGACATCATCGACAACGCCATTCGTCGCGTCCTTGCTTATGCCTTGGGCAGGAAACTCCTCCCAATCGACCGCCCCGCTATCGCCAAGGTGCGCTCAGAAATCGAACAACAAGAGTACCGCCTTCCCGCCCTCCTGGAATCCGTCGCCCTTAGCTATCCTTTCCGCAACAAGGATTAGAACCACGGATGGACACCTACAGACACAGATTTTTCCCTTTGCGTCTTAGCGTCCTTGCCTGAGTCTATTACTTTTCCAACCATGAGTCTCCGTTTCCGTATCCCTCGCAAAACTTTCCTTAAAGGCCTCGGCGTCTCCATCGCCCTCCCCAAGTTGGAGATCATGGCATCGGATAAGTCCAAGCCCGGCATCCCGCAACGCCTCGCCGTCTTCCATAAAGGCAATGGCATCGACCCGGAGCATTGGCATGCCACGGGGACTGAGGATGGCTTTACTCTTTCCCAAAACCTCCAACCCTTGGAGAAGAACAGGGCGGATGTCACCATCCTTTCCAACGTAAGCAACCAGGCCAAAGGCGACCATTACGCCGCAATGCCCCTTTTCATGACCGGGGAGCAAACGCGGAACCCCGGCATTTCCTTTGACCAAGTCATAGCCCGGAAAATTGGACAGGAAACCCAATTTCCCTCCTTCCAGCTTTGTGCGGATCCTGTCGACGTCCGCTCCACCACGTTAAACGCCCTCGCCTACGATCCTGATGGCCGTCCGCTCCCGGTCGAGCGCAATGCCCAATTTGCCTTCGACCGCCTGTTCCGGGGTTTAGGGGATCCGGGTGTCCGGAAGCAAATGGGGAGTATCCTGGATGCGGTGCAAGGACCGGCCAACTCCCTGATGAAGCGAGCCAGTACATTGGACAAACGTGTCCTTGCCGATTACTTGGACGCCGTGCGCGATGTCGAATTGGCCATTGAAAAGCATGAAAACGCAGGGCTTCCCCGACCCAACATCGACAAGGTGAACAACAGCATCGTCCAACTTGACGATTTCCCGGCCAAGATGAAAACGATGTGCGACTTGGTGGCCCTGGCCTTCTGGACGGATGCTACTAGGGTCGCTTCCTGCATCATGGCCTTGGAAAGCAGCCGCCGTATCCATGATTTCCTTGGTGTCAAAGCTGATTTCCACTGGGCGTCCCACTTTGACAACAATCCGAAGAAAGCGGAGGAGTTTAACACCACCAACGCATGGTACGTCGCCCAATTCGCCCAGGCGATCGAGACCATGAAGTCCCTTAAGGAGGTGGACGGTTCAAGCGTTTTTGACCACACCCTCCTGTTCTTCGGCTCCGGCCTTGGCCACAGCGGTAAGCATTATGCGGCGAGCCTCCCACTTGTCCTAGCGGGAGGAAAGCATACCGGCCTCAATACCGGCAAGCTCCTTCATTTCAAAGACCAGCCTCCCTATGCAAATTGTCTCCTCACGGTCGTCCAAAAGTTTGGGGTAGAAATGGAGCAGTACAGCAAGTCGACCGGGACGCTAGAGGGCGTGTTTCAAGGGTGACCACCACCTTTGCCTTAACTTTCCTTTTCTGGAACCATGTCCGTCAGTATCCTCAACCACGTCCTCGGCCCCATCATGCGGGGTCCCTCCAGTTCGCACAGCGCTGCGGCCCTAAGGATTGGCCGGATCGCCCGCGACTTGATGAAGGGGAAGTTGCGGGAGGTGGATGTGCTTTATGATCCCAACGGTTCCTTGGTGACGACCCACAAGTCCCAGGGGTCGGACATGGGGCTTTACGGAGGGTTGCTGGGCTGGGAAGCGGACGACCCAAGGTTGCTGGATTATGAAAAGCACATGGCGGAGGCGGGGATCCGGGTAACGACCCACTATGTTTCCTACGGAGCGACCCATCCCAACATGTATTTCCTCCAATTGAAAGGGGAGGATGGAGATGCCCGCACCCTTACGGCCATCTCTGTCGGCGGCGGAATGGTCGAGGTGCTGAAAATAGACGAAACGGAAGTCAGATTGACCGGGGGGAGCCATGTTTTGTACGACGCAGCCAGAGGCATCTTGGTCGCTGAATCGACCAGCCAGATCACCCAGGAATTGGTCGACGCCACACAAGATCCTCGGTTATTGTCCCCCGTGTTGCCAGTCCTGGACGGTGGTTCGGAACTGCCTTTCACGACTTGCGCGGGAATGTTGGAATACGGGGATGCGACGGGACTGTCCCTTGCTGGGCTTGCCATCGCCTACGAATCCGCCCGAAGCGGTATGGACGGGGCAGAAGTCCGTAACCATGTCCTACGGGTCTTGGGCGTCATGCGGGACGCGGTTGAAAATGGCCGCAAGGGCACAAGTTACGAAGACCGGATCCTTCCGAGCCAAGTCGGCAATTTCCAGTTAGAGCGCAAACGGGGTCGCATGGTTGGGGGCGACCCTGTGCAGGATGTGATCGAAGCCGTGACCGCGGCATTGGAGACCAAAAGTTCCATGGGGCCGATCGTGGCAGCTCCGACCGCAGGTTCTTCGGGTGTTGTCCCGGGCACGCTGTTCGGTGTCGTCCGGGGAATGGAAGGGGTGGGGGAGGATGCCCTTGTCGACGCACTCTTGGTAGCTGGGGTCATCGGGATGTTCATTGCCCGGGGCGCTACTTTTTCCGCCGAAGAAGGCGGCTGCATGGCCGAGTGTGGCTCCGCCTCCAGCATGATGGCCGCAGCGATTACCCATTTGCGTGGCGGGACTGCCCAGGAGGCCGTCTGCGCCGCGACCCTTGCCCTACAGAACTCCTTCGGCATGGTTTGCGACCCGATTGGCAACCGTGTGGAAGCACCTTGCCTTGGCAAAAACACCATGGCCGCGATGAACGCGCTTTCTTCTGCTAACATGGCCTTGGCTGGCTATGAACACTTGGTGCCGTTTGACGAAGTTGTCGATGCGATGGACGCGGTAGGGAAAGCCCTACCAAGGGAACTTTGCTGCACCGGGCTTGGCGGGTTGGCGGTCACACCCACTGCACAGAGGATTGAGGCGCGCATGAACGGTACTTGTGCATCGTGCCCATCGCAGCTAGTTTCCGGGGCGCTGGCGTAGTTTTTGAAATAGGTCACACAAACCCTCCAGAACCTATTGCCTTCGCTTGTCGCAAATCGGTGGAACTGATCCGCAAATTGGTTTGGGAAACCGGGTGCAACGGACACTGCCAAAGCTATACCTCCTCAAACTCCACCCTATGAACAGAGCCTGCCTGATAATCCTCTGGAGCTTCGCATTGCCTTTTGGGTTCACCCTCACCGGGAGTCCAGGCACCCCGTTGCAAGGCTCCCTTGGCAAACTCCAATTGCCAGGCATTACGCTGAACCTGGAGGAACGGTGTGTGGATGTGGATGCGGAAGTCTGCCTTCATGACGGCTTGCTGGAACTGCTGGCTTGCACGCCGGATACCAAGGAACACGAGTCGGTTGTCGTCCTGAAAGCTCGGCCTATGCATATCCATACCGCCCTGCTACTGTTCGGTGCGGAACCGGGTTCTCCCGCCGGGCAAAAACGCTTTGGGGAGGGCGGTGGACAGTGGGTTCCTGTCCCGCCTTCAGGTGGCCAGGTCACCGTGTCTTTTGTCTTTGCAGGCAAAGACGGCAAATTGATTGAACATCCTGCCAGCCAATTCATCGAGCAGGCCGGCCATTACGATTTCGATGGCACACCTTTGCCCCGTGAAAAGGTGGAGGTTTTCCCTTCCGAATTCATCTTCGCCGGTTCCCAACTGGTCGAGGATGGCCTCGGGCCGCGCAAGTATGTCGCGGACTACAGTGGCAATGTCATTTCCATTTCCACTTTTGGGGACGAACTCCTTTGCCTCCCCGGCATTTACGGACACCAAAACGGGGGTCTGTCCTGGCAGGTCAATCCCAAGGGGTTGCCGCCCGTCGGGGGTAAAGTGACCCTACGGATCCGCCCAAAGAAAAACCCACCAAAACCCGAGTAAACCTCCCATGACTAACAAATACCTGTCCTTCATCCTCCTGGTTTTTGCGATTGCCGGAACCTTTTCTCCGGTTTCAGCCCAACTCTCCGTCCATCTTGGCGCACCATTCAGGGAAAACGCCGTCCTACAGCGAGGGATGGAAGTGCCCGTCTGGGGTTGGTCGGCACCGGGTACCGTGGTCTCGGTCGAATTCGCCGGGCAGAAGAAGTCGGCCACGGCGGGGAAGGATGGAAAGTGGATGGCCAAATTGGATGCCTTGGAAGCCAGTTTTGAGCCTGCCGATTTGGTAGTCAGGGAAAACACAGGACATGAGGTCCTGGTCCAGAACATCCTCGTCGGGGAGGTCTGGCTTGCGTCGGGTCAATCGAACATGCAATGGAAAGTTGCCAAGAGTTCCTGTAACCAGATCGCCCAACAGTTGTCAGGGGAGACCGATGGCAAGCCCGCACCGATCCGTGAGTTCGAGGTGACCAGCGTCTACGCCCAGCTCCATCCGGTTGAAAAGGCTTACGGGGAATGGAAGGCCGGGAATTATGAGGAATACAGTGCCATTGCTTTCGCCTTTGCTCACAAACTATTCCAGGAACTCAAAGTCCCCATCGGCATCCTCAATTGCTCCTTCAGCCAGACCGCCATCCAGGCATGGGTCCCACGGAAGGGCTTCCGGGATGCCGAGGATGAATACACCCAGGCCATCTACCAAAAGATCCTCGAAACCGATCCCGCCACTCCGCAGCACAAAGCCGCTTGGGAGAAGTATTACCAAGAGATTGAAGATACCCTGGGAAAAGCTGGCGCGCCCGAACCCATTCCTACCCAAACGCCTGGGAATTTGAACGGCAACCGCGACGCCTCCTGGCTCTACAACGGCCGTCTTCATCCTGTCGTGCCTTACGCAATCCGGGGTGGGATTTGGAACCAGGGTTATGCCAACATGGGCGAAGGCCTACCCTATTATAATAACCTCCACAGTCTTGTCAGGGGGTGGCGACTGGTCTGGGAAAAGCCGGAATTGCCCGTCTATTTCCACCAGTTTTACAGCCCTGGCATGAAGCCGGACGCACCGAACTACCCTACCATCGGCAGTACAACCGAGATGCGCCTGGGTACATGGCTTGCTCGGGACATCCCCAACACCGGCATGGCCAGCCAGATCGACATCACCGGCGGCATCCATTACTACAATAAGGCCGTCCCAGGGCAACGCCTTGCCCTCCATGCCCTTAAAAACCAATACGGCCAGGACATCGTTGCCGATGGACCGTTTTTCAAGTCCTATGCAGTCCGGGGCAACGAACTCATCCTGGAATGTGACAATGCGGGGGACGGCTTTGTAGTGGCCGACCCATCCCCGAACATTGACCGCAAGAATCCTTCCGCCACCGGCTTTGCCGACCCCGCCATCATGGAAAATGGGGACGGCCTAGTGAACCTCTTCTACCTGGCCGACGAAAACCGCGTATGGCATCCGGCCACCATGAAGATTGCCAAGGTGCGCGTGAGTACCCAACCCCGGTTTTCAAAGGAGGCTTGGCGCATCATCCTCACTTCCCCGGACGTGAAATCCCCACGCGGGGTTTCCTACGGGACCGGCGGGGTCGGGTTCCAGCCCAATGTCTACAACCATGCCCTCCTACCGCTGACGCCGTTCACCGTCTACGACCACAAACTCGTTACCAGAGGGGACTGGTCGGAGGAAGGACTCAAGGTTGCCGGTCAGGAGGTCGACCCCAACAGCCAAGGGCTCCTTGGCGAATGGTACAAGATGCCCCTGCTCAGCACCCAATTCCGGGACAACGCCGTCCTCCAGGCTGGCAAGCCCATCACTTTCTGGGGTTCCGTTTACCACGACTATGGTACCCCGGCGGAAGGGAACGCCGAGGTGAAATTCAGCTTCGACGGGGTGGAAAAGACCATCCCCGTGAAGGACGGTTCGCCCAACATCCGCGACATCCCTCCGGGCGAAACCCGCTATCCCCATTCGGCAAAGGATTGGTTTGTCACCTTGCCCCCGATGAAAGCCAGTACCGAGCCAAAAACCCTCAAAGTGCAATTCCTCATCAATGGGGAACTCGCCCACGAACGC
>JAYPDO010000082.1:9516-18346 GCA_038125285.1 Opitutia bacterium
TACACTGTCTGCGTATCCCGAACACCCCTGAACCGCTTCGCCTGCACATGGGACGATGCCGAATCCGGGCTCGCCGCCGCCATCGGGCACCATCTGGCTGCCAAATCCGGGAACCCGGTCGGTATCATCTTTATGCAGAACACCGTGGCCAAAGGGGAGGACAATCCCGACCTGAAAAGCTGGATCCCCTACGATGCCCTCATTGACGCATCTTCGTTGCTCCCAGATTACATGGAGTTGGCCTCAGTTGTGCCTGGGAACGAACACTACGCCGCCAACGCCCGGCGCTATATCGAAGCATGGAAAGCCTACTGGGGGGAAACCATCCCCCAAATGATCTCTAGCAAAGCCGCCCCCGATGACCAAGCCTGGGGAACTTACCCGATTATGGGTGGCGATGTTGCCACCACCGCTTCCCAAACCTACAACGTCCTTACCCATTCCTTCACCCCGACAAGCCTCAAGGGCATCCTCTTCATTACCCACAAGGGCATGTCCGGCGATGGCAAGGCCAGCCATTTCGGTGTTCAACTCTCCGCCCTAGCCAACTCTTGGAAGAAACGTTTCGGATCCGGGGACATCCCATTCTTCTACACTCTTCCCCACGACGTCTGCCCGCCTAAGTACATCGAGGGTAAGTCCACCGCTATCCTCTTGGAGGATTTGTCCGATTTATCTGACCTTCCCAATTCACTCTGACGAAATTGCTTCTTGAAAAGGAGCGGCGATCTTTGGTCGCCGTATCAAGGCTACTGCCCAATCCTCCACCCACCCCTCCGGTTCAATCGCCGGCCTAAGTTCGCCGCTCCAATTTTTCCACCGCTTCCATGAAACCCAACTCAATCCTCCTTTTCCTCTGCCTGGCTACCATCGCCAACTCCCAGTCCTTCTATAAAGCTCCCACCGGCGTCTTCTCCACCCGTCCTGACGAGAAAAAGTCCCTCCAAAATATCCAACGCTTCGGCCCGGTCGGCATGGGGGTCGACCTCCTCCAACCTGCCTTCACGATGCGGATTGCGAACATCGAGCCAGGTTCCCCCGCGGAAGCCACGGGCAAACTCGCCAAGGGACAAATTATCGAAAGCATCAACGGCCAAAAGCTCGCCGACATCGACCCCCGCATCCAACTAGGTAAAATCCTTTCCGATGCCGAAGCCTCCGACGGTCTCATCCGTATTGCCATCAAAGGGGAACCGGAGCCTGTCACTGTGAAAATCCCTGTCCTTGGAGCCTACAGCCCGACCTGGCCCCTCCATTGCCCCAAGTCCGACAAGATTGTCCGCCAAGCCGCCGAATACCTCCGCAAGCCCGGCTCTGACATTGGAATCGCAGGCATCGGGATGCTCTTCCTCCTTTCCACTGGCGACCCCGATGATCTCGCCGTCGCCCAAGAATGGGCTCGAAATGTGAAGCCCCACCGCTACCCCTGGTACATCGGCTACGGTGGTATCCCACTTTGCGAGGCCTACCTCCGCACTGGCGACAGGGAAATCCTCTACAACATCCAGGACTGGGTAAAAAACGCGGAGGAAACCCAGTACCTTGGCGGTTGGCTCGGCCGGGGCGGCGTTTCGCCCAGTTATGGAAACGGCCACCTCAACGCAGCCGGGACCCATGTGGTCACTTTCCTCATGCTGGCCCGGGAATGCGGTGCCGTAATCTCCGACTACACCTTCAACTCCGCCTTGGAACACTTTTACCGCTATGCCGGAAAGGGCATCAACCCCTACGGCGACAACCGTCCCGAACACGGCTTCGTCGACAATGGCAAAAGCGGCCTCCTCGCCTTCGCCATGGCTGCAGCCGCCTCGTTGACGCAGGAGTGGGATGGCTCTGTCTACGCCAACGCCCGCGACGTCTCCGCCATGCAAAGTTTTTACACCACCAGCTTCATGCTCCACGGCCACACCGGCGGCGGCATCGGGGAAATCTGGAGGAGCGCCTCCATGGGGTTACTCAATGAAAAGAAACCCCTGCAATACCGTGAGTTCATGGACCAGCGCCAATGGCACTACGACCTCTCCCGCCGCTTCGACGGTTCTTTTGGCATCCTCGGAGGTGCCGGTTACGACAAGGAACAATGGGGCGCGGCCTATTCATTGGCCTACACTATTCCCCGCAAAACCCTCCGCATCACCGGTGCGCCCCCGACCCAATTTTCCAAGAAGTACGAACTTCCCAAACTTCCCTGGGGCACTGAGGCAGACAATGCCTTCCTCTCCCTCGAGCCTGTCCCCGATGCCGGTGGGAAAGCCCAGGACCTGTCCGGCGAAACACTCAAGGACGACTCCAGCAAGGCCGTCCTTATCCGCCTCCACAATTCCGGTGAGGTTAGCGACGACCTCCTCCGCAAATACGTCCTCCACCAGGACAACAACCTTCGCTTCGTCGCCGCCAACAAGGTGATTGGAGTCAACAGCGGTTACATCGGTTGGCGCTCTCCGGGCGGGCCAGTCCGCAAGGAGTTGATGATGGAACTCCTCCGCCACGAGGATCCCCGTGTACGGCGCGCCATGTTTGCCGCCATTGAAACACGCCCCGATGTCATCACCAAGGAGGTCTTCGACCTTGCCATCCAGTCGGTCAAAGACCCAAAGGAATCCTGGTGGGTACAGGATGCCGCCCTCCAGGTCATCGGGCATTGCCAAGCCGATTGGATCGCCCCGCATGTGGACAATATTCTGCCGTTCCTCGGGCATCGGGACTGGTGGCTCCAGAACGCCGCCCTCCAAGCCCTCACTCCCGTTTCCGCCGACCCGCGTACCTTCAAAAAAGTCCTGCCCGCAATGGCCAAACTCATTAAAGTCAACCAACGCTCCGCCCTTACCCGCGGACTTATGCCCGGAATCCGCTCCAATATCAAGGCTGCCGGCCCCGAGGTCCAGGCGCTTGCCAAGGAAACCCTCGAAGCCGCTTACACCGGTTATGCTGGGGTATCCACCGAACCGGGAGGCCAAGATGTCTCCAACACCTACGAAGCCCATCTCGGGTTCATCGCCGAATCCCTGGTCGATGTCCCTGGAGGCCTCGACGTCCTTTATGAAATCTCCACCGAACGCTTCCCCGACCAAATCCTCCCGTACAAAGAGTTCTTCCTTAACGCCGACCCCGGCAAGTTTGGCTCCAAGCTCAAGAAAGCGATCAACCCTATCATCATGGACGAGTTGGTGCCCGAATTCGTCGGCCGCAACCGTGCAAAACTTCACCAACTCGCCTCAGGGGAAGTCCAATCCGGTTTTGCCGGAGGGGATGGCGATGCCATAGACGGCCTCGCCGGACTCTACGAAAGGGCAGGGCACCAGGGCTATGGCTGGCAAATGTTCCTGGACCTACGCAACGCCCAATGGTCCTACCACAGTTTTGATCCTATCCCATCCGAGCAAGTCCCCTTTGACCAACTCGTCACCCGCTACCGCAAAGTCACCCTGCCCAAAGGCTTCGAAGACTGGTATTCGCCCTCCGGCCATGCCTCCATGCAGCAGGGCAAATCCCCCTTCGGGAATTACCTTGGGAAACTTCCCACTGGCCCCGTCCACAAGTGCGGTTCCGACTGCAACGGACCAGCCTGCTATGGCGCTACCCCCGTCAATACCCTTTGGGAAAAGGAAGTCCTCCTGATGCGCGGCACCTTCAGAGTACCGCTCCCCAAAGACGGCTACCGCTACCGCCTGCGCATCAATGACGGCAACCACGTCGGCTGTGGCGGCGGCCACATCGTTTACATCAACGGCAAGAAACTTATCGAGTCGGACAATTGCAACGGACGTGGCTCCGGCGGGAAGCCCAAAGGCGCCTACATCACCAAGGAGTTCCTGGATGATTTCCGAGGTGGCCAAGTCACCATCGCCGCCATGACCTTCCTCCGCTTCAACGACAAGTACAAGACCAAGCCCTCGTCACCGGACACCCAGGGCAAGTTCAGCCTCCACTTCGAGGAACAAAAGCTCCCCCCCATGGGCGATGCCCTCGTATTCCAGTCTGCCTCCATCATCCCCATGCTCTCCGCCCAGTGGCAAGCCGCCCAAGACCCCGAAGACCGCGAAAAGTCGGATGCCGCCAAGCCCTTCCGCTGGGACGGCAACTTCTTCAAAAATCCCAAAATCATGGGACAAGCCTGGAAAGTCATCGGCCAAGTCAAAGACATCAAGGAATTCGATCCCAAGAAGAAGTACCGCGCAAACCGTCCGCCTTTCGCCCAACTCACCTTCCTCGAAGGCGGTAAAACTTCAGAGCCCACCTTCGCCTGGACCGGCAATACCCTCATGGACCTCAACCTATACCAAGCCCTCAAAATCACTCCCGCCAACTTCGCAGGCCAAGACTTCCTCTTCATTGAATCCGGCGGCTTCAATACCCGTAACCAACCTGGTTGGAAATCACAATTGTGGGTTCTGGGCCGGTAAGGTTTTCTCCGAAATGGATGTTTCCCGGCCTTTCTTATCGTCACTGGTATCCGGTCTGCTATGCGATAACGACTAACAAAAACAACAGGCATTCTGCCTTTCATTTGCTCCGAATCCTGCTGGCTGGACACTAGCAGTTCACTTGAGCCAGGTATTATAAACCTTATGAAACTCCAAATACTCCTACAACTAAGTTTCCTCTTGAACCTTATCGCCTTCGCCAACGGCCAAGTCCCCGATCTGACCAAGACCCTCGATTTCGAGCGGGTAGGGGAGTTCCACCTTGGGCCGACCGGGGCAAAGGGATGGATCTACACTTCAGGGAATTTCATGACCACCGATGCACGCCAAATCTTAATCACGGAGGTTGGGGAGGGGACGCCTGCGGAGGGGAAATTGGAAGTGGGCGATGTGATCTTGGGGGTGGGCGAAGCGTTGTTCTCCTCGGATGCCCGGAAAGCTTTGGGAAATGCGATCGACGGGGCAGAAGTGGATGGCAAGTTGGAACTCCTCGGTTGGAGGCCGGAAAAAGGCGATGACCCCCGGAACGGGAAACGATTCGAGGCGACGTTGGACCTTCCCGTCTTGGGCAAATACAGTGACACCGCTCCGTGGGATTGCCCGAAGACGGATATGATTCGGGACAGGGCGCTCAATGTCCTCTTGGGACAGAAGGATTTTGGCAAGTTCGGAATGTCGGCATTGGCACTTTTGGCGACCGGGGAGAAGGCGCATTTGGAAGTGGTGCGGGAGTTTTTACATGCCCAGAAATGGGCGCAACCGGACGTCCATGTCGGCCTGGAAAAGGGCGGGATGAGCACTTGGTCCTGCGGGTTCCAGAACCTGGTCCTGACTGAGTATTACTTGGCCTCAGGGGATGATTTCGTCCTTCCGGCCATCCGGGAGTATGCGGTCAAATCGGCCATGGGGCAGAGCAATGCAGGGACGTGGGGCCATGGGTTCGCCTGGACGAATATCAACGGCGGCAAGCTCCATGGCGGCTTGCAGGGATATGGTGCGGTCAACCAAGCCGGGTTGCCTTGTTTCCTGTCCTTGCTCTTGGCCAAGAAGTGCGGGGTCGAACATCCCGAATTGGATGCCGCCATCGAGCGTTCCGGCCAGTTTTTCGAGGCATTCATTGGCCATGGTTCAATCGGTTACGGCTTCCACCGTCCGAGCCTGGAAATCAACGCCAACGGGCGCAACGGCATGTCCGGAAACGGGAAGAACGGCCTTGGCGCCCTGGTATTCCAGGCCAGCGGCAACCGGGAAGGCGCCCGTTTTTACAGCCGCCTCACCGCCTCGCTCTACAACACCATGGAGTACGGCCATTCGGGGAACTCCTACAGCTACTTCTGGGATCCCCTCGGGGTGAACTGTGGCGGGCCGCAACTGGTGGCCGCTTTCCACAAGGAACTCCGCTGGTACTACGCCCTGACCAGGAAGCCCGACGGCAGTTTCGTGAACCAACCCCTTGGAGGGGTGTACGGTGGCCAGCTCCTGGATCCCACAGCCGCCCAAGTCCTGTTCGCATCCTTGCCCAGGCGGGCCATCTACCTGACCGGGAAGGGACAGGACGAGTCCGGATGGTTGGGATGCCAGGAAGTCCGGGAAACCATCGCGTCCGGGAGTTGGAGGTTGGCTGATACTTCCGGGATGGGGGCAGACGGGTTGGTAGGCAAACTGGACGACTGGTCCCCCATCGGCCGGGAGTGGATTGCCAAACACTTGGGTAAGAAGGAGGGGGACTTTGTCCCGGCCTTGACCAAGATGGCCAAGGCTCCTGATGCCAATGCCCGCGCCGGGGCGTGTGCAGCCCTGGGATACCAAGGTGGACGCGCAGCCAAGGCCGTCCCTGTCCTGGCCAATGCGCTGCATGATCCGGACGACCAAGTCGCCATCTCCGCCGGATATGCCCTCGCCCGGCTGGGGCAGCTTTCCAAGCCCGCCATCCCCGACTTGCTCAAAGCCCTCCTGGAACCCAGGGAACACGGCCCGATGAGGCCCCGCCGCCAAGCTCTGGCCTATGCCCTCGGTTATGCGAACGGCCGCTACGCACCCCTTTACTTTGACGGCATCCTCCCACAGTTCCGGGACGGCTCGAACCCGCTTGAGGGAGTGGACAAGGAGTTGCTTTACTCCACCCTGACCGAGCTTTTGGGCGACTCCTCCGGCCGAACCCGCAGCAGTGCCGCCTACGCATTGAATTTCTTTACCGGGGAAGACACCGCCCGGATGGCCCATCCGATTTACGAATCCATCAAACATGCTGCCCTGAACTACAAAATGATGGACGACGGCGTCCGTGCCCAAGGCCTCGACCTCTTTGCCCGCCTCCACATCCAAGAAGGGTTGCCCCTCTGTTGGGACACTTTCGAATTCGACCGCTGGGGCATGGTTATGCGGGCTCCCGCCCGCCTGAAAACCTTCCAAGCCTACGCAGGCAATGCAAAGCCCTACTTGCCCCAACTCAAAGGCCTCCGCGAAAAATGGAAAACCGGCGAATTCCGCGACCATCTGGAAAAGACAATCCAAGTAATCGAGGGAGACTGCAACCCACCGGCATTGGTCAGTCTCCACGACTTGCTCGATGCCTGCCTCGCCAAGGACCTGGCCAATGCAGGAAAAGGCAATGACCCAGCCAACACGACCCTTGCCCTGATGGCCCGTTTCCCGAATAACCCCTTCTACCAAGCCGCTTGTTTGCGGAAGCTCCTGGATCTCGGGAAACTCCCCAAAGATTTGGAATTGCCCCCGGGACTCACCATCCACCCCGACCCCGGTGTGCGGGAAACTGCAGCGCGCGCAGCCAAGGCAAAGTCAGAAGGAACAGGAAAGTAAATCAGGGAGAAGAGCGGTCGTTGAAAAAATACAGGAAAAATACTGCTGCAGTTCCTGCATATATGTTCGGCTTCGTTCGCATCGAACTCAAGCTATCCAAACAACCTTGCCAAACCCAAATCAGAGCAAATATAAGGGTTGTCCATTCAATTTTCAACCCCCATTTTTTTCACGGATCACAATCTAGATATCCAACGTTTCAGGGTGATATCCAATTAGCCAAGGCACGTTTTTTATAGAAAATCAATGTAGTTGGGCAGGAAGTGAAGAATATCTAAAAATTATCTAATAAATTGTTGCCCGGACGCTCCGCTCGTTCCTCGCTCCGCTTTATGTCCGGGCAACGCCCCCAGCCGCGCTTCGCCCAAGCTTGTTGTTGTCCGCCGCTTCGCGCCAGACAACAACAAGCTTGAGCCGACTCCGCATTTGACTCTCCGCAAACCAATGGTTTGCTACATGTCAAAAGCTACGCGGCCCAGCTGGGGGCGTTATATTTCATGGAGCACTGAATGCAAAATTCACTCATAGCCCACATTGCGAGCAACTTCATCTCGGAGTATGAAAACGTCGCAAATAGCGGTATTGCTTATTTGCTAAACGAATATCAGGCATCTCAAGAGGCTTTAAAAGTTGTTCTTGGCGTTGAGAATGTTCCCACATACTATGTGACAGAGATGTCGACGGATTCTAATGGAAGACCAGACGTAACGGGATTAGATGCTGACGGTAATAAATCAGTAATTATTGAAGGTAAGTTCTGGGCAAACCTAACTGATAATCAGCCAAACAATTATCTGAATGAAATCACGGATGAAGGAAAAATATTATTTCTTGCCCCTGATAAACGACTTAATTCCCTAAAGCTAGAAATCGAAAAAAGGACTGGTGGCCACACAGAAAAAGTTGTTTTAAGATCTTGGACTGAGTTTCTAAACCAGATTGAGAGAGTAAACAATAAAGATCATAACCATCGTTTAGCTTCTGATCTACTTCAAATGCATGAGCTATGCAATAAGATGGACACCGAGGGAATGCCTCCTTTGAGTGAATCTGACCTCGATCCTATGAACGGTAGAATAGCAACAAACTTTGCTGACATTATTGAAGAGTGTAATCCTATTCTTAGAGAGTGGGAATTCACAGATTTTAAAGGAATGAAGACAACGAGCACGAAGTATGGTCATGGGTTTTATTTTCGCGCCCATTCCTTTACATGCATGCTCACCTTTGATAGTAAGAAATGGTTCAGTAGAAATACTCACACACCTTTTTGGCTAATTGTTAAAGACAATGAGTGGAAAATATCTGAGAGATTAAATCATTACTTAAATGACTACGATTCGTTTAATTCTTTTGCTAATGAGTATGGGATAGGCCTTAATGCAGGGATGGATAAAACTCAAGCAATTAATCATATTGCAAGTAAAGCAAAAGAGGTTCTAGGCTTTTTGAGCATTAAGGTTACAAATGGATAATTTACCAGATAATCTAAGGATCTTTATAAATAGGTCAACCTACTAAATATGTCAACCTGCGCTCTCTGCGCTCACTCACTCTGCGCTCAGCGCTTGGGGTCACTTGGGGAC
>JAYPDO010000083.1:0-14991 GCA_038125285.1 Opitutia bacterium
ACCACCTCGATGTTCATCGTCACTTGCACGTCGGCATGGAGTTTGACGGTGACTTGGTGGCGTCCAAGTTCCTTGATCGGACCATCGGTATGGACCTGTTTCCTGTCCAGTTCGATCCCGTCTTCTTGGAGACGTTCAAGGATGTTGGGAATGGTAACGGAGCCGAACATTTTGCCGCCTTCCCCAGTCTTCACCGCGATGGCGATAGAGCTTTTCTTGATCTGGGCGGCAAGCCTTTCCGCACCGGCCAGCTCCTCCCGTTCGCGCTCGACGCGGCGTTGGTTCAAGGCCTCAATGTAACGGCGGTTGGACTGCGTCAAAGGCACGGCGAGCTTCTTGGGGATCAAGAAGTTGCGGGCATAGCCTGCGCGGACATTGACCTCTTCGCCTTCGGCGCCAAGGTGTTCAAGGGGTTTTAACAAAAGGACGGACTGGTTGGCCATGGTCGGTTTTGGGTTCGGGTTAAATTCCAGAGGTTGGGTTTAATGAAAATTTGGGAGTGGGTCAGAAAGGGACATCTTCCTCTTCCTCCGGAGGGGGCGGGGCGGAGGCATGCTGGACGGGAGGCAGAGGAGCAGCAACCTCCGGAGGAGGGGCATAATCCATGTCGGCAGGCGGAGGCGGTACGGGGTGCTGGGCAAAGGGTTGGGGCTGGGCAGGGTGCTGTTGGCCACCACCTTGGCCTCCGGCATGACCCTCGGGACCACCTACAAAGCTGAAGGTTTCCATGCTGACGGTCAGCCGGGAACGGTTTTCACCTTGTGGGGTCTGCCACTGATCCATGCGGAGGCGGCCTTCGATAAGGATCGGCCGGCCTTTTGTGAAGTAGCGGCTGATCGTTTCGGCTTGGCGCCCGAATGCATCAACATCAACAAAAGTGGTTTCCTCCTTGTGTTCGCCGGACTGGGTAGTAAAACGACGGTTCACGGCGATCCCGATCTTGCAAATCTGGTGGCCGCTGGGGGTGACCCGGTAGTCCGGGTCGCGGGTGAGGTTCCCCATGAGGATGACTTTGTTGAAGGACATGGATCCAGCTTTCCCTGAAATTTATGAACGGCCAGGACAGCCTGTCAGTTAGCGCCGAACACGACTACGCGGTCGATCGTCTTGTCAAGCCGGAGGAGTTCCTTGAGAGCTGCGGGGCCATTGGATGTGCTCCGGAAGTCGATCTGGATGTAGGGTGCGGACACGAACCCGCGGACTGGGGTGCGAGCGAAATCGCGGATGCCAAGGTTGTGGACTTTCACAACCTCTCCCTCGAAGGAGCCGATGGTCTCGCTCAGACGGGTGATAATTTCATCCAGGGTTTCGTTGTTGTCGCGGGTGTCCAGGACGAACGTTGCCTGGTAGTTACGTTGTTCAGTTGAGCTCATGGTTTTTTTCTTTCCTGTTGATAAAATTCATGGCCTGGACGGCACCTTGGGAGAGGATCAGCCCGAGAGCCTGCTCCCATTCGCACAAGCGGGTTAGTAGAGTTTGGGATTCTTCGCTGGAAAATTTCCCGAGGACATGGTCGGTCAGCTCCATGTGCTTGTGTTGCTTTTGCCCGATCCCAAGGCGGAAACGGAGGATGTCCCTCGCCCCGTGTTGGAAAATATCATTTATCCCATTGTGGCCACCTGCTGACCCTTGGTTGGAGAGCTTGAGGGTGCCGAAGGGTAGGTTGATTTCGTCATGTGCAACAATGAGGCTACTCGCCGGCCAGCGCTGGTAGCGCATTAGGCTGGAGACACTTTTTCCACTGTTGTTCATGAAGGTTTGCGGTTTGAGGAGAAGGAGCTTTTGCCCGGCCAATTCAAGGGTGGCGGATTCGGATTCGTAGCGTTTCTCTTTTTTCCAGGTCAGCTTTTGGGATTGTGCGAGGTAGTCGAGGAATTGGTAGCCGATGTTGTGCCGGGTGGCTTTGTATTGGTCACCTGGATTGCCAAGCCCGACCAGGGCAAGGAAGCCAGTTTGGGGAGCCGGGGGCAGGGGAGCCTCTTTCCTTTTGACCAAGAAGTTGGAAAGCCAGGGCGACAAAACGGATTATTCGCTCTCCTTTCCTTCCTCCTTGGCCTGGGCTGCAACAGCGGCAGCACGGCCACCAGCGGAACCTGTGACGGTCATGATCAATTGGTCATCGTCCAAACCGATGGTGACCCCGTCAGAGGAAGGCAAGTCCTTCACGGAAAGGGATTCGCCTAGGTTCACATTGGTGACGTCCAGTTCGAAAATCGAGGGAAGGTCTTTGGGCAAACAGCGTACCGGCACCTCTGAAATGAGTTGCTGGAGGATCCCGTCGTGCTTCTTTACACCGACACTTTCTCCGGTAAGGACGACTCGGACGGAAGTGTTGAACTCCTTGTCCTGGGCGACCTCCAGGAAGTCGATGTGCACAAACTTACGGGTGATGGCATTGCGTTGGAAATCCTTAATCAGGGTAAGGGAAGACTTGCCGCCTTCATCCAATTCGACCAATGAGGCGCTGCCGGCCATGGCCTTACGAAGATCCACGAAGTCCCGTTCGGGAACGGAGCAAAGGCGGGAATTCCCTTCACTGTAAATGACAGCGGGGATTTTCTCCTCGTTGCGCAACTTGCGGGCTTTGGCACGACCGCGGGTCTCGCGCGGGCTTACGGTTAGTTTCAGATTTTTCATTCTGTCGGGGGGCGTTGGGGAATTGGGTAGGAAAATGGGGGAATTCCACCCGTCAAAAAAATTTGAACGCGAGAACATAGGCTTGCGGTTCTGTTTGCCAAGGAAAAATCCCACGTTTTTTTTCAAAGGCTGAATCTTTAGCGAACCTTTGCATTGATCACCTTTTGGTGTCATCAATTGTAGGCTATCCTGCTTTGACGAAGCCTTTCCTCCCATAGGACGTTCCAAGGCTGTCTAAAATTCGCTAAGGATTGGGGTTCAATGGCACCGGGGACGGGCAGATGAGGATGAAATTGGATAAGCTACCGCAAGGCTTTCTCTCCAGGACATAGACGAACTGAAATGTCGCGGATGCCTTGCGCCCCTCGCACATGAAGGGTCTCCTGTTGGAACTGGAAAACTTCCACCCACGAATTCCCGCCGTCCAAGTTGCGGAGGATGTTGTGGCGATTCCCGTCTACACTAATGAGAGTACCGGCAGGGGAGGCCGCGACTTAGCCGGGAGGGAATGCGGGCGGAAGGTCGTGCAAGGACTTGCTGTCGTTTGTGTAACGGGATGGTTACCCTAAGAGGACGAATATCCCGTTGGCCAAGCTGGCCTTTATACTGGAAGTACCATTAGGGAAGGGGTCGGATCATGTATCCCCCCATCATGGGAGACGAACCTGTTCCCTCCTAGCGTGTCCACCAGGAGCAGGGATTTGCCATTGGAAAGGAGGGCGCTTTTGCCATCCAAGGTATCCAGGCCGGACGGTAGGAGCCATTTCCAAGTTTCCCGAGGTCATCACTTGCAAAGAGGTTACCGAACTTAGGGTTCTCCTTGCCACGGTCATCCTCGATGGCGAGAAAACACCCGGTTGCGTCCCCGCAGTAGACGGGTTTGACACGGCCTTCTCAAAGAAAGGAAGCTGAAATAAAGGCCAAAAGACCAAGGGGAACGGGGAAGCATCGCATGATGTCCCAATATCAGGTAAAGGGCAAAGCAATATCAGATCCCGCTTTCCGGCACTTGACGCCTTGAACCAGCCTCGACAATGTCATGTACGAGCTTCTAGAGAACAATGAAAAATTTCCCATTCCTTCTGCTACTTCCAATTATGGCCATGACCACCCCTAGCACCACAGCGGCAAAAGACCGTTTTTTTGAGATGCGCACGTACACAACACACGAAGGGAAGCTGGAAGCCCTCCACAAGAGGTTCCGGGACCACACCAACCGGCTTTTCAAGAAACATGGCATGGAGATGGTAGGCTATTGGACGCCCGCAAATGGCGCCAAGCAAGGCAACACCCTGGTCTATATCCTGGCTTACCCGAGCGAACAAGCCCGCAACGATTCCTGGGACGCCTTCCGCAACGACCCGGAGTGGCAAAAGGTTTACGAGCAATCCCACAAGGACGCGGGTGGCAAAATTGTCGAAAAAGTGGACAGCGTATTCCTGGACCCGACAGACTACTCGCCGCTGAAGTAAGGCGATACCCTCACTCCAAGTAGCAGGCCTTCCAATGGCGTTTGCCTCCGGTTTCCCTGAGTGCCGGGACGGCTTTCGAGCATTCGTCGAAAGCCTTTGGACAACGGGTGTGGAAGGCACACCCAGAGGGAGGATGGATGGGCGAAGGGACATCGCCGGAAAGCGGTTGGCGTGTGACTTCCCGTGACGGGTCGGGCTGGGGGACCGAGGACAGGAGGGCCTGGGTATACGGATGGGCAGGGGTGGCGTAGACACTTGCTGCGTCCGCGGTCTCCACGATTTTGCCCAGGTACATGATGGCAATGCGGTCGGATACATGTTTCACCACGGCGAGGTCGTGGGAGATGAAGAGATAGGCGAGGCCGAATTCCCGCTGGAGGTCTTGCAAAAGATTGAGGATCTGTCCTTGGATGGAAACGTCGAGGGCGGACACGGCTTCGTCACAGATGATCAGCCTGGGTTTCAAGGCCAATGCCCGGGCGACGCCGATCCTCTGCCGCTGACCCCCGGAAAACTCGAAAGGGAAACGGCTTGCGGCGGACTGGGGTAGGCCGACTTTTTCCAGAAGCCCAGCAACCCATTCTGTTCGCTCTGCGGACGTCCCCATTTTGTGAATGATATAGGGCTCTTCCAGGATGTTGGCAACGGTCTGGCGAGGGTTCAGGGATTCGTACGGATCCTGGAAAATCATTTGCACTTCACGCCGCAGAGCCTTGAGACCACGGCCATGGAGTCCGGCGATTTCCTGCCCGTCAAAACGAATGCTCCCTTCGGTAGGCTTGTAGAGGCGGGCGAGGGTTTTTCCCAAGGTGGATTTACCACAACCGCTTTCCCCGACGAGCCCAAGGGTTTCGCCAGGCCGGATTTCCAGGTCGACCCCATCGACGGCGCGGCAGGCACCGGTTGCCCGTTGGAATACGCCGCTGCGGACGGGAAAATGCAGCTTGAGCCCTTTGGTGGAAAGGAGCGGTTCGCCCTTGGCAGAAACAGTGTGGCCTGGATCCATCGGTTTTTCAGGGACCGACACTTTGGGACTTATACGGCCCAGCGGCGCATCACCTGTGCATACCGGGCAGGCTTCGACCCAATGCCCTGGCCCCACCTCGGCATAGTTCGGGCTTTGCTCCAGCAAGGCTTCCCCATGCTCCCGGCCACTCCTTGGGGCGAACCGGCAGCCAGGACGGAGCTGGGACAGGGAAGGGACGATCCCCTCGATGGTGGGCAACACGGATTTGGGGACATCGTCCAACCTGGGGATGGAGGCCAGCAAGCCTTGGGTATAGGCATGGCGGGGAGAATTGAAAATTTGTTCCACCGGGGCACGCTCGACAATCCGTCCGGCGTACATGACGCAGACCTCGTCGCAAGTCTCGGCAATGACCCCGAGGTCGTGGGTGATGAGGATCATGCCCATGCCCATGTCCCGCTGGAGGTTCCGGATGAGGTCGAGGATCTGCGCTTGGATGGTCACGTCCAGGGCGGTAGTCGGCTCGTCGGCAATCACCAGTTTGGGTCCACAAGCAAGGGCGATGGCAATGACCACCCGTTGGCGCATACCGCCGGAGAGTTGGTGGGGGTACTCCATGGCCCGGATTTCTGGGGACGGGATGCCAACTTGGCCAAGCAACTCCACGGACTTCAGGATGGCGGCCTCGGGATCCATGCCTTTGTGGAGGATGAGCCCTTCGCTAAGTTGTTGGCCGATCCGTTGGACAGGGTTCAGTGCGGTCATAGGCTCCTGGAAGACCATGCTGATTTGGTTCCCCCGGACTTTTCGGAGATCGTCCACCGGCATCTTCACCAGGTCTTGGCCCTCAAACAAGACTTCCCCGCCCGTAATCACGCCCATGGGTTGTGGAAGCAAGCGGAGGATAGACATGGCGGTCACGCTCTTTCCGCAGCCACTTTCCCCGACGATGCCGAGCGTCTTGCCAGCATGGACTTCGAAAGAAACCCCATCGACAGCCGTGACCCGGCCTTCGTCCGTATCGAAGGCGCTGCACAAGCCTTTTACCTGGAGAAGTGGGGCGGGCATTACTCCTTGCGGAGGTGGTAGGGGTCGAGGACTTTGACGGCCTTTTCAAAAGCCGCGCCAGTTTCCATCGCCTTGAGGGTTTCTTCCTTGGCCTTTTCGTCAATCCAATGGACATGGAATTCCCCTGGCTCAGTGCTTTCCATGCCGTCAAAATGTTCGGGGAACTTGACCCAGCGCCAATGCCCTATCCGGTACCAGGGCTTGACCCAACCGGGGACAAAGGCCGCCTCTTCATGGAGTTTTTCACCCAAGGTATGGGCGATCCGGGTAATTTCTTCCAAGGACTCGGATTCCCGGTAGGTGTTGATCAGATGGTCGATTTCCCGGACGGCGGTAATGGTGGCATTGTTGGTCTGCATCTTTTGCTCCAGGCCAGGTTTGAGGGAGCCGTCCGCGTTGTATTTGGCATCGCCCTCCAATTTGTAGGCATTGTCGGAATGGTAGGTTTCCCAAAACCTTGGGTACATCTCTACGGAAACCCCCAGGGCGAAAAAGGCGATCTGGTGCTTCTTTTCTTGGATTTTCTTCCAGGCGGAGGTGGGTTCGAGCATGTCGAGATGCAATTCCAGCCCGGCCTTGGGGGCTTCCTGCTTCAATACGGTCAGGACATCTTCGTAGGGCTTGTAACCGGTCGAAATCGTGAAGGAGAGCTTTTCCCCTTTGTCGTTGGTCAGGATCCCATCAGCATCCCTCTGCTTGAAGCCGGCTTTGGCAAAGTGTTCGAGAGCCTTCCCGATATCAAACTTCCGGGCTTGCAAGGATGGGTGGCTCCTCGAGCCATACCCGTCGGTAACGGTATTCATCCGCACAAAATCACCCCGGAAAACCCGATCCAGTACAAGGTCCCAGTTGAGGGCATACTGGATGCCAAGGCGGACATCCCTGTTATCCAAGTGGGGGAGGGAAGTATTGATCCGCAAGCCATAGGTCGGCCTGGGGATCTGGTTGTAAAACTGGATTTTATGGATGTACCCCTTCTCGACTTCTAGGGAATTATCCGCGAGTTGGTCGTACCAATATTTGGGGAGTGCCAGGCCATGGATGTCGATCTCCCCCTTCTTGAAGAGTTCGAACGCCTTGGCCATTTCCCGGACAACCATGACGTTGATCTTCTCCGGGTTGAACCGGTTTTTGAAGAAGCGGAGGTCGTCTGCCCACCAATCGGGCACGCGGGTCAGGGTAATAGAAGTGCCTTTGTTAACGTTCTCCGGCAGTACATGGTAGGCTCCGGGCGTAGGCTCCATTTTCCATTGGTAGTCCTCCACGAAAAACTCGTCCAACTCCTGGTAAAAATGCTCGGGGACAGGACGGACTTGCCCGCACCGTTCAACAATGTCTGGCTTGGCTTTCCAATGGGTGATGGAGATCGTCTCCTTGTCGTAGATCGTGATGTTCGGGTACTTCTCCTCCCCCCAGAAGTCGTTGTACCAAGGGGCAGTGATGTGGGGGCTCCGCATGAAGTAAAAATGGAAAAAATAATCCGTTGCACGGACGGGTTTGCCGTCGGAATACCTGGCTTTGGGGTTGAGCTTGAAGTAGATGGTCTTGCCATCCGGGGCAATGGCCCACTTGGTGGCCAGCCCAGGATAATCCCCGTCCCCATTCGGGTAAGGATGGGCAAGGTACATGGCATTGTAGTCCAGGATATAGTTGCGAAAGGAGCCGTTAGCATCCGGCCCTAGGAATCGGAGGGTGCGGGGGAAATCCAACATGAAGTCCTGGAAGGTGCCGCCCTTGACGGCATCGGGGGATGAAAAGGGTTCGAGCTTACTGCCGTCGTCCCAGACCAAGTCGTCAGGGATGTTGTCCAAGGTGGTCAGGGTAAATTGCTTGGGGCGGGCTTCGTAATACTCGCGGACGGCAGGGGTGCAGTGGGACAGGGATACGGTATGCTTGGATTTGGAAACCGGTTCCTGATCCTGAGGGGTAGACGGGCTTGGGCTTCCGGATGGGGTGGAGGAAAGCTGGATGTTGCCCAATTCCTTCTTGAGTTCCTTGGCAGCTTCCCGACCCATTTCCCGGCCCATGGTGCGGGCGATTTCCTGGAGGGCTTCCTGGGTTTTTGGGTCGGATAAATTAAGAGATGCCCCCTGTGATTGGGAAGGCGGCGGGCCGGAGGGGCGGCGCGGCTTGGGATCGGAACAACTGGTAAGGAGGATAGCGGCCAAAAAATAGGTCAAGAAGAGGGAGGATCGGATGTTGGGCATTGGGTCGGGCAGGTATCAGGTTAAATCTTGGCTTCTACAGCTTTGCGGAAGGCGGCTTTTTCGGGATGTTTATAAAAGGCAGTACCAGCGACAAACGTGTCAGCCCCGGCATCGCGGCAAAGGCTCCAGTTCTCGGAATTGACCCCGCCATCGACTTCGATCCGGAAGGCAAGCCCGAGACGATCCCTTACGGCGGCCAGTGTTTCCACTTTGCGCAGCTGGTCCTGCATGAAGGCTTGGCCACCAAAACCGGGGTTGACGGTCATGACCAAGGCAAGGTCGGCATCACCGAGAAGGGGGAGGACGGAGGAGATGTCCGTGGGCGGGTTGAGAACAATGCCGCTTTTGCAACCCAGGTTGCGGATGTCCCTCAGGGTACGGGAAGGGTACGGCGTGGCTTCCACGTGGATAGTGATGGAGTCCGCACCGGAACGGGCAAATGGTTCGACAAAGGGATCCGGGTTGGAGACCATCAAGTGGGTGTCGAAAAAAAGCGGGGAACCTCCCCTCAGGTCGGCCACGGTTTGGGGGCCGAAGGTAAGGTTGGGGACAAAATGGCCGTCCATGATGTCGATGTGTACCCAGCTTGCCCCGGCATCGGCGGCAATTTGGAGGCTGTCGGCAAGATGGGCGTGGTTTCCGGCGAGGATGGAAGGTGCCAAGACCGGTGGGTTCATCAGGCCGGGAAAAAGGGGTTGGCCGGGATCACCAGGCGGTCGTGACCTCTTCGTAAATATCCTTGGCCAGGTCACGCGCCAGGAGGGGTAGGTTCTGGCGTTCGCGTTCGGGGAGGAGGTCGGAGCCGAAACTGCGGATGGATTGCCGGAAAGGGCGGCCTTTGAAATATGTTTTGCCGGTACGGTTGTCCACCAAGGTGGCCTTGGCAAAAATTTCCAAGTGGTAGGAGTTGGGCTCGCCCGTGTCCTTTGGGTTGGTGGTGGCCATCCGGCGGCGGTAATTGTCTACCGTTATGCTGAGGGTGGCGTCGGAGGCCTCCGCAGCACCCAGGCGGACATGGCTCGGGCCGGTGGCAAACGTTTCCCGGAGGGCGCGGGTGAGTTCCCCCTGCATCAGGGGGGCAAAGCTGGAGTTTTTAACCACTTCGACATGTACGCTGTTGAAGGGCGGGCCTTCCGGCAGACCGAGCTTGTAGGTAGCGCAACCGGAGGGAAGGAGGAGCAAGGGTGCTGCAAGGAGAAACTTGCGCCTGGATGGTTGTTGCCCTGGCATGTCGTGTTGTCCGGGTTTGGAAGGATTATTGGCCGAAAGGTTTGCGGAAAGTCCCTTCGGGTTTTGCGCCATTGTTGATCGCATCGATCTTTTCTTTGGCTACTTGGGCGGCCTTGGAATCCGGGGCTACCGTGATAGTCTCGTTGTAAAAATTGAGCGCGGCCCGTTGGTTTTTGCGGTAGGTGTAATAGAAGTCGGCCGTGATGAGTTTGTTCTCGGCGTAAATTTCCTTCATTTTCAGCAGGGCCTTTTCGGCGTCGGCAACCAGGGGGCTGTCAGGGTAGAGGATCAGGAAGTCCTCGTAATAGTTGATCGCTTCGAGGGTGGAACCCTGGTCATAGGTAGGCCCTTTGACGAGGGATGCATAGATGTCAGCCAGTTTGAGGTGAGCCTGGGGGGCAAGCAGGCTCTCGGAGTGGTTGTTGACCAGGAGGTCTAGGGCATCGATCGCCTCTTCTTCGTCATCTTGCTTGTTTGCGATTTCGGCAAGGTTCATAAGAGCCAACGGTGCGGTTTTGCTGTAAGGTGCGTTATCGTAGACCTTCTGCATGAACTCCTTGGCTTTGTCGTAATTTTTAAAGCCGGGGATCACGAGGAGGATCTTGCCACGAGCACCTTCCATAAGCATGATGGCCAGTTCATACTGGCGGGCGAGGGTCTCGTCAAAGCCTGGATAGGCGGGGTATTTGTCGATAATGGCCTGGAAGGATCCAAAACTTTTGTCCCACTTGCGTTTGTCGCGGTAGATTTCCCCGAGGCGGGCATAGGCATTAGGAGCGGCGTCCGTGTGCGGGAAATCCTCGGTGATTTTCTTGTAACGCTTGATCGCCCGGCCTTCGCTCCCGGCTTCTTGGGCGGCCTTGCCTTCGTTATAGAGGTCGAAGGCATCCCGCTGCTCCTGGGCGGAAGGGACGACTTTGTCGAAATCGTCCTTGCCCTTTTTAAAGAGCTTGAGGGGATTCAAGCCGATGTCGGCATCCAAGTCGGCAGCTAACAAAAAAAGGGCCAGGATCGTAGTGAGAAAGGCTTGGAGGGGTTTCATTGTCAGAAAGATTTGTACCATTTGATGAGGGAAGCGCCCCAGGTCAACCCTGCGCCAAAGGCGATGCAAAGCACGAGGTCGCCATGCCGGACGAAGCCTTTTCGGCAAGCTTCGTCAAGGGCGATGGGGATGGAGGCTGCAGAAGTATTCCCATAAAATTCAAGGTTGTTGTATAACTTGTCCTTAGGGATATCAAGGCGTTCCTGGATTGTGTCAATGATGCGGATGTTGGCTTGGTGGGGGATGACACGGTCCACCTGCGCAATGTCCAGGCCTTGGCGGTCAAGGAGGGTTTGAGCGGCTTTGCACATGTTCCTGACGGCATGCTTGAAGATCTCCTTGCCTTTCATCCTGAGGAAGTGCTGGCGGTCTTCGAGGGATTTTGAGGAGGCCGGGGTACGGCTGCCGCCGCCGGGCATATGGAGGAGTTCTTCGTGGGAGCCGTCGGCGTGCAATGTGGAATCGACCAAGCCGTAGCCAGGTTCCTCCACCCAGGTAAGCACGGCCGCACCAGCCCCATCCCCGAAAAGCACGCAGGTTTTGCGGTCTTCCCAGTCCATCACGCTGGACATCTTTTCAGCACCAATGATGAGGGCGTTTTTATACCGGCCGCTTTGCAGCATGGCCGTGGCTGTGTCCAAAATATAAAGGAACCCGGAACAGGCGGCTTCCAGGTCGAATGCGGTGATCTTTCCAAGGCCGAGCTTTGCCTGGACCAGGCAAGCTGTTGAAGGGAAGGGGACATCCGGGGTGATGGTTGCGACAATGAGCAGGTCGATATCGCCCTTGTCGATACCCGCGTCTTCCAGAGCCTTCCTGCCGGCTTCAACGGCAAGGTCGCTGGTGGACTGGCCCTCACCGGAGATCCGCCGTTGGCAGATTCCGGTACGGGTCTGGATCCACTCGTCGGAAGTATCGACGATCTTGCTCAAGTCTAAGTTGGTCAGGACTTTTTCGGGCAAACACGACCCTGTCCCCCGGATAATTACAGATCCGTTTGTGGCTGGCATCGGTAATAGGTAGGGTAGTGGGAATCAGGCAGCGCCCTGGGGCGCTTCGGGAGTAGGGGCCTGGTGTTCCTGCATGGTAGAATTTATGGTTTTCACGTCTTGGGTGATGCCCTCGATCAGATCGTGCTGGAGTAATTCCTTGGCAATTTTGATAGCGCTGGCAAAGGAAAAGCGGTTGGAGGAGCCGTGCGCCTTAAGGACATGCCCCTTCAAACCAAGCAAGGGTGCCGCGCCAAATTCCTCCGGATCGAGCCGTTTTTTCATGGAGCGGAATGCGCCCTTGGCAAGCATGGCACCAGTTTTGCGGATGGTGTTGCCTTCCAGTTCTTCCCTGAGGATGCCCTGGATTGCGTGGAAAAGGGATTCACTGCCTTTGAGCAGGATATTTCCTACAAATCCGTCGCAAACGACGACGTCGACCACGTTGGACCATACCTGGAAGCCCTCGACGAGGCCATGGTAATCGATCACAGCCGAGGCGGACTGCAGGAGCTTGTGGGTTTCGCTGACGCGGTTGCCTCCTTTGCCTTCCTCCGTGCCGATGCTGAGGAGGCCGACCTTGGGCCTGGGGATATTGTGGGCGCCCCGCATGTAATGGGTGCCGAGGATGGCATTGTGTACCAGGTTCTCAGGTTTGGACTCGGGATTGGCCCCGGCGTCGATGAGGCACCACTTGCTATTCCGGGCGGTTCCCGGCATGACGGTGGCCAGGGCCGGGCGGTCAATGCCTTCCAGGGTCCTGAGCCGAACGGTTCCACCTGCCATGAGGCTGCCGGTGTTCCCGGAGCTGAGGATGGCTGCGGCTTCGCCGTTTTTGACCAGCTCGATGCCTTGGAGCATGGAGGAATCCCTCTTGCGCCTGAGGGAGTCCGTCGGCTTCTCGTCCATGCCAATCACTTCCGGGGCATGGTGGATCCGGATAAAAGGCTTGCCGAGCAAGCCGCGTTCCCGGAGGAGGGGCTTCAACTCGTCTTCCCGTCCAACTACGATGATCTGTTGGGGGATTTGGTTGGCTACAACTGCAAGGTTGATGCCTTCAACAACTTCGGTGGGGCCTAAGTCCCCGCCCATGGCGTCGATCGCCAAAGCCGCTGGGTTCATCTAGTTGGGGTTGCCCCGGGGGTCAGGGGGCAAGCGCGGGTTAAGATGGAAGAAAGGGGATCAAGCCTCCTTCGGCTCCTTGACCTGACGCCCGCGGTACATGCCGGTGGACTCGTTGACACGATGGGGCAGGAACGGGGAGTTGTCCGTAGGATCCAGGACGACCTGCGGGGCTTTAAAGCGGTTAGCTCCGCGACGCTTGCGGCTGCGGGCTTTGGATTGTTTGCGTTTGGGTTGTGCCATGGCTCTGGGATTTGGGGAAAAAGGAGGGCTAAGAAATCCGTTTTCCTGGTTTGCGCAATGGTAAAAATGAAAAATTTATTGGAGCCAAGCCGGGCGGACGCCACCAGGGATAGGTTCACTCCTTGGGGAGTTCGAGCAACTCGATCTCGTAGCCTTCGGGGGCATCGACAAAGGCGAAGGTCGTCCCGGAACCGCTCTTGGTAGGGCCGTCGGAGAATTTGACCCCGTGGGATTCGATGTGCTTTTGGAAAGCTTCCATGGACTCAACTTCAAAGGCAAGGTGGACAAGGTCTTCCTGTACCTGGACAGGGCCGGAATCTGGGAAGTAAGTGATTTCGATCAGCTCCTCACTACCGGGTGCCTTGAGGAATGCGAGCTGGGAACCCCGGGGGGATGTATGGCGGCGCACTTCTTCCAGGCCAAGGATGTCCTTGTAAAATTTTACGGTGCGCTCGAGGTCATCGACGCGCATGCGTGTATGGTTGAGGCGGGTTACAACAGGCATGGTGTGTTGGGCGGGGGCAGGTTGGGTCAATGGAACTTTACCTGGGTTTATAGCTTCCGTTTCTCCTTTGGAATGTCCATTTCCCCTTGCATGGTGTCCAACGCTTTGTTGGGACGGGAAAGGGCGTAAAGGACATCGGCCGTATATTGGAACCGGGCTTGCTCCTGAGGATTGATATTAACAACCACTTCGGCTTTGGGGTCGTTGAGAACGGCTTGTCCTTGGAGAAAGAAATATTTCGAAAGTCTGGGAAATCCCCGTTCCCCAGAATGATCCACTGGGAGGCCATCCGCGACGAATTGGGCATTTGACTGGATTTCAATTTCAATATTGGTCAGCGGATAACCAGGTGGTGGGGAGGTGACATCGGTAGTAGGAAGAGGAGGGAAGAACAATTTGGTCTCTTCCTGGGCGATCTTCATCGTCACCACGAAGAAGATCAGGGGGAGGACGACGACGTCGATCATCGGCGTCAATACCACGCTATCTTCTTCCTGCTTCGTAGGAGCCATTACTGGAACATGATGGTAGTAAGCAGCCTTCGCTCCTCTTTGGGGGTGCCCCGTTGTTCATACATTTTTTCCAACTCCTTATTCGCGGTGGTCAGGGAGTTGAGCACGTTCATGGTGTACTTATGCCGGGCAAGGCCTTCGGGCCGGATGTTGATGATGACCTTGGCGTTAGGGTCATTCATGACAGTCTGGCCGTTACGGAGCAAATGTTGGGAAAGTTTGGTGAGGTTACGGTCGTCCGGCCCGTCGCTCATCGGAAGGCCGTCCGCAATGACCACACCGCCAAACTTGATCTCGATTTCAATATTGGTGGGAGGGAATTCAGGGGGCTCGGAGGATTGGGAACTGGCTGGCAAAGGAACGATCAGCTCCGTCTCTTCCTGGACGATCTTCATCGTCACCATGAAGAAGATAAGGAGGAGGAAGACAACGTCGATCATCGGCGTCAAATCCACTGAATCTTCTTCTAATTCCGGGGCTGGCATGGCTGTTGGTGGGGAAAGGGGGATTCGGGAGAGGTCAGGACTCAGTTGTGTAGGCAGCGAAAAGGATCTTCTGCTGCTTGGCTTTAGCGCAGGCACCCATGACCCTTTTGACGTCCCCGTAGGTAGCCTCGGAGTCGACCCGCAAGTAGACCTGCAGCTTGCTTGCATCAGCCCCCAGGAGGGTGCGCCTCTCTTCGATCTTCTCCGTCAAAGGCTGGGGGTTGCTTACATCCCCGATGTGGGACTCCAGGAAGTAGAGGTTGCCCTGGCTGTCTACGGTGAACTCTATACGACGGGCATCTTTATCGGCCTTGATGGCTTCCGCTGCGATGGGGACATCGATCTTGGGACGTCCGGCCTGGATCATCTTGCCTGCGATGAGGAAGAAAATGATGAGCAGGAAGATGACGTCGATCATCGGCGTCAAATCCGGTTCGTCATCGCCGCCGATATCGGCTTTCTTCATCTTCCCTTTGGCCATGATTCTAAAAACTCGTGCCTCAAGTTATACC
>JAYPDO010000083.1:15001-17132 GCA_038125285.1 Opitutia bacterium
TACCAAGGTGCCCCCGGTGGTAATTGATCACTCGTAGCCTTCGTAGCTGCGGCGGATGGCCTGGCATAGGACAAAGTGGAACTTGCCGACAATCTCGTCAACTTGGGCAACGATTTTCCCGTAAGAGTTTTTAAAGATAAAGTATGCGAAGAGGGAAGGGATAGCGACGACCAGCCCGTACTTGGTGGTAAGGAGGGCGATCTGGATCTGACCCGCCATGGCACCGGCGTCGTCCATGCTCTCCTTCATCTGGGCGAAGGCACCGACCATCCCGACAACAGTCCCGAGCAGACCCATCATAGGGGAAAGGGAACCGACGACGTTCAAGTAGTTAACCCAGACGAACGGCCCGGCCAGCTCGGCTGTGGAGGCTTCGGCCATGGCTTTTTCGATGGATTCGGGGTCAACTTCGTCACTTTCGGCGACGCGGTCGAGGCCAGCCTTGATGATGTTGGTAAGGGGAGCCGGGTTAGCCTCGCAAAGGGCGGAAGCGCTTTCGAAATCCAGCTCTTCAATCATAGGCATGATCTGCTCGACAACGTCTGTTCGCAGGAAGGGACCTTTGCGGATCTTGATGATGTTATAAATAGTGAGGGCGAGGAAACAGGTAAAGAAGACGCCGAGGGGTATGAGCCAGGCTCCCCCCGCTACCAGCTCGTCCATGAGGGTTTGTTTCTCGGCGGCCTGGGCTGTGGCCTGGAGAAGGAGGAAACTTAAGGGTACAGAAGCCTGAAGGTATTTTTTCATGCTGGGATGCAGGGGGGGATTTTGGGTTTGAAGGGACGGGATTATGGGTTGGGGTGCCTGGAAATCAACCTTTTATCCAGGGGTGCATGCAATTGTGCGGGTCAGTTGCCGACAATGTCGGGAAAATCGATCTCAAACTGTTTCGTTTTGGGGTGTTTCGGGTAAAAAACTTTGAGTTCCTGGTAAACTTTGCTGGCGGTTTCCTGGTAAACTTTGCTGGCGGTTTCCTCGCGTGGCAAGCGGGCGTAACATTGGGCGGAGAGGGCAAGGGCTTCTGGTAGCCATGAATACCCGACGCGGGAGTAAACCACGGCCTCGCTAACCCGGTCCATGGAGATGTCGATGTTCTCTTTGGCCAGGGTACGGGCGGCCAGGCGCTCGCTTTCGGGAATGTCGGTTTGTTTATCGACCTCGTGGTATTTGAGGTACTGGTTATAGTGGAGGATGGCCTCGACAAGCCTCCAGAGGGAGTAAAACTGGTCGTCCCGGGGGGGCTCGTTGTTCCCATAGGTCTTGAGGAATTTTTCCAAGGAAAGGTTGGCCGCGCCAAACTGGGGAGGGGTGCTGCTGGCCCGGCAAAACGCGCTCCAGAGGCACGCTTCTTTATAATAAGGCGAACCTGTCATAGGGAAAAACTGCTCATAGATCTCCAGAGCCTTGCTGAAAATCCCTCCGGAGCGGAAGTTTTCCGCCACTTTAAAAAATGCCGCGACAGATTCTTCGTCTTCCTTGTCGAACGGGATGAGGTTGAGGAGGTAGTTGGCCCCGACGGCGTCTTTCTCTCTTCCCGTACGGGCAAGGAGCGCGACAAGATCCAGGGCTTTCCGGATGAACTCCTTGTTGTCCATTTCATAGAGGGGGAGCATGTAGATGATTCCGAAGGCCTCATACATGAAACTGGTCTGGTAATTCTCGGGGACTTTGTCGGAACGGGCACCATCGAGGAGGCTTTGGAGGAGATACTCCACATGGTCTTGGAAATAGGATATGCGGGTATTGCCGAAGTATTTGGGGATAGGGGCCAGCCCGATAAGGGGATATGTGTGGGGGCGGAGTTTGTGGAGCCCGCGGATGTAGTCCTCGTTGAAGATGAGGGTCTGGGCCTCCCCGAGCGCTTCGTCATTGACGGCGTAGGTGATATTAAGGCTCTTGAAACTGTTCAGCCGGCTATCAAAAGCTTGGCGTTTCTTCCGGAATGCGTCCAGGGCTTTCCTTTCGTTGACCTCGACAAGCGCCAAGGCAGGGGCCATCTTGTTGGCGAACTCAGGGGCCGACAGATCATCCGTTGGTTTCGGGAGGAGTTTTGCCCTCTCCAAGGCCTCTTTGATCGCAGGTTTGTACTTCATTTCTTCTTTGAGGAGTTCAAACATAAATTTGTCCCCCT
>JAYPDO010000083.1:17142-18063 GCA_038125285.1 Opitutia bacterium
TGGCGTTTCTTCCGGAATGCGTCCAGGGCTTTCCTTTCGTTGACCTCGACAAGCCCCATGGCGGAGGCGATCTGGAGGGACTCGGTAATCAGGGATGTGTCCCTTAAGGTCCTTCCGATCGCAGGATTGTACTTGGATTCTTCCTGGAGGAGCTTTTTCACAAACTTGTCCCCCTGGGCAGAACTCTTGAACTGGACAAGAAATTTAGAGGAGGAGACCGGCTGGCTGGAGTTCATGGTGTGAATCTGTCGCTTTTCCAGGATAACCGGACGGGGAAAGGCAGGGGAGTAGTGGAAACCGGCCAATATCGGCGTGGGATCCGTGCGAACCATGATGACACGGTGTCCCGGCCGGTCATATTGCCCTAGGCCGCCTAGCCAGGCTTCGCCTTCGTTGAAGCCTTTGACGATCTCATTGTAGAACTCGATCGTGTCGGCACCAAGGGAGATGGGCTGCTTGATGTGGCCGTCTTCCAGCAGCTCGATGTACTGCTCGACGATTTCGCGGCGGATCAAGACGGTCAAATGGATAACGCCATCGTTGGAAGGCTGGGGCTGGCGGTTGATGGTAAAGTTGCCCTTGAGGGTCTGGCGGAACTGGCGGTTCCCGAGCTCCAGGTTGTCAGGGGTATCCGGCATGGGGGTGAACCGGAGGCTGGCCAGGTCGCGCTCGTTGTTCATCAGCTCGAAGCCGTTGTAAGGGAAGAATTTGTAAGGCAGGATGGGGTCGGGCTGGTGGACTAGCATGGGGTAGGCTTGCTGATCCTTGGACTTCATTTTAAATATGTAGGACTCCCCGAGATTGAGCACGATGTTCTTGTCAAATGGGTCGACCCGGCCATGGCCTTCTATCCGGTACCCGATGGAGGGCTTGGGCTCGACCTCGAAGACTTTGGCCCGGCGGTATTTGATGGCGCCCTGG
>JAYPDO010000084.1:0-510 GCA_038125285.1 Opitutia bacterium
CTCCTGAACCGCTTCACGGAGTCCAGCCTCCAAGCGATCAGCCAAGTCGAGGCGGGGAACGCAATGGCCATCCCTCCATGTCAAGAACCTGAGAACACCACGCTCGTCCTTGCCCGTACTGACTTCCCTATCCCGAAAACCGTTGACCCTACCATGAGGGTTGACCCAGACAAAATCACCGACCCGGTGAAAGCGGACAATTGGATCGGACTGGCTATTGTGGCTACCCTTCCCATCATCCTTGAGAGGCTTGGCATCCGCCTAGATAACAACTTACTGCTCTTGGCGGCATCAAAAAGCCTGGGCGAAGGTGATCTGGCCGGACTACGCTTTTTCCTGGAAAACAACCTGCCGCCTCTAGAAGGTGACAAACAAGGCCGCATGACCTGTAAGTCCCTCGGGGAAGACCTCAGTGCTCTCAATGAACACAACCTCCCGACCCTAACCCTCGGCCTCACCCTCTGCGAGAAGTTCCAGGAACCCGACGAAGCAATCCAAATCCAACCACTC